>DAOUDB010000022.1:0-14699 GCA_034431495.1 Thermoflexales bacterium
TGCGTTTGAAGCCGGTGGACGTGGCCGGCCGCGACGACATCCTGTGGGCCGACGGCCTGGCCGTCGGCTCGCCGACCAATGTGGGGGTGATGTCCTGGAAGATGAAGCGCTTCTGGGATGACATGTCAGACGGCCTGTGGGGCAAGGTGGACGGCAAGATTGCCTGTGCCTTCTCGTCATCGGGCGGGTGGGGCGGCGGCAGTGAACTGACCTGCATGGCACTCTTGACCGTGCTCATGAATTTCGGCTTCCTGGTTTTCGGCGTGACGGACTACGTCGGCAAGCAGTTCACGTTGCATTACGGGGCTGTTGCCGCCGGCGAGCCGCGCGACGCCAAAGAAATCGCTGCCTGCCGCCGGCTGGGCAAGCGCCTGGCCCAATGGGTGGCGGGATACATCGATGGCCGGCGCGAGTTGTTGCCGGGGCCAATCGACACGCGCGGCGAGTGATAACCTCACCAACCTAATCAACCTGACGAACCTTATCAACGTGACAAACCCCACCCACCTGCCTCTGCTCGAGGCCGACTTCTCTCGTGTCATTGGACGCATTCGCCCATTGCACGGCGTCAACAATGGGCCGTTAGCCTGGGGCGGGCTAACCGACCTCTCGCCTTTTCATCGTGAACTCGCGCCGCCCTATACGCGCATCCACGACCCCAACTGGCCCAACCCCGATGTGGTGGACATCAACGCCGTTTTTCCAAACTTCGACGCCGATCCGACGGTAGCGTCCAACTACGATTTCGATCGCTCTGACGAGTACATCGAGGCCATCGTCAACACCGGCGCCCAGGTGATCTATCGCCTGGGTCATGGCATTGAGCACACCCGCCGCAAATACCACACTGCGCCGCCGAAAAACTACGATCAGTGGGCAGCCATCTGCCTGGGCATCATCGCCCACTACAGCGCGCCGCCCTTCAACGTGCGCCACTGGGAGATCTGGAACGAGCCGGACCTGACTTCTGGCGCGACCTCAGATGTTTCGCCCACCTGGGGCGGCACGTGGGAGGATTACTACCGGCTTTACGTGGTAGCCTCCAAAGCCATCAAGGCGCGCTTTCCAGAACTGAATGTCGGTGGCCCGGCCATGACCGGCGGTGGCGTGGCTAACCAGTTCCTGGCCGGCTTTCTGGACTACTGCCGCCAACACGATGCGCCGCTCGACTTTTGCTCGTGGCATCACTACACCAGCGACCCGCGCGAGATCGTCGACCTGTCGGCGCAGGTGCGCCGGCTGCTCGACGCGCGCGGATTCACGCATACCCTCAGCGTGCTGGACGAGTGGAACTACATCCCGCCGGGCATGGATTGGCGCGTGCTGTTCGGCGCGGCCAACCCGCGCGAACAACGCCGGCTGGCGCAGGAAATCGCCGGGCCGGCCGGCGCAGCCTTCGATGCGGCGATGCTCCTGTTCATGCAGGATTGTCCTATCGACATCGCCACGTTCTACCTGGCCGATGCGCTGCCGTATTTCAGCATGTTCGATGTGTACGGCGTGCCGTTGAAAGCGTTCTACGCTTTCCGCGCTTTTCGTCGTCTGCTCGACACCCCCCAGCGCGTCTTCACCGCCGGCAGCGATGCAAGCACAGGTCTGGCCATCGCCGCAGGGCTGACAGACGATGCTCGCGGAGCGACGCTGCTCGTCAGCAACCTCAGGGCAGACGCGGAGCGCATTCAAATCGCTGTTCGCAATCTGCCCTGGGAGGGCGCGCGTTGCGAGACGCTGGCGCTGGATGCGGCACGCGATCTGGAGCCGGTGAACGTCGAGCAGTTTGATGCCGGTTCCTTTGAGATCGTCGCGCGCGTGCCGCCGGCGTCGGTGTGCCTGCTCGTGCTCAGAGATGTCCGACACCTCTGAGGTGTCGGACATCTGCCATCTGATTACGCCGCCAGCGCCTCGGCCACGATCAGCGCGCGATCCCAGTCTGTGCCGTTTTCCTCCACCGTCCAGAAGCTGGACAACACGGCGCGCACGAGACCCCAGGCCGCCAGCCGTTGCCGGTCGATGCCCAGTTCTTCGGCCAACTGGCTGACGCGCCGGCCCAGCACGCGCCGCGCTGCAGTCACGTTCAATGGCTCCGGCAACTGGTTGATCAGCAGCGGCCCCGTCTCCCACACCGGCTCGCCGATCACGCCTTTGGGGTCGATGGCGATCCAGGCTTCGCGCTGGGCAGTCAGGATGTTGTCGTGATGCAGATCGCCGTGCAGCAGCATGTATTGCGCCGGCTCAGCGGTGAGATCGCGGTACAGCGCCAGGGCGCGCTCGATCCATGTGTAAGGAAAAGGGTGTCCGGGCCCAATCAGAGCCGGCGCTTTGCGGGCCATGTTGCCAACCCATCTCGCCACGCTGGGGAATGGATGTTGGGCTGGCGCTGGCCGCCACAGCCGTTTCATCACGTCGACGGCAATATGGGTGGCGCGCTCGTCGTCGGTGACCGTGCGCAGCAACACGCCCGGCTGCAATCGCTCCAGCAACAAAGCTCCCCGTTCCAGGTCGGCATCGAGCAGTTGCGCCGCTCCGCGCCCTGCGAACAGGCGCAGCGCCTCGGCTTCAGTGAAGAACTCATCGCCAGGGATGCACACTTTGAGCACGACCGGTGTGCCATCGGCGCGCGTGCCCGGCGCCGCATAGTTGATGGACAGTTGGGTGAATGGCGCTTCGAGCATGATGGCCCAGCGCCGCGCGCAGTCCGCAATGATCGTGGGCAGGCGCTCCAACCAGGCGACGCCCACGGCGCCGAGCATCTCAGTCGCCGTGCGCGCGATGCGTTCGGGAATGATAATCGACATGTCCTGATGGCCTGCCGCCCCTATGCCAGATGATCTTCCGCACTGTCTTCTGGCGCGTAGCCCAGCACATCCCTGGCGTGCTGGATATCGACCAGGTTGTAGCGGTTGTTGGACTGGCCGAAGAACACGTCGAAGCGCAGGCTGTCGGGCGCGTTGATGCAGCGTTCGACCAGTTGCGCGATGTCGCGGTGGCTGCACCACAGGATGCGCGCCCGGGGGCTGGGCAGCTTGTCGTCCGATGTGACCCAGCCGATGCGCAGGCAGATGCACGACAGGCCATGCACTGTGGCATACATGCGCGCCAGCGATTCGCCGAAGATCTTGCTGCATGCATAGTAGGTCGTCGGCCACGCCGGCTGGTCATGCCGCACCGGCGGAAAATCTTCAGGCGTGATATGTTCCAGCCCCTGCGCCAGGCTCGACTTGTACGGCTCGCTGCCCAGGTAGCCAAAAACCACCATGTTGGTGCTGGCGTAGATCACACGCTTCACGCCGGCCAGCCGGCTGGCTTCGAACACGTTGTAGCTGCCGATGATGTTGCTGTTCAGCACGTTTTCCCAAGGCGCGTTGCCATTTGGCTCGGCAGCCATGTGAACGACAATGTCCATTCCTTCGACGGCGCGCTGCATCGCGGCGAAGTCGGTCAGATCGGCCAAACGCAGCCGCTCCGGGGGGATGTCGGTATAGGCCATCGTCTCGGCGCGCGCCGACGCGCGGGGGCGGCGCGCAGACCCGTACACGTCGTAACGCTCTGGCTGCGCGGCCAGCCGCGCATACACGATATTGCCGACCAGGCCGGTCGCGCCGGTGATGAGCACTTTCATCGGGAGATGTCCAGTTTGATCGTTTTGATCTCGAACGGCGATAGATCGAATTCAACAGCGCCGTCTGCGACGGCCAGCGCAACGCCCGCATCTTCCAGCAGGTTGACTTCCTGGGCGGCGCGGAGGCCGGCAGAGAGCGAGATGCGCGTGTGCGGCGCCGGCTGCCCGGCAGCCTCGTATACCCGCAGCACGGCGCCACGCTCTTCGCCCGGCTTGAGCGCCGTCATCACCACACTGGGATGGTTGATCTCCAGGAAGCCCTGGCGGGCCGGCAGTGGGCCGGCATGTATGCTCGCAGTTACGGCGATGAGCGGGTGATTGAACGCCAGCCCATCGCGGTAGAGCGCCGCATCGCGCCAATCGCCGTGGTGCGGCAAGAGTGCGTAGTCGAAATCGAGTTGGCGACCCAATTCCAGGCCGGTGTCCGAGGTCATGCCCGGCTCGTACCCGCCCCCGAAGCCATAGGCCACGATGCGCGAGCTGCGCAACAACGACAGCATCATCACATCGCCGGCCACGTTGTTGCCCGGCAGTCCGCGATTGAGCAGCGCCAGTCCCCTTGTGCCGTCGCTATAGTCAACCCAATGTTGCGCCGGAAACTCGATGCCGGCGGGCCGCGTGATTGCCCCAAATGGGATCTCGTATGTGATCTGCCCGTTCTGGATCGAGGTTGGGAAGAGCGCGCGATAGCGCACGAACGAGTCATTGTTCAGCAGTTGGGTGTGAATGTCGATCCGGCGCAGGCCGGCGTACACCCGGATGCGCGTGCTGAAGCGACCATTGGCGCCGAAGGGGCGCGAGACGCGAAACTCGGACACCACCGGCCCTGCGAACGTCTCGCCGACAGCGTCGGCGGGGGCATTGCTGAACACCGCCTTGTCTGCCTCCGGCGGCGGATGAGGCGTGCGCATGGCGATGCGGCTGCCGCCATCCAGTGGCTGGTAAGGCTCCCACAGGTCGCCGTGATCCTCTTCCTGCGCCACCACATTGGCCGGCCCGCTCAGCACATTCCAGCCGTCGGCCTTGTTCACCAATTGTGCGATGGCGCCACTGGCCGGATCGATCTCGACGCGATAGTGCTCGTTTTCCAGTGCTGTGCCGGAGTGCGCGGGAAGCGGCGTGCTTGTCGCCGGTTCGGCCAGCGGAATGACATGATAGACGGCGTAGCCCAGCGCCGGCACGTCGTGGGCCACAAAAGCAATGTCGGCCTGCAACAGGGCGCCGTTGTCGTGTCGCTGCACGTTCAGCATTTGTGCCGGGATGAGCCGGCCTTCGGGGTCGCGCACGTTCACATCCATCACACGGGGGTCTGCGAAGCCGATCGGCGCGATCACGATATCGTTGCGTGCCCAGCTCAGCGCGTTGAACACGACCAGCGGCACGCCCTCTCCCCGCGTGTCGATGCGCGAGATCAGATCGTTCAGGCCGGCCTGCATCTCGGCCTCGGCCAGACGCCGCGAGTGGTCGTAGCTGTGCAGCGTGTCTTCGTAGACGTGGTCGGTCATCACGCCAGACATCAGATCGTGGGTCTGGTTGAACAACATCGGCTCCCAGGCCGGCCACAGGTCATACGCGCGGCGCGCGCCATTGGCCGGGTCTGCCAGCCAGCCATTGATCGTTTGCAGCTTCTCGGCGGTGAGCAACAGACGCTCCAGTTCGCGGGTGCGCTGCTTCAGTTCGATGCGGCTGCTGTAGATGCCCTGAAAGATGGGGTTGAGGTCGAGGCGCAGCACGGGCAAATCGTCGCGCGCGCTGACCCATGCTTCGTAGTCGGCGGGTGTGGCAATGCGAATCTCGAACGGCGCATCGGGCTGTTGGTTGAATGCCTCTGCCAGTTCGGGCACGTGCGATTCCGGCTCGCACACATCGGCGCCGGCCAGCCCGACCCGGCCCGGCGCGCGCGCAAATGGCGCGAGCAGATCATAGCGTTCGCGGAAGAAGGCTGAGAACTCGGGCAGTGTTCTGGGCGAGCCAAACGTCACAGCATAGCCGTGCGGCAGCCAGAACGCGGTGATGCGCGAGCCGTCGATGCCTTCCCAGATGAACTCGGCCGGCGTATCCCAATCCGGCACGCCGCGAAAGAACCAATGCGAGTGGATGCCGGCCAGCTTGCACAACTGTGGCATCTGCGGATGATGTCCGAAGGTGTCGAGCGGCCAGCCGATGGTCACATCCAAGCCCAGCGCCTGGCGGAAGTAACGCTTGCCGTACAACACCTGCCGGACGATGGATTCACCGCCCGGCATGTTGACATCGGGCATCACGTCCATGCCGCCGACGATGACCAGCCGGCCTTCGTCAACGAATCGCCGGAACGCCTCGGCCTCGTGCGGATAGCGCTCCAGAAACGGCTTGACGTAGCAGACCTGGTCCAATGTGAAACGATAGGTGGGATGCTGTTTGAGCAATGCCAGCGCGCGAGAGATGTTGGGCAGGCCCATGTCGAGATACGCCTCGCGCGTCTTGAACACGGCGCCCTCCCAGTGAGTATGGGGGATGAAAAAGAAGGTGTCTTTGTCGTGCCGCTGGTCGATTGCCATGCATCACCTCGATGGAAATTCGGTTAATCCTTGCTACTTGCCGGATTCCTGCGCTTCCAACACCGCGATGGCGGCCAGGTTGACAATGTCTTTGACTTCGTCGCCGCGTTGCAGCACGTAGGCCGGCTTGTTCAAACCAACCACGATCGGGCCGACCACCTCGGCATTGCCCAGCCGTTGCACCAGTTTGTAGCCGATGTTGCCGGCTTCGAGGGTGGGGAAAATCAGCACGTTGGGCGGCTGGCGTAGGGTGCTGAACGGATAGGTGCCCTTGAGCAACTCGGGAACCAGCGCCGTGTCGGCCTGCATCTCGCCGTCCACGTCAAACTGCGGCGCGCGTTGCCGGACGATTTCCACGGCCTGGCGCACCTTGTCCGTGCGCGAATCGCGCACGCTGCCGAAGTTCGAGTAACTCAGCATGGCGATGCTCGGCTCGATATCGAAATGGGTTGCCAGTCGCGCGGTCAGGATAGCGATCTCGGCCAGCTTTTCGGCGTCGGGATCGATGTTGATGGTGGTGTCGGCGAAGAACAGGACGCGATTGCGCAGGGTGACCATGTACACGCCGGCGGCGGTAGTCCATTCCGGCGCAGTGCGGATGATCTGCAAAGGCGGGCGCAAGGCATCCGGGTAGTGAAAGCTCAACCCCGTCAGCATCGCGTCCGCTTCGCCCAGTTCCACCATCACGGCCGCGTAGTAGTTCGGATCGCGGATAAGATGTTCGGCCTCATGGCGTGTCACGCCTTTGCGCGCGCGCAGGTCGAACAGGCGCCGGGTGTAGCGTTCGAGATCGGGCGATTTGGCGGGATCGACGATTTCGACGCCGGTCAAGTCGATCCGCGCATCGTGCGCCCGGGCAACGATATTGACCCGGTTGCCCAACAGCACCGGCGCAGCGATCTTCTCTTCGGCGATCTGCCGCGCCGCGCGGATGATGCGCTCGTTCTCGCCTTCGGCCAGCGCCAATCGCCTGGGGCGCGCTTTGGCTTTGTTGAACACAATGCGCATCATTTCTTTGGATTTGCCCAGCCGGGCTTCGAGCTGTTCGCGGTAGCGGTCGATGTCGATGTGAATGCGCGCCACGCCGCTGTCCATGGCGGCCTGGGCAATCGCCGGCGCCTCCCACAGCAGCACGCGCGGATCCACCGGCTTGGGGATGATGTAATCCGGGCCGAACTGGAGCGACGACAGACCATACGCTTTGACTACGGATTCCGGCACATCTTCGCGCGTCAGGGCTGCCAGCGCGCGCGCGGCCGCGACTTTCATGGCTTCATTGATCTGGCGCGCGCGCACGTCGAGCGCGCCGCGAAAGATGAACGGAAAGCCCAGCACATTGTTGACCTGGTTGGGGAAGTCAGAGCGGCCTGTGGCCACAATCGCGTCGGGCCGGACGGCTTTGGCGATGTCGTAGGGGATTTCCGGGTCCGGGTTGGCCAGCGCAAAAATGATTGGCCGGTCAGCCATCGTCTTCGCCATCTCCGCCGTCACGGCGTCTTTGACCGACAGACCCACGAACACATCGGCGCCGGCCAGCGCTTCGGCCAACGTGCGCAGCGGGGTGTCGGCGGCGAATTCTTCTTTTTGCGGCGTCATGCCTGACGCGCGGCCCCGATAGATGACGCCTTTGCTATCGCACATCAGGATGTTCTCGCGCCGCGCGCCCAGCTCCAGATAGAAGCGGGCGCAGGCAATCGCCGATGCCCCGGCGCCGTTGAACACAATGCGCGCGTCTTCGATGCGCTTGCCCTGCAGCTCCAGCGCGTTCAGCAGGCCGGCCCCAGAGATGATGGCTGTGCCGTGCTGGTCGTCGTGGAACACCGGGATGTTCATCTCGCGCTTCAGCGTCTCTTCGATATAAAAGCATTCCGGCGCTTTGATGTCTTCCAGATTCACGCCGCCGAAGGTGGGTTCCAGCAGTTTGACGGTCTGGATAATCAGGTCGGGATCGTGGGTGTTGATCTCGATGTCGATGGCATTGACATCGGCGAAGCGCTTGAACAGCAAGCCTTTGCCTTCCATGACCGGCTTGCTGGCCAGCGCGCCGATGTCGCCGAGTCCCAGCACAGCCGTGCCGTTGGTGACAACGGCGATGAAGTTGCCCTTGCCGGTGTACAGATAGGCGTCTTCAGGGTTTTTCTCGATAGCCAGGCACGGCTCGGCCACGCCGGGAGAATAGGCCAGCGACAGGTCGCGCTGTGTTGCGGAAGGCTTGGTCGGCACGATTTCCAGCTTGCCGGGTGGCGGGCTGCTGTGATAGTCGAGGGCGTCTTGTATCAAGGTCATTCTGTGCTCCGGTGAATGCGCGAGCATGCGCCCGTAAGACGCGCCGCGCAACGCGGCATATTGTAGCGCCCGGCTTTTGGGATGGGTCTGGAACGCTCACGCTATTGCGCCAACAGCGCAACGTAAGCCATCAGGCCCGTAATGGGACCCATCATCAGCCCGCCCCATCGTAACGCACTCAAGGCAAACTGATGCTGTGGCAAGATGAGCTGCTTCAGGCGCCTGGTCCCCCATGTTTGCGTGACCAGGGTGAGCAGCAGGCTGATCACACACATCGTAAGAGGGGCCGGCCAATCCGCCGGATACCGCAAGAGGTATGCCATCGAGAAGCCACACAGGGCCGGCCCCAATGCGAAAAAGACAAAGAAGAGCGCCACAGGTGTTCTCCAGTGAATCGCGCAAAATGTTGAAATAGTATGCTACTGCGACGAGGCCGCGCACGTGTTGATGAGCGCCGATTACGTTGGGCAACGGCGCCCGCAGGGCAACGCGCCGGACCTCGCTTGCGCTGAATCGGCAATGGCGCTGCGGCGGGTGTTTGCGCCGCCTTGCTCTACAATGGAATGATATTGAGGCGCCTCCATGCAAACCCATTCACCATCCACCGCGTTCGCTTGCGCTGACCGTCTCGGCTTTCATGAGATCGAGGCGCAAAGCGCGCAGTTTATTCGGATGCCGTTGTCGATATGGGCGCTGGATGCAGTGCCCGACATATTTCTCATTCTGAACGCGCAACGGCAGATCGTGTTTGCCAATCAAGCGCTGGTCCGCTATTTGAATTTGGAATCGCGCGAGAGCGTGAATGGTTTGCGTCCGGGCGAGGCATTGCGCTGTGTGCATGCTCAAGAGACAGCAGGAGGTTGCGGGACAACTGAGTTCTGCACGAGGTGCGGCGCGATGCGCGCGATTGTGGCTGGTCTGGGAGGGCGCTCGGATGTGGAGGAGTGCCGGATGACACTGGACAACGGCGAGGCGCTTGACTTGCGCGTCTGGTCAACGCCAGTTCGACTGGATAACGACAGTTTCACTGTGTTCACAGTCAAGGACATCAGCGACGAAAAGCGTCGGCGCGCGCTGGAGCGGGTATTTTTTCACGATATCCTCAACACGGCCAGCGGCGCCTCCAGTTTGGTGAGTTTGTTGAATGACGCCACGCCGGAGGAGCAATCTCAACTCAAAGCCGATTTGTCAACGGTCATCGATCTTCTGATTGACGAGATAAACGCTCAACGTGAACTGGTGGCGGCGGAGAACCATGATCTGATCGTTCGCGCCGGCCCGGTGCATTCGTTGGATGTGCTGTATCAGGCGGCGGTGCTAAGTCGCGGCTATGACATCGCAAGAGGCCGAAGGGTTCGCGTTGCGCCGGACGCACAGGACATCGCGCTGGTTACGGACCACATCCTGCTCAGCCGGGTGATCACGAACATGGTCAAGAACGCCCTGGAAGCCTGCAAGCCGAACGAAAACGTGACGCTGGGCTGTCGCGCGGTGGATGGAGGGGCCGAGTTTTGGGTGCACAATCCTGGCTCTATGCCGCGAGAAGCGCAATTGCAGGTGTTCCAGTGCTCGTTCACGACCAAAGGTCCCGGGCGCGGTCTGGGCACATACAGCATCAAAATGCTCAGCGAGCGGTATCTGAAGGGTAAGGTCGCCTTCGAGTCCGCTCCGGATACGGGCACCACGTTCAGGGCGTGCTATCCGATTTCGCTGATATAGCAATCGAGAGACGGGCAATGGATAGACAACCACAAGCAGAGCAAGCGTTGCGACAAGCGTTCAGGTATCTCAACCGGCTGATGCTGCTGCTATGGCGGCTGGGGCTGGGCCAATGGCTAAACGCCGGCCCGAAGATGCTGGGGCGCTACATGGTCATCACGCACACGGGCCGCAAGAGCGGGCGGCAGCGCCGCACGCCGGTGAACTATGCGATAGTGGACGGCGAAATCTATTGCGTTGCCGGCTTTGGAAGTGTCTCAGATTGGTATCGCAATCTCATGGCCAACCCGGCGGTCGAAGTCTGGCTGCCAGATGGCTGGTGGAACGGCACGGCAGAGGAGATGAGTGGTTCTGCCGGACGATTGCCGATCCTGCGCCAAGTGTTGGCTAATAGCGGTTTTGCCGCCTACGCCGCCGGCGTCGATCCGGTGAACATGAGCGACGAAGACCTCGACCGGGTGACGCGGGATTACTGCCTCATACGCATCCACCGCACCGCCGCGCGCACCGGTCGGGGCGCGCCAGGCGACCTGGCGTGGGTGTGGCCGCTGAGCACGCTGATCCTGTCTGTGGCTCTGCTTGTCAAGCGTGGACGAAAATAGGCCGGCACTTCTGGCCGGACGCTCCTGGTGGTTCATCAAAGGCAATTTGACGGGTTAATGTGGCGACAATTCGGTTGGTTGCGTGCGCTGGATGCCCGCTTGCGCGCTGATCGTTGCACACAACTTCAAAGCACCTCTGGCCCAGATGAAAGCAGGCGTACACCCTGAGCCCAGTCGGTCAGCTTAAGGAAGCCGGCCCACAGACTGCGCCAGCCCGGCGGGTGCTTCCTGGGATTAGCCAGATAGCCCCCAACTGTGCTGTGCGCAGCCAGAATTCCTGAATGGTGATGGTGTCAGGCAGGTTGAAACGCTTGCACAGCAGCTTCAGCAGGAGAGGATCGACGACTCCCGCCGCCGGCCTGTCAGGGGCCGCGCGCAATGTGGCGCAACTGCAACAGGCGCACGGCCAGCCGGTCGAGAAAGCCGACCAGGGTCTGGATGTCCTGGCTGTCATCCAACTGGCTGTCTTCAACCGGCACCCGGTCTTCAGGACCTGGTGAAAGTCCTCGATGATCCAACGGCATTCGTAATACGACGTGACCCGGCGCGCATCCGCCGCGTCGTTTACCTGCTCCGACGTGAGCAGAATCCATTCGACCGCTTCAGCACCCGCCGGGGGATCGGCTTCCCAGGCCCGCACCACGGTCACCCGCAATGGGGCAGCCTGCTTGACATGCGTCGGCGGCATCCGCTCGACCTGACACCAGCTCAGTACGATCCTGGCCTCCCGTTTCGGGCTGCTCCTGGTTGCATCTACTGTGGCGCCCTCGCCGTCCCGCGCAACACTTGTGTGTAACGATCAGCGCTTGCGCGGGCATGACGGCGTAGGGGCTTCAAGCCTCGCCTGCACTGTCATTCCCGCGTAGGCGGGAACATTCCTCGCGTGATTCCCGCTTGCGCGTGAATGACCGGGAATCCAGTTCTCTCACGCGGACAGCGCGAGGCGAAACGTGTCATTTTGACGTTGACGGACTACTGATGTGCCAGGGCAGCCTGCGCCATCATCTCGCGGTGTCCAGCCTCTGCGCCGGCCGCCAGAAGAATGCGCCGGTGCGCGTCCACAGTGAGATAGGCTGCCCGGCCGGCGTCATCGCTCAGGCGGGCGGCGCGCTGCTGCAACAGCCCGACGGCCAGCGTGAGGATCGCTGCTGCGCGCGGGTCGTCGTTGCGCGCCAGAATCTGGTAGGTCGTCCAGTACACGCGCAGGGTTTCTTCCGCGCCATCCAGATTGCCGCCGCCCAACAAATGCGCGGCGATCGGCTCCACCCATCCCGCCGCGCCGGAGATGTCGCCGCGTGCCGTGGCGACCCGCGCCAGGCCGGCGCGCGTCTCCAGCACAAGCACGGCCTGACCGAGCGCCTGGCGGATGTCCAGCGCGCGCCGGTATGCTGTGTCTGCCGCCTGCGTGTTGCCCAGCGCCAGGTGCGCGTGCCCCTGGAACTCCCAGCCATAGGCTTCTATCTCCGGCGACTGGATGCTCTGCGCCTTCTCAGTCGCTTCGCGCGCGTAGCGCAGGGCCATGTCATGCTTGTCGTTGTGGTGCGCGTGCAGGCTGAGGTTGGCCAGCACGGTGGCCAAGTGATCCACAGCGCCAAACTCACGGCACAGCGCCAGCGCCGCCTGTGTGTGCGCCAGGGCCTGCGCGTAGTCGCCCATCTGATCGCAGGAGATGCCCAGATTGATGCGACTCACCATTTCGGCGTCGCGGTTGCCGCTGGCCTGGGCCAGCGCGATCGCGCGCAGATAGTGTCGCTGCGCCTGCGCGTAGTCACCGCGCGCGTCGGCGCGCTGCCCCAGCAGATCCAGCACATTGGTCTGCTGATAGGTCAGCCGCAGGCGTTGATAGATGTCCAGCGCCTGATTGAGCAGGTCGCTGGTTTCTTCGAGCAGGCCGCGCGCAGCGAGCACTGTGCCCAGATGTTCCATCACTTTGGGCATCAGCAGGTAATCCCGGGCCTGCCGGGCCAGCGACAGGGCGACGCGCATGTGCTGCTCGGCCTGATCCCACCGGCCGCGCTGGAAATCAAGCGCGCCGTGTTGCCGCCAGTATTCGACCTGGGCGCTGAGCGTGTCGGCATCGGTCTCCTGCTCACCGAGCAACTGGAGCGCAGCGCGGGCGCGCGCCAGCGCCGCCTCTGCGCCGTCGTAGCCGTGGCTGCGCAGCTCCCTGGCCAGCCGGTTCCATGCTCGGATGCTCAGCGCCGGATCGCCGATCTGCTCGGCCAGCTCGGCTGCTTCGCGCAGGCCGGCTTCAGTGTCCGACTGGCTGGTGCGGAGGGATTGCAGCGTATCTCTGGCAATCAGCAGCTGCGCGCGTAGGCGGCGCGTCGCGTCATCGCCCGGCGGTGGCATGGATGCCAGCGCATGGGCAAAGCGATCCACGCCGTCGGCCGGCCGGCCGGCCAGGCGATGCAGCACCTCATAGCCAAAGGTGGCCTTGGCCAGTGCTGTCCATGCCCCATGCGTCAGCGCCCAGCGCCAGGCCGCGTCGAGATCATCAAAGCTGGCGATCAGTTGCTCGCGGATCTGAAAGCTTTCGGGGCCGCGCAGCGCGGCATGGGATTCGGCCAGCCAGCGCAGAAACCACTCGGCGTGCCGGCGTCGCGCCGCATGTTCGGCGGCCGGCCCTGCGGCGCGCAGTTTGTCCGCCGCAAAGTGGCGCGTGGATTCGTGCATCCACACCCTGCCGTCGGCCAGTTGACGCGCCAGCGACTGCTCGATCAGCGCGTTGAGGGCCGAGGGGCCGCCGGCCAGATGCAACGCGGCCTGGGGCGGGCAGGGCGCGCGCAGCGCGCTGAGCGCAGCCAGCGCCTGCCGGCCTGCCTCGCTCAACGTCTCCCAGGCCGACTCGAACACGGCGTTCAGGCTGCGATGGCGCGCCGGCAGGTCGGCGATGGGTGTGTTCAGGCTGTCGGGATTGCGCTGCTCCGCCTCGCGCAGCGCCGACAATCCCATGCTGCTCAGGCAGGCTGCGGCCAGCTCGATGCCCAGCGGCGCCCCGTGCAGCGCCGCGCAAATGGCCTCGATCTGCGGGCGGGCATTGGGCGCGACAGGCCGCGCGCCGTTGCGCTCGGCAAGCGCGAGAAACATCTGCGCGCTGGCGCTGCCGGCCTCGTCTTCGGCCTCCAGCGACAGCCCGTCCAGCCGAAACACCTGTTCGCAGCGCAGGTTCAGCCGCTGCCGCGAGGCAACCAGCGCGGCGCAGCCGGGCGCGGCTTCCAGCAGTTCGTTCAGGAACGCGCCTGCTTCCAGGGCGTGCTCGAAGCTGTCGAACACCAGCAGGTAATGACGCGATTTCAGCGCGGCGATCACCTCGGTTTTCGGCGGGCGGCGATCGCTCAGCGTGATCTGGCAGGCGTCGGCGATGTGCCACGCCAGGTGCGACGCTGCGCGCGCGCGGGCTGTTTCCGGCGCGTCGGCCGGCCGGTCTTCGGGGTGCAGGAAAATGAAGCGCGCGCCGTCCTCGAAGGCAAAGCGCATGTCCTGCGCGGCGCGGATCGCCAGCCGGGTTTTGCCAATGCCGCCCTCGCCGATGACGCTGACCAGGCGCGCCTCCGGCCGGTTGAGCAGGTCTGTCAGGGCGCGCGCGTCCCGCTCGCGGCCCACAAATGGCAGCCGGTCGAGCGACTCGGCGTGATTCTGCGCCGGCGCGGGAGACTCCGGCGCGCCGGGCCACTGGCCGGCGCGGATGGCCTCGGCCAGCCGCTGTGTGTCCGGCTCGGGCGCGATGCCGAACTCGCGGCGCAGAATCTGTTCGCAGGCCTGATAGTGTGCCAGCGCCGCCGCGCGCTGACCCTGCCGGGCCAGCGCCTGCATCCTGCGGCGGTGCGCCGGCTCGTGCCAGGCCTCCAGGCCGAGTTGTCTTTCGCTGTGCCGCGCGACGGTCGCCCAGTCCCCCTCCAGCGCTGCGCGCTCGGCCAGCGTGTCCAGCGC
>DAOUDB010000023.1:0-2821 GCA_034431495.1 Thermoflexales bacterium
GCGTGAGCAAAACCGGCGACTGGAAGGTGCAGTACATGGCCGGCGACAAGGCCCTCACCCACAGCGGCTGGCGCAGCGTGGGCTTCGTGGACACGCCGGAAGGCCGCTTCATGCACGAACAACTGGCCCTGGGCGTGGGCGAGTGCGTGTACGGCCTGGGCGAGCGATTCACGCCATTCGTTAAGAACGGCCAGGCGGTCGATCTGTGGAACGAGGATGGCGGCACAGCCAGCGAGCAGGCTTACAAGAACATCCCGTTCTACCTGACCAACCGGGGTTACGGCGTGTTCATCAATCACCCGGAAAAAGTGTCGTGCGAGATCGGCTCGGAGAAGGTCGAGCGCGCGCAATTCAGCGTGCCAGGCGAATCGCTCGATTACTTCGTGATTTACGGGCCGTCGCCAGCGGAAGTGCTGGAACGCTACACCGCGCTGACAGGCCGGCCCGCGCTGCCGCCGGCGTGGTCGTTCGGGTTGTGGCTGACCACATCGTTCACCACCGACTACGACGAGCAGACCGTGACCGGCTTCATCCAGGGCATGGCCGACCGCGATTTGCCGTTGCACGTGTTTCACTTCGACTGCTTCTGGATGAAGGAGTTCCACTGGTGCAACTTCGAGTGGGACGAGCGCTGTTTCCCCGATCCGGCCAGCATGTTGCGGCGATTGAAGGCGCGCGGCTTGCGCATCTGTGTGTGGATCAACCCCTACATCGCGCAACGCTCGGCGCTGTTCGACGAAGGCATGGCGAAAGGCTATCTGCTCAAGCGCCCTAACGGCGACGTGTGGCAATGGGACATGTGGCAGGCCGGCATGGCGCTGGTGGACTTCACCAACCCCGACGCGCGACGCTGGTACGGCGACAAACTGCGCGCGCTGGTGGACATGGGCGTCGATTGCTTCAAGACCGACTTCGGCGAGCGCATCCCCATCGATGTCGTGTATCACGACGGCTCTGACCCGCTGAAGATGCACAACTACTACAGCTATCTCTACAACCAGACTGTGTTCGAAGCGCTGGAGGAAAAGCTGGGCCGGGGCGAGGCGACCGTGTTCGCGCGCTCGGCCACAGCCGGCGGCCAGCAGTTCCCGGTGCACTGGGGCGGCGACAGCACGGCCACTTTCGAGTCGATGGCCGAGAGTCTGCGCGGCGGGCTGTCGCTGGGCCTGTCGGGCTTCGGCTTCTGGAGCCACGATATGGGTGGCTTCGAGCACACGGCATCGGCGGATGTGTACAAGCGCTGGTGCGCGTTCGGTCTGCTGTCGTCGCATAGCCGGCTGCACGGCAGCAGCTCGTATCGTGTGCCGTGGCTGTTCGACGATGAAGCCGTAGACGTGCTGCGATACTTCACCAAACTCAAGTGCCGACTGATGCCGTACCTGTTCGGCGCTGCATGCCAGGCGCACAAACGGGGCCTGCCGGTGATGCGCGCCATGCCGCTGGCTTTCCCCGGCGACCCCGCCTGCGACACGCTCGACCGGCAGTACATGCTGGGTGATTCGTTGCTGGTCGCGCCGGTGTTCTCTCCAGAAGGCGTGGTGGACTACTATCTGCCGGCCGGCCGATGGACGCACTTTCTCAGCGGCGAGGTCATCGAAGGCGGTCGATGGCTGCGCGAAACACACGGCTATCTGAACCTGCCGCTGATGGCACGGCCCAACTCGATCATTGCCGTCGGCGCGAACGAGCAGCGGCCCGACTACGATTTCGCAGACGGCGTGACGTTCCACGTGTTCGAGCTGGCCGACGATGCGACGGCCACCACGACCGTGCCCACGCTGCGCGGCGGTGTGGCGATGACGGCAACTGCGCGCCGGGAGGGCCGGCGGATTACGGTGCAGGTGGATGGGCCGGAGGCCGGCAAGCCGTGGCGGGTGTTGCTGCGCGGTGTGAAAGCCGTGCGCGCAGTTGAAGGTGGAACACTCCAGATGGAAGGTTCAGAGGTGCTGGTGATGGCCGAGAAAGGAAAGCGGCGCGTTGAGGCGCACCAGTAGAACGATTCAGGATGACGTTGATCTCCAACTTGCCCCATATCCCGGAACCCAGGCGCCTGCTGCTCGACCATCTTGTCGGGCAACTCTGTAAGATCCCCAACATGGCGGCCGTTGTCCTGGGCGGCTCGTATGCCACCGGCACACAGCACGCAACTTCTGACCTCGACATCGGCCTGTATTACGCCGAAGACCGGCCATTCTCGATTGCCGATATCCGCCGTGTCGCAGAGGACGTCTCGGCCAATGGGCAGGCCACCGTCACCGGCTTTTACGAGTGGGGCGCCTGGGTCAACGGCGGGGCGTGGATTCAGACGCGCCACGGCAAGGTCGATTTCCTGTACCGCAACCTCGATCAGGTCAGCCGCGCGATCGCCGAGGCTGAGCAAGGCATTCATCGTCACGACTACGACCAGCAGCCAGCCTACGGCTTCTACAGTGTGACCTATCTGGCCGAGACTCACATCTGCATCCCTCTGTACGACCCCGAGCAACGCATCGCCGGGCTGAAAGGCAGGGTCAAGACTTACCCACCCAGGCTGAAGCAGAAGGTGATTGCCGACTCGCTTTGGTTGGCGGAATTCACGCTCATGCACGCGCGCGACTTCGCCGCGCACGGCGACATCTACAACACCGCCGGCTGCCTGACCCGTGCAGCCTCGAATCTGACTCAGGCGCTGTTCGCCCTCAACGAGCGATATTACCTGCGCGACAAGAGAATATTGGAGACGATGGCAGGGTTCGCGCATCTGCCACCCGGCTACATCGAGCAGATCAAGCGGATTCTGGCGCATCCCGGCAGCTCGACCGACGAACTATCGAGGGCGGTT
>DAOUDB010000024.1:0-20402 GCA_034431495.1 Thermoflexales bacterium
GCGCCGCGACCTGTCATTGGCCCGCTACCCGCCGGGCCGGTTCGATCTCCTCGTGGCATGTGATTTACCTCCAACAGGGCAGCGCAGAACACCGCCCAACACGCCGCGCATCGCAGGTTGGCGATGCGCGGCGCAATCCACACGTTGAACGACGCGCTCTTGGCGCGCGCTCAAAGCGTATCCCGAGGGTGTCCTTCTTCGAGAAGTCCGACACCTGAGCGCCTGCTGGGATGGACGCTCAGTGCAGCAGGTCGGTCTGATCGACCAGCCGGCCGGCTGCATAGGCCTGCACGGCCTCATCGATTGAGGCCACCTCGGTGACGATGGGCTTGATGCCGAGTTGCTCCATGCTCTGGTAAGCGCCGGCGCCCATGCCGCCGCACAACACGGCCTGGCAATCGCCGATTGCCTGCGCCATCTGCTGGTGGCGGCCATGCGAGGCCGGTCCAAAGCCGTGCCCCTGGCCCGGTATGTCTTCCTCGTGCGGCTGGTCGGCGAAGTGGGCGTGCCCCATCTTGGGGCGCATTTCGCGATGGGTGATTGCGCCATTCTCCACTGTGACAACCAGGTAGTACTGCGCGCGCCCAAAATGGCGGCTGATGGTCTTGCCGTCGTCGGTAATTGCTGCGATTTTCATGATCTCCCTTGCGTCTTGTGTTGGATAGCCGGCTCGTTTGTCGCCAGAGTGGCCGTGCGTGACCTCTTGCCGACCATCTTATAGTCTGATAAGACGCTATTTCAACCAGTATTTTAGTTGAAAAAAGCCAAATGTCAACTATTCGGGCGTAAGTCCCTGCCCGGAGTGACTGCATCGCGCCTGATGGCGTTCAAGTCCTGGGGGTATGGGTGGCCGAGCGTGTCGGAGGGCGACTGTAGCGTCTTCGACAGGCTCGGGAAATGGCGCGCCCTTCACGCACAATGCGCCGGCGCGCCCAACCGATCTGAGGAGCGAACTTGCGGGGATGATCTGTCAGGCCCAGGTTGTTTCGGGCATCAAGCGCCATGACCCGATGGGATATGGGCAGCCGGCTGGCATCGATCCAGAAGTCGAAATCCGAGATCTAAAATAGCTGATAGGCTATCCACCCGCCGTCGACGCGCATCGTTTCAGCGGTGATGTAAGAGGCCTCGTCACTGGCCAGGAAGAACACGGCCTCGGCGATCTCTTCGGGGGTTCCCAGCCGGCGCATGGGGGTGCGGCGCTCGAACACGTCCAGCGTGCCCTGGCCTTCTTCGACGGTCGCCCGCACCATGTCGGTTAGCACGACAGCCGGCGCGACGCCGACCACGCGCACGCCGCGCCCGGCCCACTCGACGCCCAGCGCCTCGGTCAGCGCAATCACGCCGGCCTTGGCCACGCTGTAGGCGGCGCGATCGTGGTGATGCGCCATGCCCGTCACCGAGGCGATGTTCACGATCACGCCTGAGCCGCGCGCCAGCATGTGCCGGCCCACTGCTTGCGCGCAGTAGAACGCGCCGGACAACATGACGGCGATGCTGTCATCCCAGTAGGACAGAGGCATCTGCTCGGCCGGCCCCAGGCGCGAGATGCCGGCGTTGTTGACCCATACGTCGATGTGGCCGTGCTGGCCGGCCAGCCTGTCCACCAGCGCCGCGCTTTGCTGCGGGTCGCGCACATCCAGCGGCTCGAACTGCGCCGAGAACCCCGCAGCCCGCAGAGATTCGGCGGCGGCGTGGCCGGTGTCGGGGTTCAACTCGGCAATGACGACATGCGCGCCGGCTTGCGCAAAGCGGCGCGCGAACGCCAGGCCAAGTCCCTGGCCGGCGCCGGTGATGACAACAACTCGGTTATCCATGTTTCTACTCCGGGAATCCCATGGCGTTCAGATTGGCCCACGGCACCCACCCCCCGTCCACGCGCAGGTTTTCGCCCGTCACATAGCTGGCGCGGTCTGACGCGAGAAACAGCACCGCGCTGGCAATCTCCGACACCTCGGCCACCCGGCCCAATGGGGTGCGGTTGGAATATTTCGCTACGTTGGCCACGCCCTGCTTGATCGCCACGTCCATCATCTCGGTGCGCGTCACGCCCGGCGAGACGCAGTTCAGCCGGATGTTGTAGTGCGCCCACTCGGTTGCCAGGACTTCGGTCAGCACGATCACGCCGGCCTTGGCCGCGTTGTACGCCGAGCGCATCGGCCAGCCGCCCATTCCCCCAATCGAGGCGATGTTGACCACACTGCCGCGCCGCTGCGGGATCATGGCCGCGCGCGCCACGGCTTGCGTCATGAAGAACACGCCGTTCAGCATGACGTCGATCTGGATGCGCCAGTCGGCTTCGGGCATGTCTTCGCTCTTGTGCAGGATAAATAAACCGGCGTTGTTGACCAGCGTGTCGATCCGGCCATGCTCGGCCATCACCTGTTCGCACAACAGCCGGCACGATTCCGGCTGAGTCACATCCAGCCGGATAGCTTGCGCGCGATAGCCCTGCGCCGTCAGCTTTTCGGCGGCTTCGCGCCCGCGCTCCTCGACCAGCTCGCCGATCACGACCTGCGCGCCTTCACGGGCGAATGTCTCGGCAATGCCATAGCCGATGCCGCGCCCTGCGCCCGTCACGATTGCCACACGATCTTTGAGCAACATAGCGTCTCCTCTTTGTTTCTCTAGTGCCTTGCGTTGCTGCGCCTCATCCCGGCATCTCGAACACCATCACCAGCGCCGGCCCGCCGACGGGCGCGACGGAGTAGGCAGTCTCAACCGGCACATGGATGAAATCGTGCGCGTCGAGCGTCCCGCGCAATTTGCCCACGCGAACGTTGGCCTGACCTTCCACAATGTACAGCACAACCTCCTGTTCTGGGCGGGTCTGGCCGGCCAGGCTGTTGCGCGCGCCGGACTGCTCTGTTTTGCCAGATAGCGTGACCAGGGTACTGCGGATGTTGGCGTCACTTGGCAACACAGCACCGGCTGCCACATGGCTGCGCATCACTTTCAGGCTCATCTCGGCCGGCGTAAAGCCTTCGGTGTGCCATTTGTCGTGAATCAGGTTGGGCGCGACCAGCCAGAACACCAGCAGGTCATCGTTGCCGGCGTTCCACAAGTTGTGCGGCAGCAGGGGTGGCACGAGCACAAAGTCGCCCGGCTCGAATAGCTCTTCGCCGTTGCCCACCTCCAGCCGGCAACGGCCGGAGACGAAGTAGAAGATTTCAGACGCCTGATGATGGGCGTGCATGATCGGCCCCAGGGTGTCGCCGATCAGTCCATGCGCGCCCTTTGGCCACACGGTTGCACCACCGCGCTGAATGGCCGTGCGCGGGATTTGTTGTTTGATCCACGAATGCCAGTCCATGTTTGTTCTCTCTGCGCTTAGTGTGGCCGATACCGCCGCAGCACGCGATCGACGAATTCGCCGGCCAGACCGGTGTAGCGCTGCGGGTCAAGCAATCGCTCGATGTCTGCCTCGGACAGATGGCGCGTCACAATCTCTTCATCGGCCAGCGCCCTGCGAAAATCAACGCCTTGATCCACCACGCGCATGGCGCACTGGTACACCACGTCGTGCGCCGTTTGCCGGCCCACCTTTTCCGCCAGCGCCAGCATCACCGCCTCTGATAGCCATAGCCCGCGCGTGGCATCGAGGTTGGCGGCCATGCGATCTGGATGCACATGCAGCCCCTCGATCACCCGCAGGGTCAGCGCCAGCCCGCCATCGGTCATGATGCACGCCTCTGGGATGAAGGCCCACTCGATGTGCTCGTTGCTCCAGTCGCGCTCATGCTCGTGAATCATGGCGTCCAGCCCCAGCGGCGCGGCGTTCATCACCATGCGCGCCAGGGCCAGCAGCGCCTCGCAGAGCATTGGGTTGCGCTTGTGCGGCATGGTGCTGCTGCCCACCTTGCCCGCGTTGAACGGCTCCTCGACCTCCCACACTTCGGTCTTTTGCAGCAGGATGACTTCATGGGCGATTTTGCCCAGCGTGGCCGCGACCAGGCCCAGCCAGCCGGCGAACTCGGCCATGTTGTCGCGGGCGGTGTGCCACGTGATGAGCGGGACGCCCAGGCCCAGACGCGCCATCATGCGGCGCTGAATCTCGAAGCCGCGTTCGGCCACCGAGGCCAGCGTGCCGGCTGCTCCGGCAAACTGTCCTACCAGCGCGCGCGGCTTGAGTTGCGCCAGCCGCTCCTGGTGGCGCATGACTTCGGCCAGCCACTGCGCGGCTTTGAATCCAAACGTGATGGGCAGGGCGTGCTGGCCGTGGGTGCGTCCCGGCATGGGGGTGTCGCGGTGCTGAGCGGCCATGCCGGCCAGCGCGTCGGCCAGCCGGCTCAGACGCGCCTCGAAGATGGCCATCGCTTCTTTGACTTGCAGCACGCTGGCCGTGTCCATGATGTCCTGTGTGGTTGCGCCCCAGTGGATGAATTCGCCGGCCCCGTTTTCGCACACGGCCTGGAAGGCGCGGATCATCGGCACAATGGGATGCACGGTCTGGTCGATCCCGCGCTTGATGGCCGCCGTGTCCAGCAGTTCGGCCCGGCCTTTGCGCGCAATTTCGTCGGCGGCCCATTGCGGCAGCAGACCCAGTTCGGCTTCTGCCTGCGCCAGCGCCACTTCTGCGTCCAGCCACTTTTGCAGCAGGCTCATGTCGTGGAACACGGCGCGCATCTCGTCCGTGCCGTACAGGTCTTTGAAGAAGATGGAGTCGATGAGCGTCGAGGGCATCAGCGCACTACCTTGACCAGCCGGCTGGCGATGATCTGCGTGTCGGTTGTGATCAACGGCGCGTCCATCCGGCGCGCGGTGATGGCGATGATGCGGTCATGCTCGTTCGGAATGGCGGCAAATTCGTCGAACATCATCACATCGTCGAACTCCAGCGGGACGATCACAAATTGCGTCGCTGACCCGATCTCGTCCAGAAGCCGCGCGAAATCCAGCGGTCGCCCTTCAACACGGTTGACCATCCACAACTCACACAAGACTATCGCAGGCACATAGATGATCGCCTGTCCAAGCTTGCCCTCCTCAAACGCGCGCCATGCGGCTTTTGACAATCGCTTGCGCTGGCCGGCCAGATAGCGGAACAGGGACTGGGTGTCGACAGTGTAGGCATTCACGATGACGCTTGTGGTTCCTCAGGCGGCTATTCGTGGAGGCGCGCCAGCAGCTGCTTGCGCCTTGCCTGCGCCCATGCGTCGCGCATCGCCTTGAACTCCTCGTCGCTGATCTCGCGGGCCTGAAAAATGCCCGACAGATCCTTGAGTTGGCGCTTGGGCGCATGTTTGGGCGAAGGCGGCAGCGGCGCATCTGTGCGCGGCATTTGGGCCGCCAGTCGCGCCGCCAGCCGGACAGCCTGCGAAAACGTGTCCAACCCGTAGTGGCGCTGCACCGTTTCGATCGCTTTGATGTCCTGCTCGTCAAACAGGATGTGCCGTTGGATCATCGCCATGTCAAACATTATACATGGCATGTATGAGGTTATGCGGGATTCGGCTTGATCCCGTTCACGATCCGCCCGTTGTCGATGCCGCTCAAAAAGTCGACTGCATTCTGGGCCGTCCAACTGCGCATGCGGATCAGCGACTCGGGCGAGTAGAACGCCATGTGCGAGGTCAGGATCACGTTGGGGCACTGGCGGATGGGCGCGTCCATCGGCAGTGGCTCCACCTCGTGCACGTCGAGGCCGGCGCCGGCCAGATGCCCGCGCATCAGCGCGTCAGCCAAATCCTGCTGAACCACCACCGGCCCGCGCGCCGTGTTCACCAGGATGGCATCCTTTTTCATCAAGGCTAGTTTGCTCCGGTCGATCATGCGCCGGGTCAGTGGGGTGAGCGGCACGTGCAGACTGAGCACGTCCACTTGGGGCAGCAATTCCTCCAGGCTGTCGGTGAAGGTGACATCCAATCCTGGCAGCGGCACGGGGTTGATGTCGTAGGCCATGACCCGCATACCCAGGCCGGCAGCGCGTTTGGCCGTAGCCTTGCCGATGCGCCCAAAGCCGACGATGCCGAAGGTTTTGCCGGTGAGGGTGCGGAAGCCGGAGAAGCTGGAGCGCCATTCGCCGCGCCGCAGTTCGTCGTTGTTGCGCACGATGTTGCGCGACACGCCGAACATCAGCGCGATGGCGTGCTCGGCCACTTCGTCGAGGCAATAATCCGGCACGTTCATCACGGCGATGCCGCGCTTTGCCGCCGCCTCGTGATCGACGTTGTCGTAGCCAACGCCATAGCGTGCCACCACTTTGCATTCTGGCCAGCCGGCCAGAATTTCGTCGGTGACGTTGATCCACTCGACCAGAATGCCGGCCGCGCCCTGGCCCGCCGCGATGATAGCTTCGGTGGTCTGGGCGTTGTGCCAGCGGCACTCAAACCCGCGCGCAGTGATGACCGGCCGTTCGACATCATCGTTTCCAAAGTCGCTTTGAACGATCGAGATGAGGGTGTTCATGGGGCATAGGATGCCACAGAAAAAGACCTCGCGGGTCTCAAAACACCGCGAGGTCTTGAGGCAACCTATTCGTACTGCGCCACGACTTCGCACTCGGCCTGCAACGTCGCCGGCAGCGACACGCACTCGCGCGCTGCATCGAAGGGGGCCGGCTGGCCGTTGACGGTGGCGCGTTGGATGGGCCGGCCTGTCGGATGGCGCAGCCGCAGCTTGATCTCGCGCGGCAGCCGGCGCAGATTCAGCCTGACCTGCGCGCGTAGTTCATCCTGCGCTGCCAGGCAGGAAGTCACGCTGAAGCTGACAGGACCGAAGAAAGTGGGCAGATCGGTCACGCCAAACGACTGGCCATCGGCGTGCCATGCGCGCGGTGTGCCTTTGCCCAGCCACAGCGTCCATTGCCCCAGATCGCCGCAGGTGGCATCGGGCGGCTCTTCGGTGACAAGATGGTGTCGCAACCAGGTGATGACGCGCGCCTCGTCGGATGGCTTGTAGAACGGGCCGGCCCCCAGCCCCGGCTCGCTCATCCACTCGGTCAGTACGCGCATGTCACGGTACAGACCGTACGCCAGGTTGTTGTAGAAGTTGCGCAAGGCGTGTTTGACCTGATCGCGGCGCAGGTAGGTCAGGTCGATGCTCATCAGGTTTGGCTGCGAGGTGACCCCGCCCATGCTGAACCAGTCGTCATCCACGTTGATGCCGAAGCCGTACTCGCGGTTGATGAAGCCGTTGTCTTCCAGGTCTTGCAAAATCCAGGTCACCTCTGGGGCATCGTGCTCGAACAGGCCGCCATCCCACAGGTGGATGGCCCCATAGCTGACTTCGCGGATCCAGCCGTATTCGCGTCCGCGCAACTCGGCACGGGCCGGCACATGCGACACGGCCACCCCGTTCAGCAGCCGCACCACGGGCGACGCAATGCGGGCTTCGCGCACGGCTGTCAGAATGTCGGCGCGGTATGCGGCTGCCGCCTCACGGATGCGATCTGCCTGCGGATGGTCGATCTCGGCCAGCGCGTCGGCGGCCATTTTCATGCCGCCGTAAGCGTGCGCGTTCACGGCAAACCAGTAACGCCATTCGGGATTGTCTTCCAGATGGCCGGGCGGCAAAAGTCCTCTGGTGCGCGCATCACGGCCGGCGCTTGCAGCGCGCTCGCGGATGATGAAGTCGCAGGCGGCGATGACATTGGGCGCGATTTTGCGCAGCCAGTCCTGGTCGCCGGTGATGCGGTAATGAAACAGAATCCCTTCGAGAATCGTGCCGTGATCGAGGTTGTAGTAGAAGTGGCTCGGCTTGACCTGTCCCTGATCGAAGTCGATGGCCTGCAACGCGCCCTCGGCAGAGCGAAAATCGCCGTCCGGCTTGACCGTGCCCTGAACGGCCAGCAGCGATTCGAGATACTCACGGGCGCGCTCGTGATAGCCCCAGCAATCCAGGCCGACGGTTTGCCAGGCGGCCTCGTTGCCGCATGCGCCATACCAGAATGTGCCGGGCGGAACCACGATGTGGCGGGTGATGGGGTCGCGCGTGGCGCTGATCCAGATGTGGGCCGGCACGGCGCGCGTGAAATCTTCCAGGTCGCGCTCTGTGGCCGGCAACTGCACGCCGGCTCCGCGCGCGATCTGGGCGCGCCAGAAGTCGGCGACTCTTGCTTGCGTCTGTTGCATGTCCGACGCCCGCACACGTTGCCAGTCTGCCGGATCGCTGTACGAGATGAAGGGTATGCGAATGTCGAGCGCGACAGATTCGCCCGGCTGTAACCAGCGCTCAAAGAGAATCGCGTTGTGAAAAGTGGCAGAGTTTGCGCCGAGCGCGCAAGCGGTCAGGGTGTATCCCCCATCTCCGGCGCTTGTCTCAGCCAGAGAGGGCGCGCAGCATGCGCGCAGCACCGGCGCGTCGTAGGGGATGCGCTTCATCATGGCCGGTGAGTATTGGGCCGGCCGGGTATAACCGTGCGCCAGCACGTTGCCATGCTCATCCACGCTCAGATGTTCATCCGGCGCAACCTGCAACCATACACACGCCCGGCGCGGTGATGTCGTGCTGTTGCGCGTGGTCAGGCGCATCATCATCACGCTGTCAGCAGTCGAAGTGTCTGCCGCGTCGTCCAGCGCCGCCACAAAAGTGATCTGCTCGTAGGCCAGGTCACGATCCTGCCAGGCTGTGTGGATGATGGGCAGATAGCCCTCGTCCGGCCATTGGCGTTGCGCGCCATTGCGCTCGCGGAAGTCCGGTGGGTCGCCCGTGCCGATGCGCCAATGGATTTCCTGACCCGGCCAGCGCAGTCGCGCAAGGATGCGGTTGTTGAGTTTGGCCAACCCTTTGCCGGTGAAAATTTCGCCGTTGTACCGCACGGCGAACTTTTGCTGATTGGCTTCCAGGCTGAGCACGGCGTAGAAGCCGTAGGGTGGGTGGCGCGCGATGTCGAGCGCTGGAATCTCGGTGGTGGCGCGCGCGTAGGTCTGCTCTGGCGCTTGTTCAACCCGCGCATAGATCGGCTGGCGTGGGGCGGTCTCGCACTGCGCGCGATAGTGCGCGAACGGCACATCGTTGACGGCCTCGGTGATGTAGACACCCAGGTCGCGCAGCCACACGGGGCCGGCGCGCAGATCGGACACGTTCACGGTGAACCCGTCGACGCACAGCTTACTGCCGGCGGCAGTGGGGAACCGGAACGTCAGCAGGGTGCAATTCGTGGAGCCGGGAGGCGCGTCGGTCGCTATGCCGGTGACGCGCAGGCCTGTGTTGTCAGGCAGCGCCTCAACGCGCTCGACGGCGCCGTTGTACGCCGTGACGGTGTACGGCCTATCGCTGGTTGCTTCTACGGGCCGGGCAAGGATGTCAAAGGGAACCTCGCGGGCGTCGGCGTAGACGGACACTGTCGGCGTGTCAAAAGCCCCGGCAGCGCGATCGGTCACAGTGACGCGCAATTTCAATGTGCGGCGATAGCGCGCCAGGTAGCCCGGCCGTTGCTCCAGATCGCGCACGTCCGGCAGTTCGAGCACATCGAGCGGGTCGAAGTCAACGATGAGGGCGTTGCCCTGCACGGCGCAGGCCGCGCGCGGTTCGATCCATCGGCCATGGAAGGGATCATCCTGGCCGATCCAGCCCCGGCGCGTGCCGTCGAGCGATTCGGGGTCCACCTGCGGCCAGTTGCGCTGCCAGTACTCGAGGCGGACGGCAGCGGGGTCGGGTAGGGGGCCGGCAAACTCGAGCACGACACGCCGGATGTCGCGCGGCTCCTCCCACTCCAACTCGACTTCAGAGTTGGCGTTTTGGATTGCGGATTGATCTGCGCAACGGGCGCGAGCAAAGGGCGCAAGGTTGAGCATCGTCTGCATGGTGTTGTGACGGGGTCAGGGGTCAAGAGACAGGAGTCAGGAGTCAGGATACGCGACACGCAACACGCAACACGCAACACGCAACACGCAATACGAAAGACGCATCGCGCAATCCAAAATCCAAAATCGACAATCACCCTTTGAGGCCGGTGGTGACGATACCCTGGATGATGAAACGCTGGGCGATGAAGTACAGGATGATGCACGGCACCACAAACATGGTCGCCGCTGCCATCTGGTACGACAGCTCGCCGCCGCCCCGGAAGTTGCGCAGGTAGTTGACGCCGAGGGCCAGCGTGTACAGATCGGTGTCGCTGAGGTAGATCAGCGGCCCCATGAAGTCGTTCCAGCTGGCCATGAACGAGAAGATGCCGATGGTGGCGAGCGCCGGCTTGGCCAGCGGCAGGATGATCTGCCAGTAGATGCGAAACTCGTGCGCGCCGTCCACCTTGGCCGCCTCGTCCAGCTCCAGGTTGATCGTCAGGAAGAACTGGCGCAGCAGGAAGATGGAGAAGGCCGGCCCGAAGAACGCACCGGCTGTGAGTGGGGCATAGGTGTTGACCAGGCTGAGGGTTTTCCAGATGACGAACTGCGGAATCATGGTCACGACGCCGGGCAGCATCATCGTGGACAGCAGCACCAGGAACAGGATGTTGCGGCCGGGGAATCGCAGGCGGGCAAACGCGAATGCCACCAGCGAGGCCGATAGCAGTTCGCCGGTGACGGCAATGGCGCTGACGAGCGCGCTGTTGAAGAAGTAGCGCGCGAACGGGATCATGCGAAACACCTGCGGATAGTTATCGAGCACTATCTGGCTTGGGAAGAACTCTGGCGGGAACTTCATGCCGGAGCCGATCGGCTTGACCGACGACGACACCGTCCACAACAGAGGCAGGATGAAGAGCACGCTGAAGCCGATCAGCAGCGCGTACACGAAGACGACGCGCAGCACCTCGCGCGCCACGCGCTGCGGCGAGTGTTTGGTCTGGTAGACCGGGCGCTGCTGCGGCTGTGGTTGTGTGATGGCTGCCATATCAGCGTCCCCTCCCTGCGCTTTCGTAGTACACCCACAGGCTGGATGTGCGCAGCAAAATCAGCGTGAAGAAAAGGATGATAACGAACAGCACCCAGGCCAGCGCAGACGCGTAGCCCATTTCGAACCAGTTGAAGGCGTTGCGGTAGAGATAGAGCAGGTAGAAGAGCGTGGCATAGCCTGGCCCGCCGCCTGTCATCAGGTAGGAAATGGTGAAGGTCTGGAAGGTGCCGATGACGCCGGTGATGACCGAGAACATGATCACCGGCGAGATGAGCGGAATCGTGATGTGCCAGAACTTGCGCAATGTGCCGGCGCCGTCCAACTCAGCCGCCTCGTAGAGCGATTGCGGCACGCCCTGCAGCGCGGCCAGAAAGATGACTGCGCCGCCGCCCGTGCCCCACAAACTCATCAACAGAAGCGTCCAGAGCACCGTGTTCGGGTCGCCCAGCCAGTTTGGCCCTTCCAGACCCAGCCGGCTGAGAATGAAGTTGATGATGCCCATGCGATGACTGAACAGCCAGCTGAACACGATTGCCACGGCCACGCCGGAAATCAGCGAGGGCATGTAGAAAATGGTGCGGAACACGCGGATGCCGAACACTTTTTGATTCAGCAGCAGGGCGATGAGCAGGGCAACGATCGTCCCCAGCGGCACGGCCAGGAGCGTGTAAGTGCCGGTCACGCGCAGCGCGATGCCGACGAACGGGTCGGTGAGCATACGCTCGTAATTGCCGAACCCCAGCCACTCCGGCGGCTTGATGAGCGTGTACTTGGTCAGGCTGAAATAGAAGGACAGGAGGATCGGTCCGACCAGGAAGATCAGCAACCCCAACAGCCACGGGCTGATAAAGATGTAGGCGACGATGGCTTCCCGGCGGCTCTGGGTCATGAAGGGCCGGCGGCGTGTGGCCGTTCCGGCGTCCAGGCTCGATTGCGCGCTTACCATGGCACTCCAGTTCCGATCTTGGATTCGGGATTTTGGATTTTGGATTGGCGGGCAAGACGAGGTGGCGATGCAATCCAAAATCCAAAATCGTCACTTGTCAATTCATTTGCGGGCCAGTTCGGCGTCGACCAGCACCGCGGCGGCTTCCATGGCCTCCACGGCTGACTTCTGGCCGTTCATGACCAGGTCGATCTCGGCCTGGATCATGCCCTGAATCTTGTCGAACTTCTCGCCGGCGCCGGGGATGCGAATGGTGTCGGGCTTGGTCACCAGCGTGCGCAATGGCTCGTAGCCCAGCTCCTTGTGCAATGGCACGTCGAAGAAGCGGTCGAGCATCGGGCTGAGCGACGGGACGTACGGCACCATCGACTCGATCACACTGTCCAGCACGAACTCGCGGATGTACTCCCAGGCCGCATTCTTCACTTTGGACGGCGGCGAGATCGACCAGCAGGCCGTGTGCATGTACCAAATCCGGTTGCCGTTGTTGGCGCTTGGCGTGAGAACGGCTTTCCAGTCGAAGCTGCTGATGTTCTTGAAGTCGCCGACATCCCAGTAGTTGCCCAGGTACATGGACAACATGCCGGACTTGAAGGCTTCGTTGTTGCTCTGCAACACCTGCATGGCGCTCGACCCCGGCGACACCTTGTGCACGTTGATCAGGTCGGCCCAGTATTGCAGCGCCTCGACCGTCTTTGGATCGGTCAGGGTGGACTTGCTGCTGTCGGGGGTGAACCAGTCTCCGCCGTTCGACCACACGGTGTACAGGTGGTTGACGAACCAGTTGCCGTACGAGAAACCCCACTGCTCCGGCACGCCGTCGCCGTCGGCGTCGAGGGTGAGTTGTTTGGCGGCATTGAGCACGTCGTCCCACTTCCAGTCGGGGCTGGGCAGATCGACGTCGGCCTTGGCGAAGTGGTCTGGGTTGTAGTACAGCGACACGGGGCCGGGCATGAAGCCGATGAGCATGGCGTAGACTTTGTCCTGCCATGCGCCGGCTTCGATGGCGGCCGGCACGATGTCGCTGCGCTTGATCTTTGGGTCGCCGGCGATGAACGGCTCCAGGTCCAGCAGCGCGCCGTTGGCTGCGTAGGGTTGCACATAGCCCTCCCACATGTCGAACAGATCGGGCGGCGTGCCGGCGGCGATCAGCGTTTGCAGCTTCTCGAAGTATCCAGTGCCGGCGGGGGGCGCCTCCTGGATGATCTTGACGCCGGGATACTTCTGCTCGAACTCGGCGTTCCATTTGGCGCGCAGATCCATTTCATCCTGGCCGGAGCAACACAGCAGGATTTTCATCTCGCCCTGCTCATAGGCTGCGCCGGCCTGTGGGGCGGTTCCGCCACCCTGGGTTTGTGCGGGGGCGGTGGTCGGTGCAGGTTGTGCGGGCGCGCACGCGGCCAGCATCCCGCCGGCAGCACCCAGTCCGGCCAGCTTCAGAATCTGCCGGCGTGTCAATCGTATAGCAGACATGGTCCCTTTCCTCCTCGATCAAGTGTGATCAAACATGAACAAGCTCAGGGTCTGAAAACGGGATCAGTGAGTGGGCAACGTGAGGCGGTGGTGTGGGTCGTTTCGCTAAGCGTCACCTCCCTCTATCGCAGTTTCGTGTGCAGTTCGAGACGCTCTATGCGCAGCTGGCAAAGTGTTGGGGTGCATCGAGGATGCGTCAATGCGCCAGAATCAGTTCGATCATCTCTGACCCATATTCGCCAACACTGATCACAACCCCATCATTCGCAAGCGATGCGCCTCTGGCTTGCATTGTAACTTGCGCGTCGGCCAGCGCGATATCGTACATGCCGTCTGCCTTCAGGCCGCGCGGGCGGATCACTTTGCTGGCCGGCCCGCCTTGCGCGCGATACACCATCACCACGCTGCGCGTTTGATCCGGCGACACGGCCTGAATTGCGTCCCATCCCCAGCCCTTGCCCTCCAGGTTGTTGCGTGGCGGAATCAGATGGATGATTTTGGCGTTCCGCACCAGTGCGCGCAAACGCTTGTACTCGGCGATTGCGGCGCGGGTCTGGGCCATTTGTGCTTCGTTCCACTCGGTCACACGCTGCATCAGGATGAGCGGCCCGCCGAAAATGGCGCTGCGCAATGTGTAGGGCGTGGGGTCGTCCTGCATGTAGCGCACGCTGTAACGCGGCGAGAATGGGTAGGACGCGCCGTACACGCCCTGGCGGGTTGCGTAGGTGGCGATGTTGTCCACGGTGATGGTGGTGTGATATAGCCGGGCCATCTTGTAGGTCAACATGCAGCCGCCGTCCTCGCAGTTCTCCCATACCACCTGCGGGCGCAGCCGGCGCACCGTCTCGATCACCCGGTCGATGCCTTCCACCGAGTTGGTGTAGTTGTGATCGTCCGTCGAGCAGGCCGAACCGCTCTCGTGGCAGGCTTTGACCATATCCTCACCGTCCTGCACGAAGTAGTCCACGTGGTAGTCATCGATGAGGCGCACGATCTCGCCGATCAGCCATTCGCGGCAGGGCGGATGCCCCAGGCACAGCGGCGCAGCGCCAAAGTAATCCTCGTGGCGGTGAATCAGCCAGTCGGGATGCTGTTGCGCCACCGGCGCGTTCACGTTGGCCTGCGCCAGTGGAATATGCAGGCCGAAGCGCATGCCCAACTCGTGCGCGCGCTCGGCCAGCGGCTTCAGTCCGCGCGGAAACTTGTCAGGGTGCGCGCGCCACTCGCCGATCTGCTTTGCCCAGCCCAGGTCCATGACCACGACCTCGACACCCAGCTCGGCGCAGCGTTCGATGGCGGCGAGCTGCTGGCTTTCGTTGATCTCTTGTCCGTAGCCCCACGAGTTGTATTGCGCCCAGGGGTGGCGCTCGTCCGGCGCCGGTGGATGCACGTGCGCCTCGGCGAAACGCTGTGTGACGTAGCCGGCCTCGTCCCAGTCCCCCTCGAACACGCCGATGAAGAACGCCGGGATCTCGAACGAGTCGCCCGGCGCGACGCAGTGACGCAGATCGTCGATCGCGCTGACGAAGTGAGTGGCCTCGGACGAGGCCCAGGCGCGCAGCCGGCTCTTGCCGTTGAACTCGATGCCGCACACGATGCCAAAGCCGGCGTGCGGCGCGCTGTCGTCCGAGCGCATCGAATGCCAGTCGCTGTCGCCGTCGCGCGCGGCGAACCAGGCGCAACTGCTGGGGCCGCTGTAGCTTGACGGGAACGACCCCATGCGGACTTCTGTGGCGGCCCGGCCCGGGATGAGCGGCACATCGTACTGGCTGAAGAAGTCGTTGCGATAGACCCAACTGAACTGGTTGACGTGAAACAGGTTCTGGCCGGCCGGCATGGTCAGGTTGAGAATCTCCGCGTCTGTCACGATCAGCGGGGCGTCGCCACAGGTGTCGATGCTGCCCCACGTTCGGACGAAAGGAAAATCGGGCCACACTTGGAAACAGCGCGTGATGCGCGCGCCGGCGCTCTCGGCCTGGCAGCGCAGGATGGTCGAGCCGTCGGGCTGCGCCTCCTGCGTCATGCCGGCGGCATGCCATGTGGCGGGGCGCTGGTCGATGCAGGCGCGCGGCGTGGGCGAAGGTTGGATGGCCAGCCGGCCGCGCGCGCGGTCGATCACCTGCCACCACAACTGGCCTTCGACCTCACGCACTATGCAGGCGACTTTTCCGTTGTCGATGCGCCAGCCTGCCGCTTCCAGATCAAGGTTGCTCGGAGCCAGACTCATGGATCACACCTCCTGGTGAGTGCCCGCGCGCTATCGTCTGGTTTGGGCGGCTGCCGGCGAAGCGTCGACACTGAGGCCGATTTTTTTCATGATGCATGCCGCCGAGTTCGCGTTGGATTATAGAGGATGAGGAGTCATGACAATACGCCTATGGCTGCTGCAAGTCGCCTGACAGGCGACGAAAACCATGCGGCGCTGCGAGTTGTAGAGCAGGCTGGGCGGCTTGCCCTACACCCTGCGACGCGCTACCGGCGCGTGATGCGCGCGACTGACTCTGCAGGGGCCCAGACAATACTCCTTTTGTCCCTTGACATGGCGCTGCCGGCTGTTACACTGCCCGCAGTCAGCCACCTTGTGTGGCGGGAGTATTCAGAGACATGTGTTCGATCTACAGCCCAGCACATCGCAGAGGGAGCCGGCCTGCCGGCGCGGGTCTGTAGACGTCGTCGTTCGATAGTGCGGACGAAATCAGTGTTCAGCCGTGGGCGCTTCCTCAGCGCTCACGGCTGTTTTGTTGCCTGCCGACAGGGCAGCCGGCCGTGACCTGAGCAGCGCTGGCGGACTTCGTCCGCGTTGCCTTTGTCTTTGTGGCAGAGGTTGAGTGAGGCCAGGCGCATATGTTGCAAGTCAGTCACGTTTCCAGGACATTCGGCATCCAGACCGTTCTGGATGACGTGTCCTTCATCGTCAATCGCGGCGACCGGGTGGGGCTGGTTGGCCCAAATGGATGCGGCAAGTCCACACTGCTGCGCATCATTACCGGCCAGGAGCGGCCCGACAGCGGCCGCGTCAGCCTCGAGCCGAGTGTCTCGGTGGGCTATCTGGCGCAGGGGCTGGATCCTTCGTTCGGCGATACGGTCGGGCAGGTCGTGCGCTCGGGCATTCCCGGCTGGAGCGAAGCCCGCCAACGCGTCGATCACCTGGCTGCGCGCATGGCCGAGACGGCGGACGAAGTCCGCGCCGACGCGATCTCCGCCGATCTCCTCGAAGCCTATGGCGAGGCGCTGACGCGGTTCGAGGCGCTGGGCGGGTATGGCATCGAACATCGCGTCGACACGGTGCTGGCCGGCCTTGGACTGGCGGGGGTCGAGCCGGACCGGCCGGTGGCGCAACTCAGCGGCGGCCAGCGCACGCGCGTGGGGCTGGCCCGCTTGCTGATTGCCGAGCCGGATCTGTTGTTGCTCGATGAGCCGACCAACCATCTCGACATCGAGGCGCTGGAGTGGCTGGAGCGATTCGTGCTCGACTACGACGGCGCGGCGCTCATCGTGTCGCATGACCGGACGTTCCTCGACAACACCGTAACACGCATCATTGCGCTGGATGACCGGACGCACCGCGCAACCGAGTACGCCGGCAACTACTCGGATTACGAGATGGCAAAACTGGGCGAGATGGAGGCCCAGTGGTCGGCCTGGCAGGATCAGCAAGTGGAGATCGCCCGGCTGCAAATGGCGGCCCGGCATTTCCGCGACATTGCCCGCTTCAAGGCGGGCGGCAAAGGCGACAGCGGCGACAAGTTCGCGCGCGGCTTCTTTGCCAATCGCACCAAAGGCACCGTCGCGCGCGCCAAACACATCGAAGAACGCCTGCAAAAGCTGCTCGAAGAGCACAGGGTCGATAAGCCGAAGCAGCAGTGGCAGATGAAGCTGGACTTTGGCCCGATGACGCGCGGCGGCCAGACGGTGCTCACGCTGGACAATCTGGGCCACGCATTCGGCGCCGGCTTCCTCTTTCGCCATGTCGATCTGACCCTGCGCCACGGCGAGCGCATCGCCCTGATCGGCCCGAACGGCGCCGGCAAGACCACGCTGCTGCGGATCATCGTGGGCGAGTTGGCGCCGACGGAGGGCGAAGTCCGGCAAGGCGCCAGCGTCAAGCTGGGTTACATGCCGCAGGAGCAGAACACGCTGGACCCGGACAGCACGCCGCTTGGGGTTGTGCTGTCGATCTCGCCGATGAGCGAGACCGAAGCGCGCAACTTCTTGCACTACTTCCTGTTCGAGGGCGATGAGGTGTTCACGCCGGTGTCGAAGCTCAGCTTCGGCGAGCGCGCCCGGCTGATCCTGGCGAAGCTGGTGCTGGAAGGTTCGAATTGTCTGGTGCTCGACGAGCCGATCAATCACCTGGATATCCCGTCGCGCGAGCGGTTCGAGGCTGCGCTGGACGCTTTCCCCGGCGCGATCCTGGTCGCGGCCCACGACCGCGCCTTCATCGACCGGTTCGCCACCGGCATCTGGGCGGCAGACATGGCATCCGGCACGATCCGGCGTTTCATCGACCGCGAAGAGATGAGCAAGTTGTCCAGATGATTTGCGCGCCGGCGCGGGTTATACCAGCCCTTCGAGCGTAGCCATGGGCACAGCCACTGCGCCGACAATGCCCGGCCCGGTATGCACGCCGAGCACGGGCGAGATGCGCAAGGTCTCCAGCCGTGCAATGTTGAGCCGGGCCTGCAACGCCCGGCTGAGCGTCGCCGCCTGCTCCGCAAATTGGCCGTGCATGACGGTGACCCACATCGGCGCAGCCGTGTCGTACAAATGCGCCAGGTGATCGACGATGGCCTCGATGGCCCTGTTCAGGGTGCGCGCTTTGGCGACGGTGCTGTACTTGCCGTCGGCCTTGCTGACGTGAATGACCGGCTTGATGTGAAGCAGGGCGCCGGCCAGCGCCTGAACGCGCCCGATGCGCCCGCCGCGCGCCAGGTATTCCAGCGTCTCCAGTGTGTAGACCACCTCGGTTGCGGCGCGCACGCGGTCGAGCAAAGCGAGGATGGCTTCTTTGGCCCAGCCGGCTTTGGCGGCCAGTGCGGCGGCCAGCACCTGGACGCGCTGGCCGCCGGAGAGGGTCATGCTGTCCACAACGGTGATGTCGGCGTCTGGCGTGTGCTGCGCGCCAAGCTGGGCCGATTGCAGCGTGCCGCTGAGGCCCGACGAGATATGGATCGACAAGATTGGCTGGCCGGCCTGGGCCAGTTGTTCGTAAAGCTCGCTGAACTGGCCTTGAGAGGGCTGGGCGGTGGTGGGGATGGCCGGTCGCATGGCAGCCAGCCGGTCGTAGAACTCGTCCGGCGTGAGGTCGGTCGAATTGACCTCGCCCTCTGGAAAGCGGATGTACAACGGGGCGACGGTGATGTTCATCGCGCGGATTTCGGCTTCAGGGAGGTCGGCGGCACAGTCGGTCACTATTTGCATGTATCGATTCCTTGGGGAGTCTGTGAGTTGAAGGAAGTCATTGTAACGCATTGCGCTCTTGAATTGAGTGGAATATCGAGGCAATGCAGAGGAATCCGGCGTGTCCTCGAGTTTGGCGCCGGCGGCGTGTGCGGGCGCGATTTTGAGGTGGGGCGCTTGACATGCGGCTACCCGGCTGATACGCTCTCCACGTCTCATCGTCACACAGGAGGAGCATTGCCATCATGAGCCCGAACCTGCGCGCGCTGCTGCCCGGCGACCATCTTGGCAGGGCGTCGCTCACCACGAATGTGAGTGGGCAGAAGGTGGCGGAGTTGCGCTATCTGCCATTTGGCGAGACGCGGTGGATGAGCGGGATAACGCCGACGGATCGACGCTATACAGGGCAGCGCGAGCTGGCAGGTGTGGGGCTGTACGACTACGCGGTCTGCGACCGCGCGGTCTGCGACCGCACGCGCGCAGGTATGCGCCGGGGTTGGGAGGTTTGTCAGCGCGGACACGGTGGTGCCGGGGCCGGGGAATCCACAGGCGTTCAACCGCTACATGTATCCTGGGTAACCCGTTGCGGTTCACCGACCCTACTGGAAATGATCCTCTCGATGCAGCCTGGCAGGAGGAGTTTCGCCTTGCCCACCACAATCGCGGGCCATCAGCGGAGGACATCCTCATTCGGCTGTTCTCAATAGCCTTCCCTGACGAATGGGACCCCAGCAAGTTTTACGATCGGAATGGCAACTATATCCCCGGTAGTCTTGAAGCAGTTCTACGCGATAAGCGGTCTGCTGATCGTTCATGAGCAACAGTCCCCGACGCTTTGGAGCGCCTTGCCACCCGGTATCAAGACGGCGAGGAAGGCTTGTTTACACGAGACATTGGCAGCTTGTTCGGGGGCTTGCCGAACCGAATCGAAGAGCCGGATGCCTGGCGCGCAGTCAGCAATCCAAACAACCCTATCCGAGTGTGGGCCTACGTAAGCAGAGAAGGGCTACAGCCCTGGTTGACTGGTGAGTCTGATCGTGACGCCAACATTCATCACTGGGCCTGGTGCGTGGCTATGGGTGGGGCGTATGGGACCTGGGCCAGCCTGATCAATGGGATGCGCGAGATCAAACAATTCCGAGGCGATTTGCCAAATACGTGGTCGGACATAGCAATTGGTCATGCCGGCGCGTCGCTGGGGGCTGCGTTTCGGCTCTACGGAATTCATAATGTCAGGCACGAGTGGCACTTTTACATGATGAGGTGGCTGCCATGAAATGTTACAGGCAACTGGTATTGCGTCAACGGGGACAGATCATGGCTGCCGGGATTGCCTTGATGGTTTTACTTGCCAGCCTGCCTGCTTGCCGAAGCACGTTTCTTGAGCAGGCACGACAGATGGTGAAGCCAGGCACACCACGCGACAAAGCAGTCGAGATGTTGAATGAGTATGTATGGTATTACCAGCCATGTCCCAACCTGAACAGTATCGACGATCTCTTCTTCTATGGGAGCCGGAGCTACAGAACCACAGACATGTTGATTGTCACCAGCATCATGAGCGGGACACTGTATGTTGTGCACGAGATAGGAACTTTCGACGAGCCGAACGCATGGCATTCGGCATATCGAGACTGCATCAAGAAGGAGAGGTTTGATGACTGAAAGCCGGCAATGGACGCTGCCGGCACGGTGATGATCGTCGGGGCGCATTTCGAGCACATCACGGCGACGAACCAGAGCACGAGCTACTACACGTTCGGCAGCCAACGCGTGGCGATGCGGGTGGCCGGCGCGGTGT
>DAOUDB010000025.1:0-3194 GCA_034431495.1 Thermoflexales bacterium
GCCACCGAGGTGTCACCCTCGACCTGCGCGCTGTACGCCATTCACAAGTTTCTGGGCGAATACGAAACCAATGCGCAAGTCCGGCAGACGCTCGACACCCGCGCGATCTACATCGTGCCGCGCATGAACCCGGACGGTGCGGAAATGTATCTGGACGAACGGCGCCGGGTGGTGCGCTCGAGCACACGACCCTATCCCCTGCCAGAGGAGTTGGATGGCTTGCATGAAGGCGATGTGGATGGCGACGGGCGCGCCCTGTTAATGCGCCTGAAGGATCCAAACGGCCCGTGGAAAGCTCACCCCGACGAGCCGCGTCTGCTAATCCCGCGTGAGCCGAACGACCTGAGCACCGCAGGACCGTACTATCGCGTGCTGCCCGAAGGGACGATTCGCAACTACGACGGGGTGACAATCAAAATCGCGCCGCGCCTGGAGGGGTTGGACCTGAACCGCAACTTTCCGATCGAGTGGGCTGTGGAAAGCGAGCAGAAAGGCGCCGGCCCCTACCCCACCAGCGAGCCGGAAGTGCGCGCAGTCGTTCAATTCATCGTCGATCATCCCAACATCACGGGCGGCATCTCATTCCATACCTATAGCGGGGCATATTTGCGGCCCTACGGCACACGATCGGATGACGATTTTCCAGCCGAAGACCTGTGGACATACCAGGACATCGGCAAGGCTGCCACGCGGATCACCGGCTACCCGGCCGTGTCTGTCTTTCACGAATTCAAGTACCACCCCAAGCAAACCATCAAGGGTGTCTTCGACGACTGGATGTACGACCACCTGGGCGTGTACGCCTGGACGTGCGAACTGTGGAACCTGCCGGGGCGGGCCGGCATCGAGATGAAGAAGCCGGATGGCAAATATCAGTTTATCGAATGGTACCGGGATCATCCTGTCGAAGATGACTTGAAGCTGCTGAAGTGGAACGATGAGGCGCTGCAGGGCAAGGGATTTGTGCCCTGGTATCCCTTCCAGCATCCGCAACTGGGCGAGGTGGAGCTGGGCGGTTGGGACGAGGCATATTGCTGGCGCAACCCACCGCCACACCTGGTGGAGAAAGAGATTGCGCCGCACGCAGAGTTCATCTTGTGGCACACGGCAATATCGCCCTGCCTGTCTTTCCGCGAAATTCTGGTCGAGCCGGTGAGCGAGGGCGCCTACCACATCACCGCCGTGGTGGAGAACGCCGGCTGGCTGCCCACCAACATCACCACGCGGGCCGCAGAGAAAAAACTCGTCCGGCCTTGCGAAGTGGAGTTGACATTGCCGGAAGGCGCGTCGCTGGTCAGCGGCCTGCACAAGTCAGAGATCGGGCATCTGGCAGGGCGGGCGCTCAAGAAGGCTGGCCTGTATAGCGCCGACCCAACCGACGACCGGGCCAAAGTCGAATGGGTGCTGCGCGCGCCGCAAGAATCGCAGATCACGATCACGGCTTCCGGCCAGCGCGTAGGCAAGATCAAGACAACCGTCGGGTTGCACTGAGATGGGCAAACTATCCCGCGAGCAAGCACAGGAGCGGCTGTCTGCGCTGGCCGGCTGGTCGCTCACCGAGGCCGGCGAGATCACGCGCACATTCGAGCTGCCCAGCTTCCCCCAGGCGCTGCTCTTCGTCAACACAGTAGGCTGGCTGGCCGAAGCGGCCAACCACCACCCCGACATCGTCATTCGCTATCGCCGGGTCACACTCACTCTGTCGACGCATGATGCCGGCGGCCTGACCACCAAAGACTTTGACCTGGCAGCGCAGATCGACACGCTCCGCCACGAAATACGCGATACGTAATACGGGGCACGTGTCTCGTATTGCGTAGTGCGCATTGCGTATTAGGCGCGCATCTACGCCGTGACGTTGAGGTAGAGTTGCTCGCGCAAGCTCATCACATCGCGGCGCAGTTGATCTTCTGACTCGAGACGCTCTTTGACGCGATCGACGCCGTGGATGACGGTGGTGTGATCGCGCCCGCCCAGCAACGCGCCGATCTCCGGCAACGAAGCGTCTGTCTCCTGGCGCACGAGATACATCGCCACCTGACGCGGCTGCACAAGTTCCTTGCTGCGCGACGAGGACACGATTTCCTGCACCGAGATGTTGTAATACTTGGCGACCGTCTCGATGACCTGAGAAGGGCTGATGTGCGCGCGCCGGCCCACCAGATCGGCCAGCGTGTCGCGGGCGAACTGCACGCTGATGGGCCGGCCTGTCATCTCCGATGTGGCAATCAGCCGGGTCAGCGCGCCTTCCAGCTCTCGCACATTGCTCTGGATTTGCTTGGCGACGAACTCGATCACGTCCTGCGGCAAGTTGGCCTGTCGCTGAGCGGACTTGGCCTGCAGAATGGCGATGCGCGTCTCCAGATCGGGCGGAGCGATGTCGGCCATCAAACCCCACTCAAACCGGCTGCGCAGTCGGTCTTCGAGCGTGACCATCATCTTGGGCGGCCGATCACTGGTGAGCACAATCTGTTTGTTGGCGCTGTAGAGCGTGTTGAAGGTGTGGAAGAACTCTTCCTGCGTGCTTTCCTTGCCGGCAATGAACTGCACATCGTCCATCAGCAGCATATCGACAAGCCGGTACTTGTTGCGGAAAGCCTCGGTGCTCTGGCCGCGGATGGCCATGATGAGTTCATTCATGAAGGCTTCGGATGTGACGTAGCAGCAGGTCATGCCACGCCGGCGCGCTTCGTGGCCGATCGCGTGCAGCAAATGTGTCTTGCCCAGGCCGGCCCCGCCGTATAGAAACAGCGGGTTGTATCGGTCGGCCGGCATCTCAGCCACAGACATGGCCGCCGCATGCGCCATGCGATTGCCAGACCCTACCACAAACGTGGCAAAGGTGTAGCGCGCATTCAGTCCATCATTCAAAGCACTGTTCGAGGCGCCATTCGCGCGAGGCGCGGGCGTTGATATCGAATACGCCACCTGGTCTTTGGCAGCGGCAGGCTCACGCATCACAGCGGCAGGATCAGGCTGCGCGATCGACGCGACACCGCCGTGCTGCGACACCAACACAAACGTAACATCCACGCCACGCCCCATCCGCTCAGACAGTACACGCTTAAACTGGCTGAGCATGCGATGCTCCATCCATTCCTTGATGTAGCCGTTGGGCACGCCGATAACAAACTGCCCATCCTCATAAGTCACGAGGCGCGCGGACTTGATCCAGGTAATGTAGCTGCCACGCC
>DAOUDB010000026.1:0-5587 GCA_034431495.1 Thermoflexales bacterium
CTACATCATGCCCGACGCCGGCCCGGACAGCGACGTGCTGCTGAGCTACGATCACCCGAAGAGCAATCGCACCATCGCTTGGGCGCGCGCCTATCGCCGGTCGCGCGTGTTCTGCTATCAGGCCGGCCACGACAACACCGCCTGGGCTAATCCCAGCTTCCGTGAAGTGCTGCGCCGGGGCATTCTGTGGTCGGCTGGGCGATGAAGGCAAACTGGTTATCGCGCGCGCTTGACTTCGTCAGCGGCTGCGCGCTGCTCGAGGCGGGGCCGGGGCGCTATCGCTACGCACCGGGCTGCGCGGCGCCGACGCTGTACAGCGCCTGCTACGCCGCGATGACACTATCGCTGTGCAACGCGCTGCCGTCTGAGTCAGCCAGCGCGTGGCGCGACTATCTGAACGCACATCAGGACGACGACGGCCTGTACCGCGACCCGGTGATCTTCGATCAAGGCTGGTACACCGGCGACCCGCTGTGGTGCGGCCGGCCGCATCTCACCTGCCACGTCATCACAGCGTTATCCTGTCTGGGCGGCGTCGCTCTCAAGCCGCTCAAATGGCTCGACCCCTGGCGCGATGTGGATCGGTTGATTGCATGGCTCGAACACCGCGACTGGGGCCGGCAGGTCAGTTGGACCGGCAACGAGATCATGAATGTGGGGACGCTGTTGCAGTATGCGCGCGACGCACAGGGTGACGCGCAGGCCGGGCGCTGTGTCGCGGCACTGTTGGACTGGCTGACCCATCATCACCTGAACCCGGCCACCGGCGTGTGGGGCGATGTGGACATCGCCGATCCGCTGTGGCGCAGTCACGCCGTGCAGGCCGCCTATCACTGGTGGCCGCTGTTCTTCTACGACCATGTGCCCGTGCCCCATATCGAGCGCGCCATCGATACGCTGCTCGCCACGCAGAACGCAGCCGGCGGTTTCGGTTGGGGTGTTCACAACCCCGATGCGCCTTTCATGTCCAGCGCGTGCGAGGACATCGACTCGATTGACCCGTTGTGCCGCATGATGCAACACACAAACTATCGCCGCGACGACATCCGCGCGACGCTGAGTCGGGCTGCCGACTGGGTGCTCTCCAATCAGATGCCCGACGGCGGTTTTGTGTTCTACAAGAGCCGGCCTTTCGAGTACGGCCACGCGCAATTGAGCAGCGCAGCCAACGCCGGCGCGCTGTTCCCAACCTGGTTCCGCATCCTGTCGTTGGCGCTGATCGGCAAGGCACTGCCCGATCACGAGTTGGGAAAAGTGCCCTGGCACTTCACACACTGCCCGGGTATGCAATTCTGGAATTGAGCCATGAACAGAACGATGATTGCTTTGGATGGGCTGTGGGATTTCGTGGCCGATCTCGACCCGAAATATCACGCGATCCACGGCGGATATCAGCGGCCGGATATCAGCCGGCGGCACTGGCTGAAAGCGCCCGTGCCCGGCGTGTGGCAAAAGCTGGCCGAACGCTACGACATTTTCGAGGGCGTGTGCTGGTACGCCCGCGCGTTCGACGCGCCCGAGTTGCCGCCCGGCGCGACAGCCCGGCTGCGCTTTGGCGGGGTGAACTATCTGTGCCGGGTATATCTCAACGGCCAGTTCATCGGCGCGCACGAAGGCGGCTACACCGCGTTCGAGCTGGATTGCGCAGCAGCGCTGAAGCCGGGGCGCAATCACATCGCGGTGCAGGTGGACAACCGCGCCACCACAATCAAGTGGCCGCCCTGTCTGGGTTACTTCAACTACGGCGGCATCCATCGCAGCGTGATGCTGGAGATCTGCGCCGGCCCCGTGTTGTGCGATCTGCGCATGCAGGCCATTCCCACCCATGACGGCGGCGAGTTGATCGCGCAGGGCCGCGTGCGCGAGATGCGCCCCGGCCTGATCGTGCGCGCGCGCAGCGGAGGTCTGGCGTGGGAAGACTTCATCGAAGGTGACGGCGCTTTCGAGTTGCGCGTGCCGTTCTTCAACACACCGGGTTGGTCGCCGGAGCATCCACATCTGGAGCCGGTGACGATTGAACTGCTCGACGAAACGCGCGCGGTAGTGGACAGCCACGACTTCGAATGCGGCTTTCGCACAATCGAGATGAAAGCCGGCGCAGACGGCATTCGCCGCGTCCATCTCAACGGCGAACCGATCACGCTCAAGGGCATCTGCTACGTGTACGATTCGCCCGTCACCGGCCTGGTAATGACGCCGGAGCAGGTGGAAGCCGACTTACGTCTGATGAAGCAGATGGGCTGCAACGCGGTGCGCTGCCACTATCCGATGGACGAAAGTTTCTACGCCGCCGCCGACCGGCTTGGCCTGCTGGTGTGGATCGAGCCACCCACCTACTGTTATCACCCTGGAGACGAGGAAACCCACACCTGCTTCGTCGATCCGGCCTGGCGCGATCTGGCGCAGCAAATGGCGCGCGAGATGGTGGCTGCAGCGCGCAATCATCCCTGTGTCGCCATCTATGGCATCGGCAATGAGTGCAACACGCACAACCCGGAAGCCGCGCCGTTCTTCCGTGCGCTGGCCGATGTGATCCGCGCCCAAGACCCCACCCGCCTGATCTCGTATGCGGCGCTATATGGCATCGTCGGCCCGGTTGCCGATATGGTGGACGTGCTGGGTATCAATTCGTACTGGGGCTGGTATGACCAGATCGACGCGCCGGCTGCGTCTGAGGCGACGACGGGCGACGCAACACCGCGTCCGATCGACCTGTCGCCCATGCGCCAGATGCTGGATGAGGTATTGGCCCGGCAACAGAACCTGGCTCTATTGCTGACCGAGTTCGGCGCAGACTCGGTCGCCGGCTTCCACTCGCGCAGCCGCGATCTGTGGTCAGAGAACTATCATGCCGACTTGTTGCGCGCCATCTTCGCGCTGGCCGAAACGTATCCGCAGATTGTGGGCACCTTCCCCTTCTGCTTCAGCGACTATCGAGACCCCTCGAAAGTGCACAATGGCTACTGGAACGAGTTGAACCTGAAAGGGATGGTAGATTACGCGCGCCGGCCCAAGCTGGCCTATGCGGCGCTGGCAGATCTCTATCGCAAGGAGAACGTCCTATGAGCAAACTTTTGGTCAGTGAGCATGGCATCGTATGCCGGCTGCCCGGCGAACGGCTGGGGTACTTCGGCTGGCCGGCGGTGGCGCGCATGGACGATGGGACGCTCGTCGTCGCCAGTTCCGGCCTGCGCTCGGAGCACATCTGCCCGTGGGGCAAGACAGTGCTGAACGTGAGCCGCGATGGAGGGCGCACCTGGTCGCCGCCGCGCGTCATCAGCGACACACCGCTGGACGACCGAGACGCCGGCGTGGTCAGCCTCGGCGGGCAGCGCCTGCTGGTGACGTGGTTCACCTCAAACACAAAGGAATATGCGCAGCAAGACTGGGTGCGCCAATGGCTGGGCAATGAAGAATTAGCATCGTGGCAGCCGGCGCTGGAGCAGATGACGGATGAAGCAGTCGCGCGCTGGCTTGGCTCGTGGACCATGCGCAGCGACGACGGCGGCGAAACCTGGGGCGCGCCGGTGCGCGCGCCGGTCTCTGCGCCACACGGCCCGATCCGCCTGCGCAATGGCGCATTGTTGTATCTGGGCAAACCCTACGGCACGTGGGAGGACATGAATCTGGCCCCGATCACGGCAGCCATCAGTCACGATGCCGGCGACACGTGGCAGACGCTGGGACGGGTGCCGGTGCACCCCGGCACAGACCCGGCCAACTATCACGAGCCGCACACCATCGAATTGCCATCGGGCCGGCTGATCGGCCTGATCCGCGTTGAGACTCATAGCGAGAAGGCATTACCGCCCGATGTGCCGAACTTCAGCATCATGCAAAGCGAATCAGATGACGGCGGCCATACCTGGACGCCGGCGCGTCCACTCGGTTTTCACGGCTCGCCCCCACACGGCCTGCGGCATTCATCCGGTGTGTTGATATTGACCTATGGCTACCGGCAGCCCCCCTTCGGCCAGCGCGTCGCCTTCAGCGATGACGATGGCGCCACGTGGGATCACGACTGGATCATCCGCGACGACGGGCCGGACGGCGATCTGGGCTATCCGGGCACAGTGGAACTGGAAGACGGCAGCCTGTTCACGGTGTGCTATCAAAAAGTGGCCGGCGACAAGAAGTGTTCGTTGTTGTGGTCGCGCTGGCGCTTGCCGTAACCCCGTAGGACAAACCGGCGGGGTTGCCCGGCGCAAGGGCAAGCCGCCTGGCTTGCCCTACACAACATCACGACTACACAACTTTTACCTCGAACGTGGGCGGATGTTCGAGGTGCTTCTTGACCTTGCACTGGTCGGCAGCCTTGATGAGGGCCGGCTTGTACTTGTCCGGGAAGCCGGGCGGCACTTCGATATCGAGCGTGATGCGCGTCACCATGCCGGTGGCCGGGTCGGCCTCGGCGCGCTGCACGATGCGGATGCCGGCGGTGGGCAGGCCGCGTTGCTGACAGAAACCGAGCACATAGATGCCGGCGCACGTGCCGATCGAGGCTAGAAACGTGGCGAACGGCGAAGGCGCAGAATTGGCGCCGGCCGGCGGGGGCTGATCGGTGGGCACAGTGAAGCCGCCAAAGTGAGCGTCCACACGCGCGCCGCCGGGGAAGTCAACGATCATTTCCATGTATGTCACCTGTGAGTTTTGAAGTTCAAAGGGATTAGATGGGGTCCGGCCGGAAAGGTGGCATCCAGATCGACTGTGGTAGCCGCAGGGCGCCTCTGCTACACTCCGCGCCATCTTTGTTGTTACGATTCAAGAGAACGTTACATGACTGCGCCTCAGGCTATCGTTGCCGGGATCATCACCATTCCGCTGATATTCATGAGTGTCAATCGGTTGCGCGCGGATATTGGAGCTTTGATTATCGCCGCGGGACTGGGGATTGCGCAATATGCGGGCCTGGGTGTCCTGGGACAGCCCAACACGCCGGCTGACGCAGTGAAGGCCCTCTCTGGTCTGGGCCAGCCGGTTGTGGTGACGCTGTTTAGCTTGTTTCTCATCACACGCTGCCTTGAGAGAACAGGCATAGCGAGAGTGATTGCCAACCGTTTGCTGGCTATCGGGGGCAACTCCGAGGCGCGCCTCATTTTCCTGTTTACATTGACAACCGCGCTCATGTCGCTCGTCATGAATAACCTGGCGGCCGGCGCACTCCTGCTGCCCAGCGCAATCGGCGCAGCTCGTCGCGCCGGCATCAAGCCGAGCAAGCTGCTCATTCCAGTCGCATACGGCAGTTTGCTGGGCGGGTCAGCCACATATTTCACAACAGCCAACATTATCGTCAGCAATCTGCTGCTTACTGCCCACCCGCCACAGGCTCCGCTCCACATTCTGGACTTCACACCCACTGGAGGACTGATTGCAATAGCAGGCATTGTCTTTCTGGCCTGGGCAGGCAAACGGCTGCTGCCGGACCGGGAACCTTCACTGGAACAGATGGTTGTCAGGCGCACAGGCAGTGAAATGGAGGATGCCTATCGATTAGGGCATCAGTCACAAGTTAAGGTCCGCATGTATCTGTCAAGGGCATCTTCGGGCGGTTCAGGGCGCTTGGGTTTGGGCTTGCGCTGGCGCTTGA
>DAOUDB010000027.1:0-1751 GCA_034431495.1 Thermoflexales bacterium
GTGTAGGCATCGCCGGCGACCGATTCGACCAGCACATCTTCCGGCGCGCGATTCTGCCCTGGTTTGGGAGGGATGTGCGCTGGGGGCCGCAACGCCTCGAGATGCCGGCGCACCTGCTCGACGCGCTGGGCGACTGGCAGGATGTCAGCGCCCTGTCCAACGACGCCACGCTGCGTTTTCTGCGCGCGGCGCAGGCTGATTGCACCGACCCCATCCGCTTGCTGGCGCTGGAGGATTTCGTCTTCAAGGGCTACGCCTTTGATGTGTATGACCGGGTCGAGCAGTGCAAAGTAGCTCTGTCGTCGGAGCGGTTTGGCATCGTGTCGTACGACGCCGAGGCCATCTCCATCTGGCAGCCGGTGACGCGCCCGCAGTTTGAGAGCTTTATTGCGGCGGAGTGTCGGGAGATCCGGCGTGTGATCGAGGAAACACTGGCGCGGGCCGGCGTGCCGGCGGCGCGCATCGATCACGTCATCCGCACCGGCGGCTCGTCTGCTATCCCCTATTTCGTCGCTATGCTGGCTGACATGTTCGGGCGCGACAAGCTTGCCGTTGCTGATCGCTTCACCAGCGTGGCGGCCGGGTTAGCCATTCGCGCCGGGCAAATCGAACGCTAAAGACCTGGATGCGCGCAAGCCGGTATGATCGGGCGGATGAACTGGCACAGAACACTCCCTGTTTTTGCGTCGATTCTGATCATTCTGGCTGTCGCTGTGTTGCGCGACCGCTCGAAGCTGCTGGCAACCCTGTTCGCCACCATGCCCATCAATATGCCGTTGGCATTGTGGGTACTGGCCAGTGGTTCTGATGCGACCAGCGCAACGCTGGCCGAGTATGCCCGGCTGTTCTTTATCAGCCTGATCCCTGGGCTGATCTGGCTCGGAGTGGTGTATGTGGCATTGCGCGGCGGGTGGACGCTACCCGGCGCTTTGCTGGCGGGGTATGCCGTGTGGGGGGCGATCATCGGCGCGCTGTACGCGCTGGGCGTGCTGTCGGCGCCGGCGTAATTCGCAGCGGGCGCAAGCAAGCGGGCGCAAGCAGGCGGGCGCAAGCAGGCGGGCGCAACCAAAATGGCCCTGCCGCATCTAACCGATAGGTCGGGTGCTGCACAGCCAGACGGTAGAATGCGCGACTATGAAATTAGATAAGTGGATGGATCGATTTGTGGAAGCCGGAGCTGCGCCGGCCGGCACGGCAAATTCAAACGCCGCGCTTGCAGAGAAAAGCGCGACTGGCGTAGCCTGGGACCTGAGTGCGTTTTTCAGCGGGCCGGATGACCCAGCGATTGAGCGCACCTTGCAACAGGTGGCAGCGCAGGCCGAGGCTTTTGCGGCCCGATATCGCGGCACGATCAACGCGCCGGGCGGTGCAACGGCCGGCCATCTCTTGACAGCCTTGCAGGAAGCCGAAGCCCTGCAAGAAGAGATCGTCAAAATCAGCGCGTATGCCTCATTGTTGTTTGCCGCCGACACCAGCCAGGAAGCGCACCGCACATTGATGCAGCGGGTCGAAGAGCACATGACTGCCCTGCGCAACCAGCTTCTGTTTTTCGACCTGGAATGGCTGGATGTGCCGGAGGAGCATGCCCGTCGATTGATCGATGATCCCGCCCTGGCGCCGTATCGGCACTATCTGAGCAGCGAGCGCCGCTTCAAGCCGCACACCCTGAGCGAGCCGGAAGAGCGCTTGATGAACGACAAGGACTTGACGGGCATCAACGCCTGGCGGCGCTTCTTCACCGAGTTCAACGC
>DAOUDB010000028.1:0-11272 GCA_034431495.1 Thermoflexales bacterium
GCGTTATTGACGATGATGTCCGGGTCGCCCAGCGTCGCCGCAACCTGCCGCTGCATGGCAAACACATCGTCCGCCCGAGTGACATCGGCGCGCACCATTGTGGCCCGCGCGCCCTTGTGCGTCACTTCATCCAGGAGCGCAGCCGCTTTGGCTTCGCTGTTGAGGTAGTTGATGGCAACAGCCGCGCCGCAGTCCGCCAGCGTGCGCGTAATGACGCGCCCCAGCTCGCCCGAAGCGCCGGTAATCAGCGCCACTTTGCCAGACAAGTCGATCTTCATCGTAGCCTCCTTCTTCTCCTGTTTTCTTGCGTTATACCGAGTTTGATCTGGTCACGCCATCACCACGCGCAGGCCGCCCTTCGACACACCATCGTTCACTTGCGCCAGCCCGCTGACATTCCCGGCCAGCGCTGTGATGAATGCCATGCGCCCGCTCTTCCCGCGCGCAATCATCTCGCGCCGCGAGCTGCGTGCAGTGTCTGCTGTAGGGCAAGCCGCCGGGCTTGCCCACGGCAACTGCCGGGCTTGCCCACCGCAACCGCCGGGCTTGCCCTGGTCTACGGCAGAGCGTAATACATGGCAACTTTGCGGATGCCGGCAACTATGTCTTCGATGTCCTGCGGCGTGTAGAACTCGTTCACCTCCAGTCGGACACAGTCGCGCAGAATGGCCTCGGCAACCGGGCACAGACCCGGCTCGTAGCGCGCATCGGACAGGTCGAACGGGAAGTGACTGCCGCGATAAGCCTGTCGCTGGCGGAACATGGAATTGAGATACACAACGTGGGGAATATAGCCGGGTGTGTTCGGGATGCCCTCCGCTGCGAGCGCTTGCGAGAATTCGGCGCGTGTGCAGCGCAGCCGGCCAGGCGCCGCACTCGCAAATAAAGGCTGAACATCACCCGGCCCCTGCGTGTCTTGCGTTGCTTCAGGGCTTGCAGATTCGGGTGCAAAGCGGCCGCGCAGCATGTAGAACCAATACGAACTCCATCCCCCCTCATGCACATGATGGGGCGCAATGCCGGGCAGGTCACGAATGCCCTGCGTGATGCGTTCACCGTAGCGATGGCGCGCCTCGCAGATGCCGGCCAGCTTCTTCAACTGCGCGATGCCCACCGCACCCTGCAATTCGGTCATGCGATAGTTCGGCGCGAGGTAAGCAATGTCGCCCCGCAAGTTGGCGTCGAAGCGGCGATAGTTCTTGTCGGCAAAGGCGTGCGTGGCGCGATAGTCAGCCTCGTCGCCCGAATTCACCGTCACGATGCCGCCGTCACCGGTCGAGATATGCTTGAAGTCGTTGGTGCTGAAACAGCCGTAATCGCCAATTGTGCCGGCCAGCCGGCCTTTGTAGCGGCACAGCCAGCTCTGCGCGCAATCCTCGATCACTTTCAAGTTGCGCCGGCGGGCAATGGCCATGATGGCGTCCATGTCGCACGGGCTGCCGGCCAGATGCACCGCCACAATCGCTTTCGTGCGCGGTGTGATGCGCGCCTCGACCGAGCGCGGATCGAGATTGTATGTATGCGGCTCCAGATCGGCGAACACAGGAATGGCGTTCTGATACAGAATGCCGATCACCGTGCCCTGGTCGGTGATGGGGCTGGTGATGACCTCATCGCCGACGGTGATGCCGGCTGCGCCCAGCGCCACGTGAATCGCCGCCGTGCCGGACGACACGGCCACGCTGTAGGTCACGCCGTACAAAGCGTTGAAGTTGCGCAGGAACGTTTTGACCTTCTGGCCGTGATGGTAAAAGAGCGTGTTCTGCTCCAGCGCTTCAAGCAATTCCTGCGCTTCGGTCTCGTCGAAACGCCGGCCTTTGCCAAATGGCGTTGTCTTCACTTTCGGCCCGCCGTGCAGCGCAAGGGCAGGCAGGGGATTGGGTGAGGTGGACATGGCTGCACGCATTATGCGCCAACCTGCCGATTCCGCTTCGTGCGACAATGACGCCGCGCAACCCCACGGGGTGTTCAAGGCGCTTATCGTGAGAGGTGAAATCGTGACCAACGAAGAACTGCTCGATCTATACAAAGACTTGCGTGTGGCCGATGTGCGCGACGGCATGGACTGGAATCTGTTGCAGGCGCAAGGCTCCATGCATCCCGACATCCGACCGATCTGGCGGACGCGCGCAACCGGCATTGCCCGCACAGCGCGCTACGTGCCCTATACCGGCGAGATCCCGAAAATGACGCCGGAAGAATACACGCGCTGGCAGGGCTGGTACTACAACACCATTTGCACATATCCCTGGATGGCCGAGATCGAGCCGGGCGATTTCATCGTGATCGATGTCAGCGAGGTGAACGCCGGCCTGTGCGGGTCGAACAATACGCTGGACGCCTGGAAGCGCGGCGCGCGCGGCTTCGTCACCAATGGCGGTGGCGTGCGCGACACCGACGAGATCATCCTGCAAGGCATCCCGTTCTGGTCGCGCTTCGTCTCGCAGAGCATGGTGCAGGGCCGGCTGCAATACGACGCGCATAACATCCCGATCCAGGTCGGCGGCGTCATCGTTCATCCCGGCGACATCGTGGTGGCCGACGGCGACGGCGTCATCGTCGTGCCCCGCGCTCTGGCCGTGGATGTGGCAACCTACGCGCACCAGGAATTGCGCAACGACAAGGCCGCCCGCCGGCGCATGTATGAAGAACAGGGCCGGCCTCTCGACGACAGCGTGCGTTGAAGCGGTGCGCGGCAACTGTCTCACAATCTGCCGGAGCACAATGACCATGCCAGTTGAATCAACCGTCATCCAGCGTATGCAGGCGTTGGCCCAGCACTGGGAAGCGTGTGGTGACGCGCGCGCCATTTTCCTCAACTGCTACTGCATGATGACGCGAAACATGCTCGCCGCAGTCGACCGGCGCGAGTTCGACGACCCGGCCTGGGTCGATCACCTGCTGCACCAATTCGCCGATTACTACTTCATCGCCCTGGACACCTACGAACAGAATCCCGAGGCCGCGCCGGCGGTCTGGCGTGCCACGCACCGTGCGGCCGGCCAGCCGCGCATCCTGCCCATCCAGAAATTGCTGATGGGCGTCAACGCCCACATCAACTACGATCTGGTGCTGGCGCTGGTGGATCTGCTGGAGCCGGAATGGAACGCGCTGGGCCAGGAGCAGCGCGCCGGCCGATATGCCGATCACTGCCGGGTCAACACCATCATCAGCCAGACCATCGACGCGGTGCAAGATCAGGTGCTTCAGCCGGCCATGCCTGTCATGGGCATCATCGACCGGCTGCTCGGCCCATTCGACGAGCGCATGATCTCCCACTTGATCGCCGGCTGGCGCGAGCGGGTCTGGCAACATGCACTGGACATGATTGCACTGCCGACACCCGATCAACGCGCTGCCCTGACCAGACAGATCGAACACGAAACGCTGCGGATCGGTGACTTGATTCAGTTAAGGCAGTTGAGTTGAAGCGGCTCACGACACCAGCACCTTGCCCAGTCGCCGGCACCACACGCCAAAGCGTTGCTCGACGCCGGCCTCAGCGATCGCTTCCGCGCTGACCGGCGCCCACACCACCGCTTGGGCAGCCACTCGTCCTGCCACGCTTGCGCCCGACACCACTGCGTCGCCGGCTTGATCGATAGCCTCGATGCGCAGCTTGCGGCGCGCGCGCGTCCACTCGTTGATCTGCCGGCTGGGCCAGAACACAAATCCGCGCCGGCGCGCTTCCTCCACGACGCGGTGAAATGCCGCCCGCACCGGCGCCCTGGCGTGCAAATGCACCGGATGAAAAAGAAAGTGAGCCACCCCGCGCGCGCTTTGCGTCTGATCGAGAAAGGGGCCGATCACACTGCTGTCGGCCCAATTGCCCAGATCCATATCCTGCGTCAGGAAACCCAGCTCGATCACATCGTAGAGCCGGTTGGCTTCATCATGCCAGGCGATCGGGAAATACGGATGGCACGTTCCAAACAGCAGGCCCACATTACCGCGCTTGCTCGGCCCGCGCGTCTGATCCAGCTCGATACCGTCGGCCTCCAGCCAGCGAAACAGTTCGCCCCACCCCTCGAAGCGCGTGTAGTGATTCTTATTGGAGATCACACGCTCCAGGCCGGCAGCCTGTTTGAACCAGTTGAACTGGCGATGAAAGTCTGCTTCGTCCCAGCGTTGCCCTTCGTGAACCACCGCGTTGTAATGAAAGGCCAGCTCGTGGCCGGCTGCCAGCACGCGCGCGTAGATGGATGGGCTGTAGCCCGGCTCGATGATGCACCACGTGGATTGGATGCCGGCCTCCTGCAACACCGCCAGCGTCGTTTCGGCCGACTCGTCGGTGTTCAGGTCGCTGTCGTGCGAGATGGTCGCCACGCAGGACACGCCAGCCGGCCAGTAGTCGATGAACGGCAAGGTCTGCTTGCGCGCCAGCGCCAGGCGGATCAAACGCGAGATAAACGCCTCGCGCCACACATCAGCATAGGGATGTGCGAAGTATGGCTGGCCGGTAGCGGTCACAGCGCGGTCATGAACCCAGTCCAGCGCAAAACCGTCATCCGCTTTGAGAATGCCTTCGTCGAGAGGGGCGCTGCCATCGGGAGCCGGCATGCCATCCTGCGTCACCGGCCCCACCCCCTGCTGCAACAACGTCACCGTTGTCGCCACATCCACCGCCCAACGTTCGACGAGGCCGGCGCCCACCCCGGCCCGCACAATGAGCGGGCCAACCGTCGGCCCAGCGGGCGCGCCGGCATGCAACACGCCCTCGGTCGAAGCCGGCCCGCCGGCGACATGCCACGGCGCGGCGGCCAGAAAACGCAAGGGCTTGTGATCTGCGAGGCCGGCGTAACCGACGCCAACTGGCGCGCCGGCGCGACATCCCAGCGCCGGCGCGAGCGAATCAAGATTTGCCAGCAGCACCACTGCCCCGCCCTGTTCTGCGAAGCGCAGCACAGAGCGCGCTGTATCGGCGTCATCACGCGCCAGCGCCACAATCAACAGATCAAGCGGCGCTTCGCGGCGCGAACGGCTTAGCGCCGCTGACGGGGTGTCGAACCAGTCGAACGGCAGGCCGGCATGCGCCAGAATCTCGCGCAGATAAGCCTGAAAGGTGTTGAGACCTGCCGCGTGACGTTCAACGGCGAATGCTGCATCGAACAGCACACCCACGCGCGCCATCCCCGGCGCTGTAGAAGAAAGGGAACCCATACGCCACACTCCTGAAAAGATGCGTGTCTCAGCGCGTCAACTTTCGATCCGACAATCCAATGCGTTCACCCCGCCCCTGCCGGCAACCGATACAGGTCGCGCTCGTGAGCAAAATACAAATCGCCAGCCGGCGTGAACGCGGCGGCATACACTTCGCCGGGCAAGTCGCACACCGGGGTCAGCCCGCCGGTCGCCGGGCGCGCGCGCAACAACTGCGCGCCACAGAATACAGCCAGGTCGTTATCTCCCCACGCCAGCAGCGTCTGACATGCCGCCGGCAACGCCATTACACTCAGCGCGTCCAACGTTTCGGAGTCGAGCAACTCCAGGCGCTGATCGACGGCCAGCGCCACGCCGGCCGGTGTGGCGCAAATTGCCCGCAGGTGGGCGCCGGCTGCATACATCCGCTCACGCAAGATGTGGCCCTCGACGCTCCACGCCACGCAATGGAACGGTTCGGTTTTGTGCGGCAGCCCGTTGGCCTGCCCGCCGGTGATGAAGTACAGGCAGCGCGCGCCGGCCGTCAGGCCGATGATCGCCTGAGCAGGGATTGGATCGCGCCAGCACTGCACCGCGCCGGTGACAGGATCAACACGCGAAAGCCCGCCCCCGTACACGCCATAGGCGGCCATCCAGCCGGTCCAGAATGCGCCATCCGGCCCGATCACGCTACGACCTGAAGGACGAATCAGCGCCGGGCGCACCGGCTGAAGCGCGCGCGGGTTGACGTTATCGATTTGATTCCACGGTTGAGCCGGGTCGTACACGATGTGGTCGCCGCCGGCATAGGCAGCCATGAATAGCCGGCTGCCCACGAACGCCATGCCATACACCTCGCCGCCGGCATCGCACACCACCTGCGAATTCCACAGGTCGCCGCTGGCCGGATCATATCGAAAGATGGTTTGGCCAAAGGCAGACGATCCCCACAGCCGGCCCTGCGCGTCGGAGATCAACGTATGAATGCGGGTGGCGGGTCGTTCGGTTGGGATGGGCTTTAACGCCGGCCGGTGCTGAAGTTGGCCCGGCGCAGGCTCGAGGGCGTATTCCTGCCCACGCACTACAAACAGCCGGCCATCTTGCAACGAGATCGACCAGTTGGCAGACGGTAACACCGATCGGCGTTGCGGCGTCAGCGCATCGGTCAGGTCAGCGGCCAGCGGTTCAAGCGTATGGGCATCGTAGAAGTCCAGCGCGCCGTCGGTCTCGGTGCAGACAAAACGCGCGTTGACCTCGCGCACAGTTGCACCCGGCCGGCCAAAGCGCCGGCGCTCGCCTGTGCCCAGCTCCCACACGGTCAGATGAGGATCAGCATAGCCGCAGGCGATGAGCAGCCGGCCGGGCAGCGCATACACGGTGCGGCTGTAGGCGTTGTCAGGGTTATCGGAGACGCGACCCAGGTTGTCGAGCCGGTGGGCAGCCGGGTCATAGCGCAGCAACGCGCAGCCGGGCCAGGTGCCGCCATACACCATGCCGTCCGAAGCCGGCGCAAGATTCCAGATGTACAACTCGTGTGGGTCGCGCAAAGGCTCGGCCCAGGCGCGCGAACGCAGATCGAGGCTGTGCAGATAACCAAAGCGCGGACAGGTTCCCACCAGCAGGCGGCCATCTTTCAGAGTGAGCAGCGCCCACGCGCCTTCATCACCCGGTAAAGGAATGGACTCGCCGGCGCTTGCGGCTTCAGCCGCTGCATCTGGATCGATAAGCACCAGATTGCCCGTCGCGCCCGAGGCAAAGTTCGACAGGATAACCTTCTCGCGGCCATCGCGCGGATCGATTACCGTGACAAGCCCAAGAATGTTAAAGTTGCGACAGGGCTGCCCGACGCGCGTATAACTCATCGCGCTTCCTCCGAGCCTGGCTGTGCTACCACAGCGCGAATAAATTCGTCCACATCGAACACAAAGCCAAACGCCAGCGCCACGCGCCACAATGCTTCTTCTTTGTGCAATTGCAGGCGCGCCGACTCGCGATTCTCGACTGCCGTGACCGCCTGGCGCAAGACCGAACACATGAAGCCGCGCCGGCTCATGTCTATCATGCCGCCCGGCGACATGAGCAGGCACCAGTTGATGGCAAAGCCGGCGTAGATGAGATGGTTGATCCCCCGTTCACGGCACAGCGCAAACAACTGGGTGGCATTCTCGGCCACGCCCTCATCGCCAACCGGCCTGGCCTGCGGGTGAAAGTCCAGGCGGGCAAAGCCGGCGGCCACATCCGGCTCGTTGTGCGCGCCGACAAACACGCGCGCAGCGCGGAAACGCTGCAATGCGCGCAGACTGTCGTCGGCCTCGATTTGGGGCAGCGCCGGCTCTGGGCCGGCCAGGGCCAACGCGCGGCGATAGCCGGGGTAATCCTTGTAGTAGTCACCGCCGCCCACCACATGAAACAGCGCCACCCCACTTTGGCGCGTCGCCGCCAACAGCGGGGGCAGCACATTGCGCGCAATTGCATCGGCGCGTGGCAGGTATTCGACCGCGCGATACCAGCCGGGAAATCGAGCGCGGCTGCCGGCGTCCCAGGCATGCATCACCACCAACGCCACACGATCCAGATCAAGATCGAGCGATGCTTCCTGCCATCCAGCATAGCCCTCGGCCGGCACATCAAGATCGAAATCTGCGTCGAACTGTTGATAATAGCGGGCGATCAGGCGCATGGGGATCACAAGTCAGAATACAGAGCGCAGACAACAGGGTGTGCAGATCAATCGCCAGTCGTCAATCGCTCAATCCGAAATCCAAAATCCAAAATCCAAAATCGCTATGGGTGTTCAGGAACATTTTCGCCACGAATACGCGCGGCGCAAGCCTGGCTGGCGACACAGCCTGTTCGTCTTACGTGAGCTGGTGGATCGGCACACCGCGGCCGACGCGCGCATCCTCGACATCGGCTGCGGTCATGCCGATTTTCTGCAACCGATCTATGCCACAACGCCGCATGTCATAGGATGCGACCCCGACGCCGGCGCATTGATTCTGAACACCACGATTGCCAATCGCGCCGCCGGCCTGGCCGATGATCTGCCATTCGCCGATGCGCAGTTCGACGCAGCGGTGCTGGTCTTTGTGCTGGAACATCTGGAGCAGCCGGCGCGCGCTTTCCGCGAAATCCATCGCGTGTTGAAGCCGGGCGGCAAAACAATCTTCCTCACCCCCAACGCCTGGAACTACAACACGTGGGTGATCCGCGCTACACCACATCGGTTGCGCGACTGGCTGGCGCGCAGGCTGCATGGCCGGCAGGCCGGCGACACCTACCCCGTGCGTTATCGCATCAACACCGTCAGCCGCATCGAACAGGTGTTGTTGCCGATTGGTTTTCGCCGCGTTGAAGTGATCTTGCATGGCGATCCAACCTATCTGGGCGTCAATCGTCCTTTGTTTGCCATTGCCTGCGCCATCGAGCGGGCGCTGGACTGGCCGGCGCTCCAGCGCGCGCGTGTGCACATCCTGGGCGTGTACGAGAAAACGCCACCGCACCACACCTGATCGGCGCTCAGCGCGCATGAGCAGCCAGGCGTCAATCGCTACTGGCCGGCCAGCAATTCCTTTGCGCGGTCAACCTTAAAATTGCGCTCGGCGACCAGTTGCTGCGCAATGCGCGCGACTTGCTCGCCGGTCGCGCCGGCAGCCAGCGCGACCTGTCGCGCGTGCAGGGCCATGTGACCACGCTGAATGCCTTCGTTAGCCAGGGCGCGAATCGCCGCAAAGTTCTGCGCCAACCCCACACACGCCATCACCTCGGCCAGCTCGCGCGCCGTCCTGACGCCCATGATCTTGAGCGCGGCGCGCGCCGAGGGATGTGATCGCGTCGCGCCACCCACCATCCCGGCTGCCAGCGGCAACTCGATCTCGCCGGTCAGGTCGCCCTTGTCGTTCACGCGCCAGCGCGTCAGCGAGGTGTAGCGGCCATTGCGCGCGGCATAGGCATGGGCGCCGGCCTCGATCGCCCGCCAGTCGTTCCCGGTCGCCAGTGCCACCGCATCGATGCCGTTCATGATGCCCTTGTTGTGCGTCGCGGCGCGATATGGGTCGAACTCGGCAAACAGCGAGGCCTCTTCGATCCGATGCTGGATGCGGGCGTTTGGATTTTGCGCGGCGGACTGGCGTTCATCCTCCAGCTCGGCGGCGGGAATGACACAGCGCGCGCGGGCCAGCCGGCGGTCGGCCAGGTTGGATAAAATGCGCAGGTTGACCCGCCCGCCGGTCAGCGCCTCGATTTTCGGCGTCAGCGCCTCGCACACCGTGTTGACCATGTTGGCGCCCATCGCGTCGCCGGCGTGATACAGCACATGCACCACCAGCATCTCAATTTTGGATTTGGGATTTTGGAGTGTGGATTCGAATTCGCCGGCGACGACGCGCGTTTCGATGCCGACCGAGCGGGTATAGGGATCGCGCGTGGGCGGGTTGAGCACGTTTAGCCACTCGATCAACTCCGGGGTGGCATCGGCAATCGCCCGACGCGCAGCGTCCATATCCGGCACATCCAGCACTTGAATCTGGCCGATCATGATCGGCTCGTCGCTGCTGGCAATGAAACCACCGCCGGCGCGCGCCAGCTTTGCGGCAAAGCTACACCCGGCCACCACCGATGGCTCTTCGATGACCATCGGCACAAGCACCTCGCGCCCGTTCACCACCAGGTTGGTGACGATGCCCAGCGGCAACGAGTACGTGGCAACCACATTTTCGATCATGTGGTCGGCCTGATCGAGCGACAGGCCATTGCGCAAGGCTGTCGTATCAGCTTCGCCGAGATTGGCCATCTGGGCCAGAATCGCCAGCCGGTCCTGAGCCGGCACATCGCGCAGTTTGGGGAGGGATTGGTTGGTCATGGATCATCACTTCGCCGCGACGCCCCGAGACACAGCGCCCAGCGAGTGCCCCGGATTGTACAACCGGCTGCGATGTAAACTTGCCGCCACGATCCAGACACAACACATGAAATCGCCAATCCGCCCGCGCAAGCCCGAAGTGATGAGTCCGGCCGGCTACTGGCCGCAATTGCAAGCCGCCATCGAAGCCGGGGCCGACGCCGTTTACTTTGGTCTGCATCATTTCACCGCGCGCGCCAAAGTCGGCTTTGCGCTCGAAGAGCTGCCGGAGGTCATGCAAACGCTGCATCGGCACGGCGTACGGGGCTATCTCACCTTCAACACGCTGGTGTTCGACGAAGAACTGGACGAAGCCGCTCGCCAGATCGCGGCCATTGCCGAAGCCGGCCCCGATGCGCTGATCGTGCAAGACATCGGCGTGGCTCGCCTCATCAAACAGATCGCCCCGGACATCGAGATGCACGGCAGCACTCAGATGAGCCTGACCAGCGCCGAGGGCATCCGGCTGGCGCATCAGTTCGGCGTCAGTCGCGTGGTGCTGGCGCGCGAACTCTCGCTCGACGACGCGCGCGCCATCGCTGTCGATCTGGCCCGCGACGGCATCGCTTGCGAGCTGGAGATGTTTGTTCACGGCGCCCTGTGTGTGTCGTATTCCGGCCAGTGCTTCTCATCAGAAGCGTGGGGCGGCCGCAGCGCCAATCGTGGCCAGTGCGCGCAAGCCTGCCGCCTGCCCTATGAATTGATCGTAGACGATCATCTCAAGCCGCTGGGCGACGCGCGCTATCTGCTCTCGCCCGGCGATCTCTACGCGCTGCATCAAATTCCAGACATCATCCAGATCGGCGTTGCTGCGCTCAAGATTGAGGGCCGCTACAAAGACCCGGACTACGTGGCGTTGACCACGCGCGCCTATCGCAAGGCAGTCGATGAAGCCTGGGCCGGCATGTCATCGAGCCTCACCGCGCAGGACGAACTGCAACTGGAACAAGTCTTCTCGCGCGGACTGGGGCCGTGGTTCATGACCGGCACGGATCATCAGGCGGTGGTGAAAGGGCGCACGCCGCGGCATCGCGGCGTGCTGGTCGGGCGCGTTTTGCGTGTGCTGGCCGATGCCGTCGTTGTCGAGCCGGCGCCGGCCCATGCGCTTGCGCCCATCAAGGCCGGCGACGGACTGGTGTTCGACGCAGCCGATTGGCGCAGCCCACAAGAGCCGGAGGAAGGCGGGCGCGTGTACAGCGCGACGCCACATACCAGGCCCGCTGCGCGCAGCGC
>DAOUDB010000029.1:0-2891 GCA_034431495.1 Thermoflexales bacterium
ATTGGCGCGCGCGCGCGCTGCACGAGGGGCGGTGTCTGGATCATTTGGGCCTGACTCATGTCACTTCACCTTTTCCCCTTCCTGCGCCACCTCGTAGTACACCCAGAACCGGCTGGTGTAGAGCAGCAGGACGGTCAACACAAGCACGATGACGAAGAAAATCCACGACAGCGCGACGCCGAATCCGTAGCGCTGAAAGTCGAACACCTGCGAATAGACATAGACCATGTAGAGGTACAGGTCGCCCGGCAGGCTGACTGTGCCCGACAGGCCGGCGCGCCCATAGAGCAGAATGGCCGAGTCCAGAATTTGCAGCGCGCCCACGATACCCAGCACGGCCTGAAAGAAGATGACCGGCGTGAGCAGCGGCAGCGTGATGCGGAAGAAAATCTGGATCGAGCCGGCGCCGTCGATGGTGGCGGCCTCGCGCAACTCTTCGGGCACGTTTTGCAGGCCGGCCAGGTAGATCACCATCGCGCCGCCCAGTTGCCACCAGGCAAACAGGAGCAGCATCAGGATGAAATACTGATTGACCCAGTTGATGGCGGTGCCGGGAAAGAACAGACTGAGGAAGGCGTTGACCGCGCCGGCGTTGGTGTTGAACATCAACCCCCACGCCTGTATCGCGCCGGCCAGTGGCAGAATGGACGGCAGGTAGTACAGCGCGCGGAAGAGAGAGCGGCCCACCAGCGCGCGGTTCAACATGCCGGCCAGCGCCAGCGCCAGCAGATTGCCGATCGGCACCACGAGCACAGCGTAAGTGAACGTGTTTCTCAACGAGATGGCGAAGTCCTTGCTCTCGAAGGCGCGCGCGTAGTTCCTGAAGCCCAGCCAGCGAATGTCGTCCAGATTCAGCCCGTTGTAGTTGGTGAAAGAGGTCAGCAGACCGAGCACGAGCGGAAAGAGCGACAGGCCAACGAAGCCGATGATCCAGGGCGCAGTAAACAGATAAAAGTCGCGCGCCTCGCGCCGCGATCGCCTGCCCAGGCGCTCTCTGAAGGCAGGCTCGCGCACCATCCTGGCGATATCTTGCATGGCATTCTCCTGCACGCGCGTCTGCCGGGCGCCTGTGGCGCGACGGAAGACGCCGGGTAGCGGATGGATAGAATGCCGGGGCGAGCCGGCGCTCGCCCCGGCGCTGAGACCAACCGATGCGCGATGACGCTACACGCCGGCCGCGTCCATGCCTTCCTGGATCGAGACGTTGACTTCCTTCTCGACGTTCTCGATGAACTCGTCGAAGCCCATCGTGCCGTTGAGGTACTGGTCGTGATACTTCGACCAGGTGGCTGCAAAGGCATCCGGATAGGTGTACGGGCTGAAGGTCATCACCGGGACCTTCGAGTTCTGCAATTCCCAGTTCACCACGTCGTACGCCTGCTTGCGCCAGGCCGTATCCTGCGGCATCAGCGACTGCATGCTCTTCAGGCCGGGCACGCCCCAGCCGCTCTTGGCGCGGTTGACAGCCGGCTCCTCGCCCATGAACCACTCGAACATCTTCCAAGCCGCGTCCGGGTACGGCGTCTTGGCATTGATGAACATGCCGCAGCCGGACACCGTCGGGTTCGAGTAGGTCGGTCCCCATTGCGGCGCGCGCATCATGAAGATGTCGTCGCCGGAGACTTTCTCGCTCTCGGCCATGCCGCCGAACCAGTAGCCCCACTGCACAGCAGCCGCCTGGCCGGCCTGCCAGTCTGTGCCCGACCAGCCGCCCTGCGTCGCAGCCGGCGCCAGCACGCTGGGAATCCCTTTCTCCAGCTCCCAGTCGGTGAAGAACTTGATCGCCTCGTAAGTCGCCGGGTTGTCCTTCAGCACGAGTTTGGTGAAGTCGTCGTTGAACAAGGTGGCCGGCGGATCGAAGGTGGTGGTGGCCCAGAACAGGAAGTTGGTGTGCGGCTGAAAGTCTGTGCCAAAGATGATGATCTGATCGCCTTCCTTCTTGGTCAGTTTGGGCGACAGCGCGCGCCACTCTTCGTAGGTGATCTTCTTGTCGAAGCTTTCGGGAACCGGCACGCCCATCTCGCCCCAGATCTTCTTGTTGATCCAGATCGACACGTCGGGCGACCAGTCTTTGACCATGCCGTAGCGCTTGCCCTTGTACACCCACATGTCGTTGACGGGGAACAGATCGTCCTCGCGCACAATCTTGCTGGCCTTGAAGTACTCGGTCAGGTCGAGGGTGACCTTCTTGGTGACGTAGGCGGGGATGTTGACGCCGTACAGGCGGACGCCGTCCACCTGCGTGCCGGCGGCAACCATCGAGAAGAATTTGACCAGGTCAGTGTCGATGCGCTCGATCGAGATCGGGGCGTACTTCGCGTTGAAGTCGGCGATCTCCGGGTCAGAGATCTCGTTCGCGTTGTACATCAGAATGAGTTTGGTCGCGCCCTGGGCGGGGGCTTCCTGGGCAGCCGGCTTCTCTTCAGCCGGCTTTTCGGCTTCTTTGGCCGGCGCGGGCGCCTGGGCAGCGGGCGCGCATGCGGCCAGCGCGGCGCCGGTAGAGGCGACGCCGAGCAACTTCAACATGTCTCGTCGGGTGATCTTCGTGGACATTGCGGTCCTCCTGATATATCGGGTTCTTTCTATCTCCTGATCTGAACGGTCACGTGTGTCTGGCTCAGTGGGCAGCTGTTACTTTTCGCGTTCGCATCACCTCCTTGATCTCACGCCTGCAACACCGTGACCCCGGTGGCCATTCGGCGCGCAGCCCGCACGGACGATTTGCGGACAACCAATTCGGGCCGAAACCACAGCTTGAGCGGCCCGGATTGCGCGTTGCTGTTCTGGACGGCGCCATGCCGAGACAGGATGAGACCATCCATCTCCCGCACGGCCGCTGCGCCCATCTCGACGAGTTGCTGGCGGATGGTCGTCAATGGCGGCAGAAAACA
>DAOUDB010000030.1:0-14967 GCA_034431495.1 Thermoflexales bacterium
CTGGCGTTCCTGGGCGCGCTGGGCCGGCTGTCGAAAAATCCGATCGCCTATGGACTGGCGACTTTTTACGTGTCGCTGGTACGCGGGACGCCCTTACTGATCCAGATCTTCATCCTGTTCTTCGGCCTGCCGCAGATCAATCAGCAGTTGAACCGGCTGTTTCCCGGCTTCGAGCAGCAGTTCCCGTTCATCAGCAGCCTGCTGGTGCTGCCGGCGTTGCCCACCGGCATTCTGGCGCTGGGCATCAACTACGGCGCGTATATGACGGAAGTATTCCGGGCCGGCATTCAGTCGGTCGGGCGCGGCCAGATCGAAGCAGCCACGGCGTTGGGCATGACGCCAGGGCAAACGATGTGGCGCATCGTGCTGCCGCAGGCGGTGCGCGTTGTGATCCCGCCCATTGGCAATGATTTCATCGCCATGACCAAAGACTCGGCGCTGGTGTCGGTCATCGGCGTCCAGGAGTTGCTGTGGCGGTCGCAGAAAGTCGGCGTGCAGAATTTCCGTTCCATGGAGACGCTGCTGATTGCCGCCGCTTTCTACTGGATCATGACCATCGTGTTGCAGGCAATTCAATCGCAGATCGAAAAGCGCCTGGCGCGCAGCGACCGCTAATTGATTCATTCGATTTACGATTGACGATTGACGGGCGTATCCAGCCGATCGTGCGCGCTCAATCGCTAATCGTCAGGTGTCAATTTCCGATGGATGCGATCGTTCGCCTGACCGACCTTCACAAACGATTCGACACGCTGCACGTGTTGAAGGGCGTTTCGCTGGCGGTCCAACCCCGCGAGGTGATCTGCCTGATCGGGCGCAGCGGCAGCGGCAAGAGCACACTCTTGCGCTCGATCAACTTCCTCGAAGAGCCGGACGCCGGCGCGGTGGAGGTGGACGGCATTGTGGTGACGCCGGAGCTCGACGCCAGGACGCGCCGGCAGCGCATCCGCGAGATCCGGCTGCGCACCGGCATGGTGTTCCAGGACTTCAACCTGTTCCCCCACAAGAGCGTCATCGATAACGTGATCGAAGGGCTGGTGGTGGTCAAGCGCATGCCCAGGCCGCAGGCCGTTCAGATCGGCGAGGGCTTTCTGCGCAAAGTGGGCCTGATCGACAAGCGCGATGAATATCCCTCGCGGCTATCCGGCGGGCAGAAGCAGCGCGTCGCCATCGCCCGCGCGCTGGCGATGGAGCCGAAAGTGATGCTGTTCGACGAGCCCACGTCGGCGCTGGACCCGGAGTTGATCGGTGAGGTGGTCAAGGTGATGGAAGACCTGGCCAACGACGGCATGACCATGCTGGTGGTGACGCACGAGATGAGCTTCGCCCGCGACGCCGCCGACCGGGTGATCTTCATGGAGGGCGGGGTGTTTGTCGAGGAGGGCGGGCCGGAGGATATCTTCACCACCCCGCGCGATCCGCGCACCCAGCAGTTTCTACAACGCTACATCAAGGGATAACGACGCCGGGCCGCCGGCGCCAGATGAGCGCGCGCCGGTCTCATCGTTTCACAAAATACTTCACATCTCCCAGACCCTCGAAGTGCTCATCCTGTGTCCACAACACAGCACCATGCTCACGCGCTGCCGCCAGAATCAGACTGTCGGCCATCGGCAGATGGTGCCGGGCAGAAAGCACAGCGGCGCTCAAAGCGATCGGCGAAGTGATATCGACAACTCTGCCTTTGAGCATGTCGGCAACGCGGACTTCAGCCATAGTTTGCCCTTCCGTCTGGAGGATCTTTTTGAAGACCTCGTAGAGGCACACGACGGGCGCCAGCAATCGCTCCGTGTCCTCAATTGCCGGCGCAAACAAATCGGCGCGCTCAGTGCCGGCAAAGTATTCCATCCAGCCGGAGGAGTCAACCACATTCACAGGCGATCCTCCTCGCGTTCGATGGTTGTGTCTTTGCGTTTGAGCGAGCCGCGCGCCTCGCGGATCGGTCGTTCAGGCACCAGCACTACCCGGCTATCATAGGCAAAGACAATCATCTTCTGTCCCACTTTCAAACCGAGCACTGTGCGGGCCGTTTTGGGAAGAACGACCTGATATTTAGGCGAAATGGTTACCGTCTCCATACGTTTTCTCCATCGAGCGCAGATCCGTCCTACCAAGTGTACCATCTCACGCCTCCCCCATAAGGCGCCCGGCGCCCGAAGTCGCGGCTACAGACAGCGCGGACTGCGTCTGCAAAGCCTGCCTTCGCGGGCTGAGAGCCAGCCGGCGCAGGCCGGCTCGGACGTTGTCCGCTTTGCTCTGCGTTGCGCGCGCGGTGGGTGAGCTTGTCGAACCCCCAACCGTCGCGCCCCCTCGCGCAAAATGTGCAGGCACACCCTGCCCGACAATCACGCACCGCACGGTGGTATATTAGGGCGCTTGCGCGCCCCGGCCTCACGCCGGCCCGCAGGCAGCAACGCCAGCACAGATCGGAACCAAATTGCCATGCCATCTCTGCGCGAAACACTTGCCCGCACCCGCAACACCCTGGTGGGCCGGCTCCAGTCAGTGCTCGGCCAGAGCGACATCACGCCCGCAACCTGGGACGATCTGGAAGCGCTGCTATTGCAATCCGATGTCGGCGCAGCAACGACCGAAAAGCTGCTCGACGCCCTGAAGCAGCGCGCCAAAGATGAAGGGATCGTCATGGCCGCCGGACTGCGCAACGCGCTGAAAGAGGAAATGGTGAAGCTGCTCGGCGCGCATGAGCCGGTTTCCTATCGCGCCACCCGGCTGCTCGAAGTCATCATGGTCGTCGGCGTGAACGGGTCGGGCAAGACCACCAGCATCGCCAAGCTGTGCAAGCTGTATCTCAACCACGGGCGCAAGATCGTTCTGGCCGCGGCAGACACATTCCGCGCGGCCGCCATCGACCAGTTGCAGGTGTGGGGCGAACGCGCCGGCGTGCCGGTGATCGCCGGAAATCCAAACAGCGACCCTGGCGCCGTCGTGTACGACTCGATCCAGGCCGCCTTCAGCCGCAAGGCCGACCTGCTCATCGTGGACACAGCCGGCCGGCTGCACACCAAACACAACTTGATGCAGGAACTGAAAAAGCTGCGTGGCATCATGCAAAAGTCAGTGCATGCCGCGCCGCACCAGACATTGCTGGTCATCGACGCCGCCAACGGGCAAAACGCCATCTCACAGGCCAAAGGGTTCACCGAGGCCGTTGGCGTCACCGGCGTCATCCTGACCAAGCTCGACGGCACGCCGAAAGGCGGCGTGACTTTTGCCATCGTCAGCGAGCTCGGCATCCCGATCCAGTTCATCGGCACCGGCGAAAAGATCGATGACATCGAGGAGTTCGACGCCCGGCGCTTTGTCAACAATCTTTTCGGCGACGAGTAATCAATGAGCCATCAGGCAACAGCCAGGCTCGCCCACCACAAGACAGATACGAGAGACAGCATGACAGTGGAACTATCCGAATCGAAAGACAGGCTGCTGAGCGCCGGCGCGCGTCTCGATAGCCTGCGGGGGCGTCTTTGACATTGCGGGAAAGCAAGCCCGCATTGGCGAACTGACCCAACTAAGCGAAGGCGCCGGCTTCTGGAACGACCCCGAACGCGCGCAGAAAACCATGCGCGAACTGGCGGCAACTCGCAGTTCCGTCGATGCGTTTCTGGCCATCGAGAAGCGCCTGCAGGACATCAGTGTGCTGATCGACCTGGCCGAGGAGGCAGACGACGATGCCACTGCCGCCGAAGTGGCGGCAGAACTGGAAGCGGTCGAATCCCAGATCGACAAAGCCGAGCTAGAGTTGATGTTCTCCGGGAAGTACGATCACGCCGACGCCATCCTGTCCATTCAACCGGGCGCCGGCGGAACCGATGCCCAGGATTGGGCCGAGATGCTGTATCGCATGTACCTGCGCTGGGCAGAGCGGCACGAGTTCAAGGTGTCGGAGATCGACTACACGCCCGGCGAAGAAGCCGGCATCAAGAACGTAACGCTGTCCATCCAGGGCGAGCGCGTGTTCGGCCTGCTGCGCAGCGAGCGCGGCGTTCACCGGCTGGTGCGTCTGTCGCCGTTCAACGCCGGCTCGACCCGCGAAACATCGTTCGCCCGCGTGGAGGTCTATCCCGACGTACAGGACGACGAGATCGATATCGAGATCGACCCGAACGACCTGGAGATCGAAACTTTTCGCTCGCAGGGAGCCGGCGGACAGAACGTGCAGAAAAACGAGACCGCCGTGCGCATCCGCCACCTACCCTCCGGCCTGATCGTGCAATGCCAGGACCAGCGCAGCATGCGCCAGAACCGAGAGCGGGCTATGCACGTGTTGAAGATGCGCCTGCTTGAGATTGAGGAGCGCAGACGCGAGGCCGAGCTGCGCGAACTCAAGGGCGGCTTCGTCGATGCCAACTTCGGTAGCCAGATTCGCAACTACGTGCTGCACCCCTACCAGCTTGTGAAGGACACGCGCACCGGCCACGAAACCAGCAACACCACCGCCGTGCTCGACGGCGACCTCGATCCGTTCATGGAGGCTTTCCTGAAGGGCGTGCGGGCAAACGATTGACGACTGAAGCATGAAGCTACTGGCCCTCAGTGACGAGGTGGTGGATTGGATCTACAGCCCGGCGCTTATCGAGCGTTGCGCCGGGGTCGATCTGGTCATTAGCTGCGGCGATTTGCCGATGCACTACATGGAGTTTGTCACTTCCATGCTCAACGTGCCCAGCTACTACGTGCGCGGGAACCACGACCTGTATGAGATCGGCGAAGAGGGCGCCATCAAGACGGCGCCGGAGGGCTGGATCGACCTGGACCTGCAACGCCGGCGTGTCGGCAGCATCACGCTGGCCGGCCTGCAAGGCTGCCTGCGCTACAAGCCGCATGTGCCGTATCAATACAGCCAGCGCAGCCAGCGACTGCGCGCATTGTGGCTGTTGCGGACGATGATCCACCCGCTGCTGCGCGGCGAACGAGGCGTCGATGTGCTGGTCACCCACGCGCCGCCGTTCGGCATCCATGATGCCGCAGACCTGGCGCACACCGGCTTCCTGGCTTACGAATGGCTGATCCGCGTCGCCCGGCCGCGTTACCTGCTGCACGGGCATCAGCACCGCAACTACGCCCCGATGCAGATCCGCGAAACGCGGGTGCAGGACACAACCGTCATCAACGTGCACCCCTACCGCGTGATCGAGTTGTAGCAGCGGTCACGCGCCCGACAATGGAACTGCCGGCAACGTGATCGTAAACACACTGCCCATGCCGCGCCGGCTGCTGGCAGTAAGCGTGCCACCCTGTCGCTCTATGAGATCGCGCGCAATCGACAGGCCGAGCCCTGTGCCTGGCCGCGAAGCATCAGCCCGGTAGTAACGGTCGAAGATGCGCGGCAGATGCGCCTCGTCGATGCCCGCACCGTCATCCTGCACGGAGATATGCGCCTGACGGTCGTTGGCTATAACGCTCACCGAGATGCGACCGCCGGACAGGGTGTATTTGACCGCATTGTCCAGCAAGACAAGCAACACCTGGCGCAGGGCCTCGGCGTCACCCATTGCAGTGGCGTCTGGCGCATAAACAGCCATAGTTCGATCAGGCGCCAAAACGCGAATCTTGCGGCAGGCGTCCTCCACAACTGCCTTCACATCCACCGGCTCGTGGCGCAATTCACGCCCTGCGCCGACGCTCGATAGCATCAACAGCTCGTCGAGCAGATGCGTCATACGCTCGCTCTCTTCCAGCGCGTCGCGCAGAATAGCTTGCTGCTCAGCAGCACTGAGCATGGTGGAGCGGCGCAATAAGCCCAGATTGCCACGAATCGTGGTCAGGGGTGTGCGCAACTCGTGAGAGGCGTCGGCGACAAATTGCCGCTGCGACGCCAGCCGGAGTTCGAGTTCGTCCAGCATAGACTGCAAGGTGTCGAGCATTCCATTGAGGGAGGCGCCCAGGGCGACGACCTCGCCCGGCGCGCGCGCCGGCGAGTGAATGCGCCGGCCGGTATTGCGCCGCCACTGAATCGACCGGACGGTCTGCACCATCTGCCCAAGCGGTCGCAGCGCCGCACCAGAGACATGCCATGCCACAGTCAAAGCAAACAACACCAGCAGGCCCGCGCCGGCGGCCAGGCTGTGGCTGAGGGTGTGCAGCGTGCGTGCCTGGTCCCCGATGTCCTGAGCAATCTGGGCCACACCGACCACCCGCGCATTGACCGGTACCGGCAAGTTATAGACCACAACCGGGTCGCCTTGTACCACGACGATCTCTGACCAGGGCTGGCCCTCTTTGAGCGCGCGCAATCCATCTTCACTCAGCGGGAATGACCAGTTCGTTTCGCCTGTCTCTGGGTCGGCAAAGCCGCGCGCCACGCTCACGATGCGATAGCATGTCTGAGCATAGCGATCGACACGAGCAAGCTTGCCTGAGGATCTTCGCGACACCTGCTCGAGAAAGCTGGAAGAGGCTGCCAGTTCCCGCGCGTCGTCGGCGGCCCACTCCTGCGCCATCTGGTAGAAAACGTGTGTCGTGGCAGCATACGCCCCGGCAGCCGCCAGCGTCAGCGTGGCAGCCACAACAAGCGATACGGCCAACGTCAATCGCATTTGCAGAGACATGGGGCGCCTCACTTTCTATTCGCGCAGGATGTAACCGACACCGCGCACGGTGTGAATCAGGCGCGGCTCGCCGGCAGCCTCCATCTTGGCACGCAGATAGCCGACATACACCTCAATCACTGTGTCATCGACATCCAGGTTGTCGCGCCAAACCTGCTCGAGAATTCTCTCGCGAGCAAGCGCCTGGCGCGGGAAGGTCAACTGGAAGCGGAGTAGATCGAATTCACGGGGAGTAAGTGAGAAACGCCGGCTGCCCCGGCTGGCCTCGCGCGTGACCGGATCAAGCACGAGATCGGAGAATGCCAGGGGGCGATCGGGCCGGCCCGGCGCTGCCCGACGCAGCAGCGCGCGCACGCGCGCCGCAAGCTCTTCGGGGGCAAAAGGTTTGACCAGATAATCATCGGCGCCGGCCTGCAACGCCTCGACCCTGTCCTGAACGGCATGACGCGCAGTCAGCATCAACACCGGCGTCTCATCGGATTGTCGTAGCCGCTCGACCAGCCGCACACCATCCAGACCGGGCATCAACCAGTCCAGCACGATCACATCTGGCGTATGGTCCCGAATCGCGTCAAGGGCCTGCGCACCGTGCGATGCCGTCACAACACGAAAGCCCTCCAGCACCAGTGTGCGGCGGATCATTTCCAGCAGTTTCGGATCGTCGTCCACCGCAAGAATGGTTGCGGATTCCATCCGCGTCGTCTCCATAAAACGGGAACGCTGGAAGCCGTGATTAGCCTCCAGCGTCTGAAGTCATCACGCCTGGCGAATTCGTCGTCTCAAGTGTGACGGGTCTTGCTGATCGGGTAACAATAATGTGCAGAGCTAAAATCCGAATGAGCGCAACCTGAGAGCGGCCTGTGAGACACAGCTCCCATTGGCGTCGCGCCGGCACGAAAATGTTCGCCCAAGGAGACAACCCGATGCGCCACGATCCTATTCGAATGTTCATGTGCGATCTGAACTGGACGTACTTCGATACGCCCTTCACCCACACGCCACCGAGTGCCCCACATGACTGGGCATCCATCGACCCGGATGAATACTTCGACTGGCACATGGACTTTGGCAATACCATGATGTTCTGTCAAGCCTACACATTTTCCGGCTATGCCTTTTACCCAAGCCGGCTCGGCCCTGTCGCGCCTGGCACTGGCAGCGAACTGGCCCCGCGCTTGATCGAGCGCTCACAACGGGCCGGCGTGCCTTTCTGCACGTACTTTTGTGTCGGCGCCGATTTGATCATGAGCAACCTGCGCGATCAGTGGGTGGTACCAACCAGCCGGGCGTTCGCCCCACATGGCTTCCTTGCGCCCGAAAGCCCGTGGACCGATCTGTTATGCGCTCGCGTCGAAGAGTTCCTGTCTCAATACCCCGTGGATTGGGTTTTGTTCGACTGGTTCGTGTACGGCCATCTCAAGCCCGACGAATTTCAGGTGCAGCCGGCCTGGTTCGTCGAGCAACCCTTCCGGGAAATCATCGGGCGCCCTATGCCCAAAACAGCCGGCGAAATCACGCCCGACGAGAATCTGGCATATAAGCGCGAGGTATTAGGCAGACAGTTCCGCCGCATCCGCGACACCGTGCAGCGGATCAGCCCACGCACACAGATTACGTTCAACGTGCCCTTCTGGAAGCCGCGCGAGTCCGTGTGGGTAGATCACCCGATGTTGAACGAAAGCAACGCGCTGCTCGCCGAATCCACCAGCGAGGATGTGTTGGACTGGCTGCTCAGCATCCGCAGGCCGGAGCAGCGTGTTTTCACCACCATCATCGGGCGCATGGACGGCGAGTGCGACCCGGAGAGTTGGCGCAAGTGGCATGCGCGCGGCTGCGACTTCATGGGTTATGCCTGGGGCACGCCGCCAGACTTCCGACCGCATCCATCATACGCGCCCGGCCTGTCCATCGTCAAACTGGCTTTCGACGAAATCGGCCGCGTATCGCGCTGATACCGCGCACTCAGCGCGCCAATGGAGATGCGCCATGCCGGGCATGTATGTTCACACACACTGGGGCTACAACCACCCTTATGCTGCGCGCACGTGGACGCTGAATGACTGGGATCTCTATCTGAGCGGACTTGCCTCGCTGGGTTACGATCTGGTGATGCTCTGGCCGCTTCTGGATTGTATGCCACCGCGCCCGAATGCCAGCGACCAGGCGTTTCTGCACAAGGTGCGTCATGTCATCGACCTGGCGCATCACACCTATGGCATGCGCTTCGCCATCACGATCGGCGCCAACATCATCGGCAATGATGCCTCGGCCGGCTACACGTTCGAACAACGCCCTTACTTCGTGTGCGAGCGGAAATGCAATCCCGCTGACGCCGCCGATGTGCGCCTGTTGCTCGAGGGCCGGCGGCGACAACTTGTGCCACTGAGCGCAGCCGATGCGCTGGTCATGATCGACAGCGACCCCGGCGGCTACATCGGCTCGACCCACGCCGAATTTGTCGCGTTGATGCGGGCGCATATCGAGTTGTTCCGCGAGTTCAATCCCAGCGCCGAGATGATCTACTGGATGTGGGTCGGCTGGGAAAACTACAACCAGTTCTGGGCCATCGCCTCGCAGACGCAGCCCGGCGACCCGGAGCCAAGGCTGGAATTCCAGGCCGGCGCATTTGCCGAGACATTGGCGTTGATGCAGGAGCAAATTCCCGAACCGTGGGGGCTTTACGTCTGTGGGCCTGAGCATGCCCAGATCACCGATCAGCTCGGACTGACGGCCCGGCGCCTTTTCTATCCCTATGGCGCAATTGAGGGGGAGCCAACATTCCCCTTGACCAACTACGCTCCCCAGGCGCTTTACGAGCGGCTGAGACCATACAAAGCCCTCGCTTACCCGCGCGGCATCATGGCCAATGCGCAGACGCATTGCCTGCAACTGCCACATACCTACCTGTTCGCCCACTTTGCGCGCGGCGGCACGCCCGAAACAGCGGATCTGGCCGGCTTCGCCGATCAGGTCGTGCCGGGCCAGGGCGAAGTCATCGCAGGCGCATGGCAAGCCATCGGTGACGACGAGCCGGAGCGGATGCGGCAGCAAGTTGGACGCATCCGCTCTCTGATCGGACAGGCCCACCCCGCCGGCCCCAGTTCGGGCCTGCTCTTTGGCGATGCCAATCGCTTCCTGATCGATCTGGCGATGAATCTCGAACTGCGCGCTGCTCTTGACGACCTCAAGACTGCCCTGGCGCAAGATGTCGATGTCAGGCCGGGGCTAAGCCACGCGCTGGCGCAGCTCAGGCCCTATCAGCAGCGGCTGGGGTTTGCCGACGCTTACTACGGACCGGTGCGTGAAATACTGAATGAAGCGGCGCGCCGGCTGGGCGATGGCGGAGTTAACAAAGTGCTGGCCGACTTCGACAACTGGCGTGAGCCATCGGCGCGCAACGGTGTGGTCCTCAGGCTCATCGCGGCACTCGATGCTGCGCTGGGAGTGGGTGGCCACGACGCAGGCTGATCCGGGCCGTCATTCCGTCCACGATCAGACAAATTTGACACGTTAAGCCCATCACAATTTACACTCAAACATCTTGCGTAAACATCAAACATCACGCACAATATCGGCAAGGCCATCATAATCGCCTTCGTGACACACTGAGGCAGTGCCGTGACGGACGAAAATAGAATAAACATCGCCGAACCAGCTTTATGCAGCTTGCTTATATTGGCGCAGATCACGGTCAGCGCGGCGGCCATCGGCTCCAATCCGCTTGGGACATCGACCCAATGGATCGCCTACACCGACCCACTGTACGCCTACACGTTGCCAATACCAGGCGACTGGCAGATCGCAGCCACGCCGGCTGATGTGGTCATCGGCGTTGCCGTATTCACGAACTACGATCCGGAGCTGGCACAGCAGACCGGCGCACTCCCCGACGACGCGCTGCGCATACAGATTGGCATCGCCCCAATCGCGCCGGACGAGTCTGCCGAAAGCTGGCTTGCGCGGTGGCGGGCAGGTCAGACAGCCGACACGGAGGCTGCGCGCACCCGCATGGGCCAGCCGGAGCGTATGCAAATCGCCGGCTTCGAAACGTTCAGCTACACGGTGAATACCGCATCGACGCAGCCGGGCATCGAACTGGGACTCCGGTTGGCGCAAGACCAGATAGCGGTCATCGGCATCTCCACAACAGATGGTGCGCAAGTCGCGCGCGCGCTAAACATCCTGCAGGCGCTGCAACCAGCTCCGCATCTGAACTTTCACCCAGTCGCGCTGGAGATTGCGGAGACATGGCGCCAGCAAGTAGTTGCGCCACTCGACATCATCAGCCTTCATCAAGTCAACACCCCACTCCAGAACACATGTCCGCTCGGCACATTTCCCGGCCATGAAGCCCCTGACTCACCCATTTCGTTACGCCTGCCCTTCCAGAGTGGTCAGCGCTGGATGGTCGGCGAGTGGGGATCTTTCTACGGCAACCACTTTCATTGCAACGCGAACAACGACTACTATGCGACCGATTGGAATCGCCTCGATGGTCCAGATCAGGGCGCGCTACTGATGCCGGTCGCCAATGGCATTGTCGATGGCACGAGTGGGCCAACCTGCCCCACCACCGGCTACGGATGCTATGTGCGGATCATGCACGCCGAGGGTATCCAGACATTGTACGCTCATCTGAGCGGCATCAGCGTCACGACCGGCGCTCTTGTCACGGCCCCTGTGAGCGCGATCGGCCGGGTCGGCAACACTGGCAGATCAACCGACGCGCACCTGCACCTCAGCTTCCGGCAACTGGCCAGCGGCAGTTACCGCTCTCACTGCTACAACAACGGTAAGACATGCCCCAACGGCGAAGCAGCCGCATCACCCCAGTCGGCCAAGCCCAGTCCGATGTTCACTGCGACCGGGATGATGGAGCTGGTTGACGGTGGCATCTACACCAGCACCGATCAGACCGCGCCTCATGCGGTATATACAGCGTTCCTGCCCTTCGTGGCGGTTGTGCCGGCAATCCCCACAGCCATCTACCACGACGCATTCGATGTGAACTCGTTGAGCAACTATGAACTGGCCGGCAGTGTGACGTGGGATGAGGCCGAACAGTCTGTCCGGCTGAACTATGCCGCCGATGGCAGCGCGCTGCACGCAAGCTGGACGACATCTCAGAGTCTGGTGCTGAGCGGGCGCGTTCTGATCCCCGCAGATGGCATCGGCCAATACGACTCAGTTGCCCTGGCAGTTCGCGGCCCGGGCGTCCAGTATTGGGCCACGCTGGCCTATGGCACAGCGCTACCGCAAGCCAACCACCTGTCCATCATGCGCAACGACACATGGGGCGAGCTTGCGCCCATCCCCCTGTCGCCCGGCTGGTACATCGTCCGGCTGGATGTTGACTATGCGCAGGGCACGTTGCGCGCCAAGGCGTGGCCTGAGGGCGGCATGGAGCCAAACTGGCAGATCAGCCGCACACTGGATGCCGGATGGACAGCCAGCGCAATTGGCTTCCGGCATTTCGGACTCGGCACGCGCGCCGACGACCTGATGGTCAGCGCGCCGGCCGGGCCATGAAGCCCGCGTCACGGCTTTGAATACGCCGCCCGGCCATATTCGGCGCCGACGCGAAACATCGTCGTGATGTTGTCGATCGGGATGCCATCGTGCAACGAGTGATCCGAAGCCAGGATGTAGCCACCGCCCGGCGCGGCAATATCGATGGCTTCGCGCACTTCGTGCGCCACGTCCTCCGGCGTTCCGTAGGGCAGCGTGCGTGACGAATCGATGTTGCCGATCAGGCACAGGCGCCGGCCATACTTCGCCTTGACGGCGCGCAGGTCCATGCCCGCCGTGCGCTGCAAGGGATGAATGGCGTCGATACCGGTCTAGGCCAGATCATCCAGATAGCTGTTGATATGCCCGCACGAGTGCATTAGCACCGGCACACCCAGCCCTTTGATGTGCTCGACCAACTCGGCGAAGGGTGGCAGAAAGTGCCGGTGGTAATGATCGAGCTTGAACATGCCGGCGCAACTGGACCCCAAATCCTCGCTCACCCACATCGCCACACAACCCGCCTCGACCGAGCGGCGCGCGGCTTCTTTGGCAAACTCGTTCGATATACGGCACACGTCGTCGATGATGTCCGGCTCATCATACAAGGCGAATGAGATGGCTTCGTAGCCCATCAGCAGCCAGGTGGTCGTCACTGGCCCCGACACACCGCCCAACAAGGCGATGCCGTCATTCGGCATGTCACGCGCAGCCACGATCTCAGCCTCGCGCCCTGGCAGCGTCGGGTCCGGCGCGCGATAGCGGCGCAAGTCATCACGCGTCTTGATCGGGTAATCGACGGGCGCGTCGATCGGCCATGATGAAGCGTTCTTCTGGTACACCGTGCCCCACTCGTCCTGATAGACATCGTCGGACAGATACTTTGGCTGATACCCGCTAAAGCCCCCGAACGGCAGCCACACCCCGTCGTGGTCGAGCGCAAGCGCGCACTCGACGGCATCGCGCCCGTTGTAGCCGCTGGGCCGGCGCCCGATGAGCGCCTCGTACAACGGTTGCTGGAACAGAAAATCGAACAGCGGCACGCGATCAGGTTGGCCGCGCTGGACGGCGGTGAGGAATCGCTCGGAGCGTTGCATATCACTTGTCTCCTGTGTGTTGACCGGGTTGTAGCGAACTGGTTCGCGCGTCGCCATCCATTATCGGCAGGGCGACGTTTGGCGCGACCAGCGCACCGCCAAGTGCGGCTGTGTGTCATACAATGCCTGCGGCGCCACGATCCGCAACGCCGCAAGGAGATGACCATGTCTGATGTCAACCGGCAAAATACCGTGAGCCTCGCCCTGACCCGCGCCGGCGAACCTCTGGCAGCCGGGTTCATGGAGCTGCCCGACGCGGCGCCGACCCGGCGCGTTGCGCGCGCGCTACGCCGGCACTTCGAAGAATCAGATTTGCCGGCATGGTCTGGGATCCCGTTATACCCATCCGGCGCAACTGCCTTTCCGCGCTCGCCTGCCGTCGTCCAGTTTTCTTACTGGGCGGGGTTAACGACCAGCTTGACTGCGCTGGCGGAAAAGCAGCGCAGCCTGCGCAACGGCGCCGCCGAAGCATTGGCCCAGGCCGCGCACGACGCAGGACGCCTGTATCGCGTCGGGTCTTCAATCCCGCCAAAGTACAGCCTGGGGGGTGGTGGATACACGCATAGCATCATCAATTTTGGGCGCGTGTTGCGCGAAGGATTGCAGGGCTATGCCAGCCGGTTGGAGCGCCATGCCCGCGCCGCGCGTGAACCCGCGCAAGCCGGGTTCTACGACGCGCTGCGCGATGTGCTGGCCGGACTGTATGCGCTTCATCGCCGCACCCGCGATTCAATCGCGCGCGCCATGCGCCATGATTCCGAGAAGACGTCAACGGCAGCGCGGCTGCTGGCAGCATTCGAGCATGTGCCGATCGAGCCGGCGCGCACATTTTACGAAGCGCTGGTCGCCACCAACTGGCTGTGGTACGTGGACGGCTGCGACAACCTGGGGCGCTTCGATCAAGACCTCGGCCCCTATCTGGATGCTGATCTGGCAGCCGGCCTTGTGACCCGCGACGAGGCGCTGAGCTGGGTCAGGTTGATGTGGCGCAACATCGATGCTTGCTCAGGCTGGAATGTCGCCATCGGTGGGAGCACGCCAGACGGAGCGCCGGCCTATAACACGCTGACTGAACTCTGTCTCGAAGCGGCCGGTCACTCGCGGCGGCCCAATCTGGCCCTGCGCGTGCGGCGCGACATGCCGGAATCCATCTGGAACCGCGCCATCGACTCCATTGCCACCGGCTGCGGGCTGCCGGCGTTGTACAACGAGGAAGCGTATCGAGCAGCCTTGCCATCCATCTTTCCCGGCGTCGAGCGCGACCTGGACAAGATCGCTTTCGGCGGCTGCACCGAGACCATGCTGCACGGCTGCTCGAACGTCGGCTCGATCGACGGCGGGCTGAACCTGCTGGCCGTATTGGCCCGCAGCATCGAAGGCCGGCTGGAACAAGCCCCCTCATTCGAAGCTTTCATGCAAGCCGCGCTGGGCGACCTGCGCGCCGAAATCCGCAATGTCATCGCCTGCGTGAACAAGGATCAGGCGTCGAAGGCTGCGCAACAACCTCAGCCGCTGCGCAGCCTGTTCATCGACGATTGCCTCGAGCGCGGCCTCGACTTCAACGCCGGTGGCGCGCGCTACAACAGCGGCGTGATCAATCTGGCGGGCATCGCCAACGTGGCCGATGCGCTGTGCGCAATCCGCGAGCTGGTGTTCGGCGGCAGGCTCAGTGCGCAACGCCTGCTTGCGGCGTTGCGGGCCTCGCAGCGCGAAGCGCCGCATGACGCAGAGGTCGCCGCAACATGGGCCATGCTCCAGTCCTGCCCGAAGTTCGGCAACGACGACGATCGGGT
>DAOUDB010000031.1:0-18523 GCA_034431495.1 Thermoflexales bacterium
GCAAACATGCCCATCGTTTGGGTGAGCTTGATTGCAACCAACAGGTCAAAGCCGATCTGGTTCAACGCGGCCGCCAAATAGTAGGGCAGCGCGGCGTAGAAGTGAAAGAACGGGTAGCCCAGCCCATAGGCCGCATTGGGCATCCAGCGGGCGGGAAACTGGCCGGCGCGCAGGTTGGCGGATAACTCATATACCCGCTGCAACAGAAATGGGCTGTCACCGCCGGCACGGGTGTTGAGGATGCCGGGGCCGAGCCAGATGACCGCGCTCGCCAGCGCGCTCGCCAGCGCGCAAACCAGCAGCACGACCAGAACGGCGCCGACACGAGATCGATCCGAAGGTCTATTCAACATACCTACAGATCAAGGGATGGCGCGCACCGCGCGATGCCGGTTCGCTTCACTCAACAACACGTCGGACCGACTGCTGAATGGCAGTGGCTGGCGGCTTATAGCCGGCGGCTTTGCAGGAAAAACAGGACGCCGAAGCCCACCGCGCCCAGAATGATCAGCGCGCCACCGATAGTGGCCAGGACTGCCAGCAGGCTTGGACTGCCTGCGCCGTCAGAAGCGCCGGAGGAGGGCGTCGGCGTATACTCGATCACTTTGTGGGCTGCGCTGGCGTGACGGATGCCGAGCGAGAACAGCGCATTCATGCCTCCGCCAACATTGGCTGTGTCGTTAAGCGGCGTTGTCGCCACATAGTCCGACCCGATCATGGCTGCAACGGTGTAGGCGCCCACTGCCAGTTCGGTGAAGCAATACGGCTCGCTGACGCCGTCGCTGGTGTATGTCCCTTTGGATTCGCCGCCCGATGTGACGCTGAAAAGGATTCCTGGGACCAGATCTTCGCCGGGGTCGCGCGCCCCGTTGCCATCGTTGTCGAAATAGGCTTGCACACACAGCGCACCGACAGATGGCGTCGATGTGGCGTCGCCTTCGGCAGCGGGGGGTGTCTCGGCCTGTGCCAAAGCCGCAGCCACGTCGGTTTGGGCGCCGGCAGGGTCGCCGGCGACATTGCCAGCATCCGGTCCGGCAGCCGGCGGGTCCTGTGTGGGCGCAGGCTCCTGCGCAACCGACGGCTCGATCACCAGCACTTGGCCGATAGACAGGAGATCGCTCTCCAGTTGGTTCAGCCGGCGCAGTTCGTCAACATCCTTGTTGTACTCCAGCGCAATGCCGAACAGGGTATCGCCGGCCTTGACGGTGTAGGTAATGCCACCAGTCATCTGCGGCGTCGTTGCCTCGGGTCCGCCCGTTCCGATAGCAGTCGCCTCAGCCGCCGGTGTAGCGTCAGCGGCCGGCGGGTCGGACAAGGTCTGCGCAGTCGGGGCCGGCGCAATCACCTCCAACAGCGCATCGTCCCAGAATACCTCGTTGTGGCGCACCACATCCTTCATGGTGGCATAGGTCCACACGATAACCGTGCTGGTTTTGGCCTCGACCTCGACGGTAAACTGCACGAAGGCGTCTTTGGCGTCCTGCTCGGCCGACCAGACTACACGACCGTTGAACGGGCTGGGCTGGGTGTCGCCCTCAGCGCCGGGATCGATACCGATTTTGAGCTTGATATCGGTCGATGGGCGAGCCGAGATTGGGCTGTTGTCGTTGGTGGACCAGGACTGCCCCCACATGCTGAAGCGCAGCTTCGACCCAACTTTGACGTTACTGACCACGCGATAGATGCCGGCGGTGAACGTTCGATTCTCTGTGAAGAGCCGTTGCGCGCCGGCCCCGCTCTTCACCCGGTTCGCTTCGCCGATCTGGCCGTATGCCGGCGGGTAATTGACGCCTTGCGGGTCGGTGTCGCGGTGTGGAATGAACCATACCCGCCAGCCCTGGGGCACGTTGCACTTGCCGTCCTGGCAATTCGGATCATTGGCGAACTGCCCCTCGAAGTCCTCTTGCATCAGCACGCTGGTATTCTGAGCATCTGCCACAGGAGCCACCACCACCAGCAGCACCAATAACATGATCGCGGCGCGTGAAAGCGCCCGCACTCTCATTCTCATTGCTATATCCATGCTACGATGCCTCGCGGGTCTCAAAAGCGTTCAACAGGTCTCTGCGGACATCGTTCGAATCGTTCAAGATGGCACCATGATAGCAGCCTTCGGACACAAGAGGCCGGTCGCGACTCTCTCTGGCACGCCGAGGCTGGTGCGCGTGAGCATCCTCGCATGCCGCACGCCTTTATGATGGGGTCCATCTGCCGAGGCGCACCCGGCCTGCAGATGGCACAGGCCGAAGTGGCGATATCTGACATAGTTTTATGGAGCAAACCCGATGAAAGCGATGACAAAACTGGAGCGATTCAATGCAGCCGTTCGCGGCGACGATCTCGACCGGCTGCCGGTATGCATGTGGGTGCACTTTGCCAGCGAGCATTACTCTGGTGAAGAAACCGCCCGGCTGCATGTCAACTTCTTCAGGACATACGACTGGGATTTCATGAAGACGATGAACGACTATCGCCTGCCGTTGCCCGGCGTGCCCAACGTGACGACCCGCGAGCACTTACTGGCGTTCAAGCCGCTGCCGATGGATCATCCCACATACGCCAATCAACTGGCCTGTCTGCGCCGCATTCGCGCAGAAATCGGGCCGGACGTGGCGATCCTGGACACGCTGTTCGACCCGCTGCAAACGCTGGTGCGCGGCACAGGCCGGCAGGTGCGCGACCTGGTGCTGAGCAACCCGGAGGCCGGCCACGTTGCGCTGGAGGCGGTTACGCAGACGCTGATTGCGTACATTGCTCAGTTGCGCAAGCTGGGGATCAACGGCATCTTTTACTCGGTCAATGGCGCCGTTGACCCGGCCAATGGCGGCCTGACCGAAGCGCAATACGCCGAATTTGCCGCGCCTTATGACCAGCGTGTGTTACAAGCGGCAGCGGGCATGACCCGCGTTGCACACGTGCATGGCTTCAATCTGCGCTTCGACCGCTGCCTATCTTATCCGGTCGAGATATTCAGTTGGTCGCATCTGGCGTCGCCGCCGTCTTTTTCAGAGGCTCGCCAGATGACTTCGGCCGCGCTGTTGGGCGGCATGGACGAGACGAAGATCGCCTATCAGTCGGTGGACGATATCAAGGCGGATATCACGCGCTCGGTGGAGGAAGCCGGGCCGCGCAAGCTGTTGATCGGGCCAGGTTGCACGGTGCCACCGGATACGCCCTACCGGCTGTTGAAGGCCGCCGGCGACACGGTACGAAACTTGCGCCTGGGCTAGGCTCATACGGGCGAGCGGCTGCTTGTAGGGGCGAATAGGGGCGAGCGCTGCTCGCCCCTACTGTCCATGTTGAGGCCGGCGCGAGGCGCTAACCGTTCAGGTTCTCGCGCTCCTGCACGCCAAACAGCCGGGGCGGCAGGACGACAAACAAGAGGTTGAGCAGGATGCCGGCGATGGCGGCAAACACGATGGCCGGGATCCCGTTGGGGAAGATAACCGGAATCTGGAAAGGGAACAGGCCGTTGGGCAGCGCCATCGACCCGCCGATGCCGGTGACCAGAATGATCGCCCCAATAGCCAGGTTGCGCGGCTCGAAGAGATTGACCTTCTCGGACTGGATGAGCGCCACGCCCTGCATACCGATTACGCCGAAGAGGTAGATTGCCAGTCCGCCGGTGACGGCGACCGGAATGGTGCCGATCAACGCAGCCAGCTTGCCAATGAAGGCAAGGGCAATCGCAATCAGGCCGGCCACGGCCAGCACCCACGACGAGTAGTTGCGCGTGATGGCCATCAGGCTATTGTTCTCGCCGTAGTTGGTGCCGGCTGCGCCACCCAGTGCGCCGGCCACCACATCCTGCACACCGTCGGCTACCAGGTTCAGACCGATCAGCTTCTTGATCTCCATTGGGGCGCGGCCCAGTTGTTTGGCCAGCGCGTCGATGTACAGGCTCATCTGGTACAGGTGAGCCGTGCTCTCTGGGATGGTGGCGATGGCGATCAGCGCAATGCTGACCACGATCGACCACGCGCGGGGATCCTCGAAGGCCGGCAGAGTCACGCGGGGGGCGGCAATCCACTCGGCAGTGAGCACCTGATCGAAATTCACCAGCCCGAACGGGATGGACACCACATACCCGACAACAGCGCCCAGCAGAATGGGCAACATGCCGAGCAGGCCACGATTCTGCAAGTACACCGAGAACGCAACGGTGGCAACCAGGGTGATGAATGCCACAAGCCAGGGGATGCCGGCCATGCCTTCGGGCAGGGGGTTGCTCTGGTTGAAGACCGGCCCGCCGCTGGCGGCGTTATTGAGCGCGGCGCCGGCCAGCGCAATGCCGATCACCACCGCCACGCTGCCGGTGATGATGGGCGGCAGCACCCTGTCGAGCGCGGCCTTGCCGACCCGCATGATGAGCAAGCCGATCAGAATCTCGACCACGGCCGTGCCGAGGATGCCGACCTGAACCAGTCTCACGCCCTCGCCGCAGTAGTTCAGGACGGGGTTGTTGAAGCAATCCGGCGCGAACAGGCTCATCGCGCTGATAACCACGGCAATGTAGCTGAAGCTGGACCCGTAGTACAGCGGGATGCGGCCGCGGGACACCAGCAGCGCCAGCACTGTGCCGAGGCCGCTGGTGAGCAATGTGGCGCCCACATCGAATTTGGTGAGGATAGCAACAAGCACCGTCGCCGGGAACATCGTCAGAACCTGCTGGAACCCCAGACTGAGCATTGCGCCGGCCGGCGGCCTGTCCAGCGGCATATAGCCTTGTACTTTGGTCTCCTGTTGAATGGCCATGTGTGATTCCGTGAATGTGATTGCGTGTCTGAATGAAAACTCGAACGTCTCGCAGCGGAATGGATTGGCGCCGTAACATGTGTCAAAGTCTGTCTGTGTTCACCTCCTGAGATCACGGAGCAAGCCGGTTCGGATTTCGTCCGCACGCGATCCCAGCCGATGCAGACGCGTCATGGCGAAGCAGCAGGGCCGGTGGGCAAATTGCGCCAAGTATATCGATTTCGATGAAAAGCAGAGGTGCAGCTGTCGATCCTTCGCCGCGCGTGTGGTAACATCCGCGCGCGCGACGCAGCGGACTTTGTCCACGATGAGCGCAGCGCCCATCAACGCAGGATCGGCGTCAACTTGTGGCGTCCTGCGCGCGGCCGGCGATTGCGCCACAAAGCAGGGATTCATGCAGGCGATACAGGATTTCTCCAACCGGCTCATATCCAATGTCGAAAAAGTCATCTTCGGCAAGCGCGAAACGGTCGAACTGACCGTCATCTGCCTGCTCTGCCAGGGGCACTTGCTCATCGAGGACGTTCCCGGCGTTGGCAAGACCATGCTGGCCAAAGCCCTGGCCAGATCCATCGGCGGGGTTTTCAAGCGCATCCAATTCACACCGGATATGCTGCCAGCCGATGTCACCGGCACCTCCATCTACAACCAGAAGACAGGCGAGTTCGAGTTTCGCTCCGGCCCCATCATGGCCCAGATCGTGCTGGCCGACGAGATCAACCGCGCCACGCCCAAGACCCAGGCCGCGCTGCTCGAAGCGATGGAAGAACGCCAGGTCACCGTGGACGGCGTGACCCATCTGCTCAATCCGCCCTTCCTCGTGCTGGCGACCCAGAACCCAATCGAATACGAAGGGACCTTTCCGCTGCCCGAAGCGCAGCTCGACCGCTTCCTGATGCGCATCTCGCTGGGCTACCCAACTCCCGACCAGTTGATCGCCATTCTCGACGCCCAGCAATATCACCACCCCATCGACGACATCGCGCAAGTCACGTCCACCACCGAACTGCTGGATATGCAGGAGCAGCTCAAATCAGTGTACGTCGACGCGCTTATCAAGCAATACATCGTCGAACTCATCGACAAGACTCGCTCGCATCCCGACGTATACCTGGGCGCCAGCCCGCGCGGCGCGCTGGCTCTGTATCGCACGGCGCAGGCCCGCGCAGTCACGCACGGGCGCGACTACGTCATCCCCGACGATGTCAAGGCACTGGCGCAACCCACGCTCGGCCATCGCGTCATCATCAGCCCGGCAGCCCGCATCAAAGACATCGACACGGGCGGCATCCTCGATGAACTGCTGCGCTCCATCCCTGTGCCAGGAGCCAAGGTGACCCGGTGAACCCGGTGAACCCGGTGACAGGATGACACGGTGACAGGGTGACTCGCTATCGCGTCATCTGGCTACTATTCCTCGTGACGGCGGTCGGCGCGCTGAGCAGTGGACGCTCGTTGTGGTGGAGCTTTGCCGGCGCGCTGTTCACACTGATCGTCATCTCGGTGGCATGGGCGTGGGTCTCGGTCAACTGGCTGCGCCTGCGCCGCCGCACGTTGACCCGCGCCGCGCAGGCCGGCCAGATACTCGAAGAAGAGTTCATCCTCTACAACCTCAGCCGCATTCCCAAGTTGTGGCTCGAAGTGCGCGACCACTCCACATTGCCCGGCCATGCAGCCAGCCGGGTGACGGGACTGATCGGCGCCAGACAGTGGCGCGGCTGGCGCACACACACGCTGTGCCGCGAGCGCGGCCGCTATAACCTGGGCCCCATCGTGGTGCGCAGCGGCGACCCGCTTGGCATCTACCAGATGGAGCGCGCCATCCATCGCGTGCACAGCATCCTGGTGTACCCCGCGACCGAGAACTTCCGCGAGTTCCCCCTGCCGACAGGCCAACTGCCCGGCGGCGACACCCTGCGCCGGCGCACCCACTACGTCACCACCAACGCCGCCGGCGTGCGCGATTACATGAACGGTGATGGCATCAACCGCATCCACTGGCCGATCACCATGAAACGCAATCGGCTGACCGTCAAGGAGTTCGAGCTGGATCCCATGTCCGATTTATGGATTCTGCTCGATCTGCATCGTGAGGCGCATATCACGGCGGATGCGCCGGCGCATGCGCCTGACTCTGCGCAGCCCTTCACCCTGCCGCCTGCCACAGAAGAGTATGCGATCTCCATCGCGGCGTCGATCACGCAGCACTTCCTGCGCCAGGAGCGGGCTGTGGGATTGATCGCATACAGCCGGCGGCGCGAAGCCCTGGCCAGCGACCGCGGCGAGCGCCAATACGGCAAGTTGATGGAAATATTGAGCGTGCTGCGCGCCGAAGGCGACGTGCCCTTCAACCGCGTGCTGCGCGCCGAAAGCCCCTCGTTGTCGCGCGGCTCGACTGTGATTGCCATCTCGCCATCGACCGACCTGAGCTGGACAGGCGTGGCGCAGCACATGACGCGCGCCGGCCTGCGCATGGTGGCCATCGTCATCGATGCGCAAAGTTTCGGGGGAACTGAGCCGTGCGCACCCGTCGTTGGCGCGCTCACCGAGGCCGGCGCCATCGTGCGGATCGTGCACAGGGATGAGTCGCTGGCGAGCGCCATCCAGCAGCCCCCGTCACAACAGCGTGGACACAGTCCGCCGGCCCGCTGAGCCGGACAACCCGGCCTGCGCGGACACAGTCCGCCTTGCCCTGCTTTGGCTGAGCAGCGCCAGGTACTGGCGCGCGTCATAGACCGTGGCGAAAGCGGCAAACACCATCATCACCAGGCTCGAACCGGCGACGAACACCAGTTGGCTGACCGGATACGGCCAGAACGAGCCGGCTGTCCGCACCAGCCAGGCCACCAGTGCCCCCTGCGCGACAGTCAGCGGCGCGATCACAAACAACACAGACACGCCGAAGACAGCCAGGCGCACCAGCCAGGCGTGCGTGACCACTGCACCAAAACGGCGCACGCCAATACGCAGGCACGCCAACATTGCGCGCGCGAATCCCCCGCTGGCCGACCCCATGATCGCGGCAAAGCGCATCCTCAACAGCGCATCCACCACAATGATCGAGACGATGCCGGCAAGTCCAACCAGCCACGCGCTTGAGATGGCACGGCCGCCATAGTGTTGGGCCAGCCACGTGTACCCTGACGCGGAGCGCCGTATGAGCACGCGTGCATAGTTGAGTAGTTCGGAGAACGGAGAGCCAGCGTCGGGGATCAGCGCGCCGATCGAGCGGACTGTGATGGCGTAGGAGATGCCGGCCACGTCAAAGCTAATGCGGCCGAGGTTGCTCGAATCGACCTGCAGCTCGCGCAGCCATACTGTGAGCGCCGCGATGCCGGCCAGAATCAGCGCGCCATAGAGAGCGGCGGCGAGCAACAACGCCGGCCAGCGTTCCAGCGCCGCGCGACACGCTGCGCCCAGCGAGATACGACATCCCGTGCCGTGATTCAGCGCGATCCAGGTCACGCCACCGCGCGCCAGCGCCAGCGTGAAGGCGCCGCACACCGCCTGCGCCAGATACTGTGCCTGGAGATGGTTGAAGAAAGAGGAGAAGAAACTGCCGGTGCGGGCGTAGCTTTCAAACGTGAGCGCTGTGTTGAGCAGTTGTCCCACAATGCCTGCGCCGGCAAAACCCAACAGCGCCAGTGTCAGGATTGGGCCGGAGTGAGCAGACAGGATGGCAAGCGATTCGCTCCACAGGCTAACCACACTGCCGGCAGCGCGCTTGTGTTCGATTGGCGCGGCATACTCCACGACATCCAGTGGCCGGCCCGCTATCTCTTGCATCCCTCGCGCTCCTGTCCAGAATCTTGCTGCACGAGGCCGGCGCGCATTCTTCGCCCTTGAATCGTCACACCACCCGGCCTGCAAGCCTTAACCTTCAACCCAGGTCAGCGATTCTACCAGCGCGCCCGGGCAAGCCGGGGGTTCACCACGCACCGCTCAGTCTGGCCCGATCACCACAACCGGCATATCTCCGCCACGCGGCGGATTGTACAGATCGCACGTCTCCAGCGGCGCGCTGGGATCCTTCACAAAACCCATGTCCACTGCGAAGTTGGAGCTCCCGAACACCACTTCCGTGTTGAGGCGAAGCGCCACGGGGCGGTAGCCGGGCGGCGCAATCGGAAAGACATAGTATGCGCCGGGGTCGATGGAGACACGATACTCGCCATTGCCATCCGTGAACCCGCACATGAACCAGTTGCCGCCCGTGGTCAGCTTGTAGTAAGCGTGCGGCAACACCGGCTCGTCACGGTCATGCACGCCATTCTGGTTGATATCCTCATAGGAAATCCCCCGAATCTGGCTCTGGGACACATGTCGGCAATCCTCATAGGCGATGAAATCGCGTGTGGCCGACGCGCCCTCAGGATAGCGAACGAACAACTGGCCCACCACCCCGTCTGGAATGGGAACTTCGAACTCAACGAAGTAGAAATCGATCCAGCTTCCGTCTCTGCGCTCGTATGACCAGACGTAATCTAATTCTCCAGATCGGTCGCGCACCCTGTACGAGACCGTGGCGTAGCCTGACTCAGTGCCGTAGACAGCAACCACCATGCCGCGTGTGCACACATTGAACCCGATCTCTTCGATGGCGGCGTGCGCAGCCGGCGGCGCCGGCGACGCCAGATAACCCACACTTGCCACAAGAAGAACGGCCAGAGGAATCAGGAATCCTGGATGATGGATGCGCGCTTGCATGAAGCTCATGTTCTGCCTGGGATCGAAAAATATACCAAGTTCACCGGTCGGCCCGGCAAATCTCACCAAATCGATCGGCTCAATCAGGCAGCAACGGACGAAAGAACGCGATGCATTGTAGTCATCTCGCAGCTTACGCATTCATCCACGGGCAGTGCTGTGATCTTCTGCAAAGACAACAAAACAAAAAGGAGGAGCGCCTGAATACGCTCCTCCTATTTGCCCATTTATCTGCGCAGTGCAGAGCAAGTTTAAGCCTGTATGTGTGGTCGGCGCTCTAATCGCATGAGCACTGGCGCAGCCGGCCGAAGTGTTCCCATCATCTTTGGCTGGATCTCTTCACCCGTCTGCAATCGCAACCGATAGCGTTGCGCGATCATCGCCACAGCCAGATGCGCTTCCTGCAGCGCAAAGTTGTTGCCGATGCAGGTGCGCGGCCCACCGCCAAAGGGGAAGTAGGCGTAGTGATGCCGCTTTGCAACTTGCTCCGGCGCAAATCGCTCCGGCTCGAACACCTCTGGTCGCTGCCAGTGATCGGGGTGGCGATGGGTGAGATAGGGACTGAGCACGATCATCGATTTGGCCGGGATGTGGTAGCCGCCGATCTCATCGTCGTTGTACGATTCGCGCACAAAGATCCACGCCGGCGGATATAGCCGCATCGCCTCTTCAACCGCCATGCGCGCATAGGGCAGATTCGGCAAATCGGCCAGCGTGGGCACACGCCCACCCAGCGCGCGGTCCACTTCATCATGCAGCCGGCGCTCTGCATCGGGGTGCTTTGCCAACAAGTACCACAACCAGGTCAGCGTTTGGGCTGTCGTCTCATGGCCGGCGAAGAAGATGGTAATCACCTCGTCGTAAACCTGGCTGTCATCCATTCCCTGGCCGGTTTGCTCGTCGCGGGCATTCAGCAGCGTGTCGAGCAAATCGCGCTGCTGCGGGCCGGCGCGCCGGTGGAGTTCGCGCCGCTCGCGCACGACGCCACCCAGAAAATCCCGAATCAGCGCAGACGCAGCGTTGAAGCGCCGGTTGGCCGGCGTAGGTATCCAGAGTGGCAGGCTGAACGCGGTTGCAGATTGCCGGCTGATAAATTCGAGCATGTACGCGAATGCGCGCCCAGCCTCGGCGGCGTTGCCGGCGACATCGTCGCGCGTGATGTCGATGCTCAGCATCGTCTCGGCAATCACGCCCATCGTCAGCGTCATCATCTCCTGGCCGATGTCGAGCACGGCGTCGGCCCGCGCAGGCGACTCCCAACGATCGAGCGTCCGCTGGATCAGATCAACCATCGGTTCGCCAAATTGCGTGACGCCGCGCGGGGTGAACGGGGGTTGCATCAGCCGGCGCTGGCGCTGCCAGAATTCACCCTCGCTGGTGAACAAGCCGTTGCCCAACAACAGCTTTACCCGGTTCATGGCAACACCCTTCCAGTAGTTCTGACGATTGGCCACCAGCACATGCCGCACATGGTCAGGCTGCGCAATCAGGTATTGATCCATCGGCCCCATGCGCACACGCACAACATCGCCGTACTCGCGATGCACCTGGCTGTAGAATTGAATCAAGCCGCCCTTCTCCCGCACCTCCGGAACATTGCCCAAAATGGGAATGCCGCGCGGCCCAGGGGCGATTCTTCGACTGGGACTCCTGGTTGCGCCCCCCAGATTCGTTGTTTGGTTCAAAGTTTTGTGCTCCCTATGTTTGGCGCAGCATCCATGCAGCGCCAGAGATTTTCTTCATGCTAGGTCTGTGGTCTGTGCGGCAGATGAGCGGCAGATGAATGAGACCGGACACCATGAACACTGACCAGCACGAAATCGAGTGGCAGTTCGACGCAGACCGTATGGGTGAGGCGCAGAGATGTCTGAGACGCACTGCCCGCCGGCATGGTCTTGCGCCCGGCAAAGCCTGCGTTGAGACGCATCACGACACGTATTTCGACACCGGCGACTGGCGCGTGCATCGTTCGGGTTACGCGCTGCGGGTGCGGCAGGCCGTCGGCCCCGGCAACCACCCGGCAGAAGCCACCTTGAAATCACTGGCGGCCGCCGAGGCGGGCGTTCGCCGACGCCGCGAGATCACCGAAACGCTGGAGGGAATCGACACAGGAAACCTGTCAACGGCGCTGTTGACTGCGCCCGGCCCAGTGGGCGATCGCGCGCGCGCCGTCGCGGGGCCGGCGCGCCTCGAACCGATCTTCGAGATCGTCACGCGCCGCAAGACCATCCCGCTGTCCGCGAGCAGCCAGCCAGCAGGTGAAATCGCGCTGGACAAAACGACAGTCATCGGTCAGACACCGGCGACCCTGCGCCGCATCGAGATCGAGGCCGCCCCCGGCATGGCGCCGGTCTTGCAGCCATTCGTGGATGAGGCGCGCAAGGCGTGTTCTCTGCGCGAAGCGGAACATTCCAAGTTCGAGATCGCCCTGGCTGCGCGGGGTTTGAGGCCGGCCACCACCGCCGACCTGTTCCCCGCGCTGGCTCACCACAGCGACGCCGCGCGCGACATGACACTGGGCGCATTGGCGCTGATGATGTTGCGCCGGCGCGCCATCGAGATGTTGGAGCAGGAGCCGGCAGCGCGCATGGGCGACGACATCGAGGCCCTGCACGCCATGCGGGTGGCGACGCGCCGGCTGCGTTCGATCCTGCGTTTGTTCGAAGACGCACTGCCAGAACAGGCCATCGCGCTGGCCGAGGAGTTGCGCTGGCTGGCCGGGGCGTTGGGTGACGTGCGCGACCTCGATGTGCATCTGGAACAGATCGGCGCCTGGTTGGCAACAGCCGGCTCGCAGGAGGGCGTCGCGCTCGAAGCATTGCAACACCTGCTCCAGCAGGACCGGCACGCCGCGCGCCGTCAGATGCTCGACGCGCTGGATTCGGCCCGCTACGAACGTCTGAAGGTCAGCCTGAGTGTGCTGGCCACGCAGGAGCATGGCCTGCCACGTCTGGCAGGCAAACCGGCGGCGCGGGTGATGCCACGCTTGATCCGGCGGCGCTATCGGCGCGTGCGCCGGCTGGCCGACGCGCTAAGCGACACATCGCCGCCGCCGGACTTCCACGCCGTGCGCATTCAGTGCAAGCGCCTGCGCTACGCGCTGGACTGCGCGGAGGTGTTGTATGGCAAGCCGGCCCGCGTCATGATGAGACGACTGGCCGATATCCAGGACATTCTGGGGCGCTATCAGGATGCGCAGGTGGCTATCGCTCGCATGCGCGACCTGTGCGCGCGGCACGCCGCAGATCTGCCGCCCGGGGCTGTGGAGACACTGAACAAGATCGCGCAGCAGCACGCTCGCCAGGGTGATGAGATCAAACAGCAGTTCTGGCCGGCCTATCGACGTCTGCGTGGTTCGGCCTGGCGAAAGCTGGCCGGGAGAATGAAAGCGTAGACAGCCCGTCTATGCGCGCAGGCTCAGCGCCCGCGCTCGCGGTAATACTTCAAGCCTTCGACCAGCGCCTCGATATTGGCCCACGGCACGCCGGGGGTGATGGAGCTGGAGCCACCCAGAAACAGGCCGGCCTTTGGCCCGTGTTCGACCAGCCAGGCCAGCTCGCGCTTCACGTCTGTCGGTGCGCCCATCGGCAACGTGCGCGTGACAGACACGCCGGCGATGATGATGAGAGGGTCGCCATCCCTGGCGCGCATGGCGCAGATGCGCGGATAGTCCATGCCGTCCTCATACTGAAAACCCTGGAACCCGCGAATGCCGACTTCCAGCAGGCGAGGGATCATCTGCATCAGGTTGCCGTCGCAGTGCCAGATCAGGCGCACGCCGGCCCGCAGCACCGGCTCGAGGCAGCGCGCGAAGTGCGGGAACCAAATGCGATCGAGCGAACGGATGTTGACGAGCGTGCCGCGCGAGTCGGCCATATCGTGATCGAGCCGGCACAGCGGCGGCAAGTTACCTTCCACGAAGGCGCGCGCGGCTGCGCGATTGTTCAGCGACGCCGCGTCGGCCTGCAGGGCGAAGTGACGCTCCATCACGTCAGGGTACAACACCCAGGCCATGAAGTAGTGCTGGTAGCCATAGGCGCTGTAGGCCAGGGCGGGGAAATCGATACAGGCGTAGGGGCCTTTGAGCATATCCGGCCCCAGCCGGGTTTGCATGTCGCGCTCGCCGGCGATGATCTCCTTCACCCGCGCATCTTCATCGAACGCGACAATGCGCCGGCGGATGCGCGGAAACTCAACCTGCTCCAGGTGCGCGACCACCGCTTCGGGCGAATCGATCACCATGCCATCACACACGATGGTTTCGGCGCCGGTCGTCGCGCCGTGCGCTGTCCCCTCATAGCCGTGGTCGCCCATCGTCAGGGGGTTTTCGGCCAGATATTGGTCCAGCAAGCACGTGCCAATGTTGCGTTGAAAGGCGAGATAGACGCGGTGCGGGTCGCGCGCATATTCGCCCGGCTGCGCGCCGGCCAGCCGCTCGATGTGGCGATGCTCCATGATGTGCAACAACCAGCTTGGGATGCCGCGCGTCGGGCGTTGATAGATCGTGTCCAGCGCCAGGTGATAGGAGGGGCCGAATGCGGATGGGGTCAATGTCATGGTCATGGGTGTGTGGTGAATGGGAGATAAGTCTGAAAAGGCAATGGGCGGGTGAGCATGGTCACAGGCAGCGTGACCAGCGCCGGCAACTCGGCGCTGTCGATCAACACCGTGGCGCGATACACAGGCAGGGTATCCGACGGCGGCGCAGACAGCGCAAGGCTGATGAACCTCGTCTCGCCACCCGCCAGCGTGATTGGCTGCGACAGATCGAGCCACGGCACAGCGCCGGCCCAGCATGGCGGTTGCGTCGGCCGGCGGAAACAAATCGACATCCCCTCCCACACACGCGGCGCGTTGTGCGAGAAGGTCAGCGATTGGGCCGGGGCCGCCCCGCGAATGCCGACGGTCGCGCTCGCGCCGAAGCTGTAGCCGATGTGACCGAGGTCCACATCCTGATACTGAAAGAGGATGCCCCCGCCCTCAGCCAGCGCCACCTGGAAAGTGAGGGTGTCGGTCTGGACGTGAAAGTGCGCGCGTTGATGCCACGCGACAACCGCTTTGCGATTTGGCGCAACGCCAGCGATCTGCCAGCGCAGCGAGCCGGCCGGATAGAGATCGTCCCAGAATGGCGCGATGAAATGATTGGGCACGCCGGTCGTGTCGCTCAACGGGCGATTGGCAACCCACACATCGCCGGCAGTGACGCCGAGCAGCGCGCCGCCATTGTCGCCCACGCGCAGCGCCGTGGTCGTGATGCCATAGAACGGCACGGCAAATGGCAACGACACATTCGCCTCGCCATCATCGGCCAGCACAAGCGTCGCGCCCGCCGACGTGTCGATCCAATCCAGCCCGGCCATTGCCTCGTAGAAATAGCCAGAGGCGTCCGGCGCGCTGCGCGTCCAGCCGAAGATCGGCTTGATATCTGGGGCGCCGATGTATTGGCGCACGCTGATGGGGGCCATGCCGCCATTGGTCAGACTCAGGACAATCTGAACACTCTCTCCCGGCGCGACCACCGTAACCAACGTGGAAGGCGTCACACTCAGGCAAGGCTGCAAACGCACGAGCGCGATGTCAAGCGTCGTGGTCTGGCCGGCGGTCAGCGTCACCAGCCGGGTCGCCGACGCGTGCTGCGGCGCGAAGGCCGTGACCGTGTACACTCCCTCGTCAAGATGGAGCCGATAGTCGCCAGCGAGATTGGATTGCGCCGTGGCAGATGCGCCGCCAGCGCCGGTCGCGGTCAGTATGACGCCGGCGAGTGGCGCGGACGCAGCATCACACCCGTCGATCGAGGTCGTTGCGCCGGTCAACAGACCGCGCGTGTCCGGATCGACCCACAACCACAATGCCGTGAGCGGCCCCCAGTTGCCCAGGGCGTCGCGCCCGCGCACATACACAGTGTGCCGGCCCGGTGACAGGTGCGCGTCGAACACGGCAATGGCCGTCTCGCGCGGGGTGTTGTAGATGCCGTCGAGCGCGCGCAGGGCGATGGGCGTGCCGCCCTCCCAAGGCAGCGCATCCACGAAGAACTCGGCGGCAGTGATGGCCTGCGCCGCCGGCCTGCCCGACCCGCTCCCCAGCGCGCCGTCGTCGAACGTGGCGGTAAGCGTGATCGGCGCGCCGGCCAGCGCGCGGGTGATATGCAGAGCGGCCGTGACCACCACCGGACCCGCCGCAAGCGCATACGGTTGCCGCGCAACGCGAGCCGCGTACATCAGCGCGTCGCGGTTCGGCGCCCAGAACACCGCATCGACGCATGAATAGGCCGGCAGAAACGCCCCGCATGTCCCGCTGCCCGATCCGATCTCGATGATGAAGCCGGGAATGCCGAGCACGCCATAGGCCCAGTCGTCGTGGTTGCCCGACATGGGGTACAGAACCTGGGCGCCCGTGCCGGCGGTGTAGCCGGTGTAGTGGCCCATGCGAAAGGCGATGGCGCGCAGGCCGGCGTCGTTGGCGGCCGGCTGCGTGGTCCACGACCAGGGCAGGATGATGAGGTTGCCGTAGCTGTGCAACGTGACCATCAGGCCGGAGGTGGTGATAGGCGCGGCGTCAGTCAGCGCCGGGCCACGCTGGTCGCGGAACAGCGCGCGCATCAGCGCTTCGATCGCCTGCTCCTCGGGTTCGGAGACCGGCGAGGCGCCGTGATACATCTGGCTGCATGGGTCGCCGCTCGATCCGGCCACGCCCCATTGCCAACTCGCGTTGCGATTGAGGTCGATGCCGATGTAGGGAATCGAACACCCACCGGCTGAGGTGTTGGCGTTCTTGCGCTGCAACAGGGGCGCATTGCCGCCCTGCTCGACAATGACGCGCCCATCGGGATTGGCAATCGGGACCACCCAGACCTCTGTTGTGTCGAGCAGGAAGGTCACGTCGGGATCGACGTCATATCCGTTCACCAGATGGTCGATCCAGCGCCAGGCGATCTCGGCAGTGGAGAGTTCGCGCGCATGGACGGCGGCCAGCGCGAAGAAGCGCGGCTTGTCGGATCCGGGATCGAGCGCGCAGTCGCCGGGGCGCAGGCGCGTGATGCACAGGACTTTGAGATCGCGCCCGTCGGCAAAGCCGCGTGTCTTGCGCCACGAATCGCCAAAGTCGTGCAGGACGGCCAGGTGCGGATACGCAGCCACAATTGTGTCGAGGTGCGCTTCGTGTTCCTCGACGGTTCGATAGCCACCATAGTAGGTGAGGGGCGCAAAGGGCGTGAGAAGCGTTTCGTGGTCGGCAACGCCGAAGCCGGCGGCGCGCAACGCTTCGGCCACGGCGGCGTCGCCCAGCACAAAGAAGTCATCGCCGTCGCGCGCTTCGAGCACATCCCACGGGCCGGCAGTGAGCCGGGCGATGTCTTCGGGCGAGCGGATGGTGACGCGCAGGACGCGCCAGTCGCCGGGCTGCTGGCCGGATGCCGGCGCGGGCGCACACACGGCGAGCACAGACAGAACAACCGCGCTGAGAAATAGTGTGTGTCTGTCGATGACCACCAAGCTGAGCCGCCTATGTCATTTCGAGCAAACGAGGCGTCCAGGGTCAGTGTCGTGGCGACAGGGCGCGCTCAATCAGCGTTTTTACAAACGCGGGGATGGATTGATGAGCCTCTCGCGCATCCGCTTTCAGCCGGTCATAGTTCCTGACCTCATCGCCCTGCCAGATGTGATCAATGCGCCGAATCTGCCGCATGGCAACATGTTCGTAGTTCTCCGGGTAAGCCCGGTAACAAGACAGGCAAATCTCACGCCGATGAAGCATCTGCCAGTTCTCACAATGTTCGCAGGACCACGACTTGGCCCTGTTCGCCGAAGGGCTAAGCAGCATAAAGTCATCGGGGTTATCTGTGTCGCCGCCCACTTCATACGGAACCCGGTGGTCAATCTGGAGATCGCGTTCGTCCATGTCCTCCAGGTAGATGAAACACCGACAACCGCACTTCTCCATCAACGCATCTTTGATCTGCTTTGAAAGACCGGTGCGACCTGCCAGCCGGCGAAACTGCGTCTTCTCCGGGTCAGCAAATCGATAGGCGCCTATCATTCTGCCATCCGAGCCTTTGACGCGAAAGGTTTCAAGCGCAATGCCGTGTTCTCTGACATCTCTGGCTGCGCGCGGCGGATGGTTGTAGCCGTATTTGGTTTTGAGCGCTTCTGTGGTTACAAAGCCGTGCCGCAGAATATGGTCAATGACGGTGCGCGGGCGCTTTGCTGTGACAGAGCGACACAGATCAAGGAAGGCCTGTGGATACTTCGGCTTTGACATGGCGCGAGTCCGATTCCAGCAGATGCAATTGCTGAGGAGATTGGCGACAGGCGACAGACGCAACGCGCATCGAGGGCAACTGATTCGCCAGGGCGGGCGACAGATAGAGCGATTCGATCGTGACCTCATCCCGCCCCAGCAGGGTTGCCTGAGAAGAACGCCCGACTTGCAGCTCGATGCGCTTGAGGTTCAATTCAGCGGGCAGAGATCGGCCATAGGCGCGCTCGCCCAGTTTCCCGTCGTAACTCACCATGTAGCGCGCATTGCGTCTGTTCAACGCAGCCAGCGATTCCGCGAATTCCTCATGGTCGATGCCGGCCAGGTAACGAGAGTCGCGGTCGCCGCACACTCCCTGATAGGGCGGGTCCATGTAGATCACGTCACTGTCATCCACCCTCGCAAGCACTTCCTGATAGTCCAGCGCTGTGACAACAGATTTTCCGCGCAGGAGCGCGGAGACGCCCATAATGTTTCGGCGCATGGTGTCGGGATGCGCGCCGCGCCGGCGCTTGTCCGGACTTTGATTGAACAGGCCGTCGGAGTTGTATCGAACCGAACCTTTGACACATCGCGCAAGCAAATAGAGGAACAGGGCCGGATCGCCGGCGCGATTGAACTCGGCCCGCGCGCGATAGTAATGCTCCAGCGAATCCGGCATTTGCGCCATCCAAATCTGTTGATAACGATCCGCGAGCGCGCCAGGCTCGTTGATGACAAGCGATAGCAGGTCCGCCAGCGGTTTGTTGAAGTCGTTCAACCAGTAGCGGTCTGCGCGGCCGGCAGCGGCGCAGGCAACTGACACAGC
>DAOUDB010000032.1:0-8305 GCA_034431495.1 Thermoflexales bacterium
GCCCTAGCGCTGTCTAGAATCGCACATGAGATGAGCCGATGAGGATGCGTTCAGACTTGCCTCTGCGCGTCGCCGGCCTGCTGATGGCGCTGCTGCTGAGCATCGCCGGCTGGGTGGCCCAGGCCGCGCCACAACAGCCCCTCAGCACGGTCACGCCGCGCGCCTGGTTGCCGGCGGTGCAGTCCGACGGCGCTCCCCTCACACCGACGCCCACACCAACCAGCACGCCGACACCGACGCCAACGCCGACCAACACGCCAACGCCTACACCAACCAGCACGCCGACACCGACGCCAACGCCAACCAACACCCCCAGCGGCTCAACCTATGCGCTGCGCTTCTTCGGCACCGGCAGCGGCGACATTGACCGCGTCAAAATTCCCATGAGCAACACGCTGGGGGCTTCGCTGCCGGTCAACCTGGGCGCCACCGACTTCACCCTGGAGTTCTGGTTGCGCTTTGCCCCTGGCGAAAACACCAGCGGCGCGTGCAGCGAGGGCGAAGACGCCTGGATCAACGGCAACATTATCTTCGACCGCGACATCTTCGGCGCGCCCGACTACGGCGATTTCGGCGTCTCGCTCTACGGCGGGCGCATTGCTTTCGGCGTGCACAATGGCAGCAGCGGTTACAGCATCTGCAGCACTGTGACGCTGAGCGCCAACCAATGGCATCATGTGGCCGTCACCCGTCGCACCACCGGCGAGATGCGCATCTTCGTCAACGGCGCGCTGACGCGCAGCTACAACGGGCCGGCGGGCGACATCTCATATCGCGTCGGGCGCAGCGCGCCCTGGCCTAACGAACCCTACCTGGTGATCGGCGCGGAAAAGCACGACTACGACCCGAACACGTATCCCTCGTTCAGCGGATGGGTGGATGAGGTGCGCTTGTCGAACGTGGTGCGTTATACGACTAATTTCACGCCGCCCAGCGCACCCTTCACGCCCGACGCAAACACGGTGGGGCTGTATCACTTCGACGAAGGCAGCGGCACCACAGTGCTCGATAGCTCCGGCGCAAGCGGCGGGCCGAGCCACGGCCAGCGCCGCGTGGGCGGGCCGAACAACGGGCCGGTTTACGACGCAGTGACCAGGCGATTTTGATGATTCCGAAACGAGGTTGCTTCCATGCGCGCGCGACGTTTCTCCCCACCCGCGATATTCCTGCTGGCAACTGTGCTCACGCTGGCGCTGGGCCGGCCATTCTGGGCGCAGGCACAGACGCTTCAGCCGCGCGGCTGGCTGCCTGTGGTGCGCGGCGGGGGCGGTAACGCGCCGGCGGAATGGACCCAGCACGCCCACGATGCCCAGCGCACCGGCTACACGCCACAAGCGCCGGCCTATCCCTGGAAGCTGCGTTGGATCTGGAACGGCGTGTCGCCCACCGGCAGCGTGAGCAAGGTGACCACCGGCGGCTCGCTGCCGCGCAACGTCCAGCCGGTCACCGGCGGGGGGCGGGTGTACGTCGCAGCCGGCAGCGACGGCGTGTTTGCGCTCAGCGAAACCACCGGCCAGCAGCTCTGGCAGCGCAATGGCATCGGCGATGTGCGCTCGACCGTGGCCTATGACCCCGACACACAATCCGTCTTCGTCGTCTCGGCCAACGGCCGGCTCTACAAGCTGCGCGCTTCGGACGGCGTGGTGCTCGCCCAGTTTGTCACCGACCATAGCAGCACCCTGCCACTGCCGCCGGCGGTGCTCGGCGATCGCGTGCTGTTTGCCATGGGCCGGCGCGTCCACGTCGTGAACAAGCTCACCCTGCAAGGCATCTGGACGCACACCGTGGCTGCCACCCTCACCGTGGCCGTGCCGCCGGCCTACTCGCCCTCGCGCGACCTGATTTTCGTTGCCACCGAGCCAGACCTGTTCGTGCGCGCCATCCGCAACAGCGACGGCGGGCAACAGTGGGCCAGCCGGCCTGTGCCGGCCGGGTGCGACTTCAGCGACCCCACCGAGTTTCGCTATGGCTGGCCGGTGGTGGCCGAGAACGCCGGCTACGTGCTGGTCAAGGCGCGCCTGCCCTGGCAGCGACTGTGGATAGACTGGCCGCAGACCAACGCCGGCATGCGCCAGTTGTTGCAAGATAACCCCTGCCACCGCGCGCTGTTTGCGCTGGACCTGGACGATGGCAGCGTGCCGTTCATCGTCAATGTGGGACATGGCGGCTACGGCGACAACGACTACCTGCCGATGGGGCCACAGCCGGTGGTGAAACCCCTGCCGGGCGGCAAGGACGTGGTGTACATCATCATCCGCGCCCGGCACGCTTATGATGCGCGCTGGGACTCGCACTTTGGTGAGATGGTGCTGGGCGGCACCACGGTGAGCGGCTTGCAGGCCGGCGACGTGCGCTTCATCGCCTTCGACTGGCCGCCCGGCGACAGCAACCCTTACCTGCTCACCGACGAGCAGCCCAACGTCAGCATGGCCGGCGACTACCTGCTCGGCGCACACTGGGAGGCCGGCTTCGCGTTGCGCATCCTCGACCGCTCCGATGCCCGCGGCAGCTTCGCCAACAAGATCACCTCGCAGCGCCTCTCGACCGTGGCCACATCGCACGATGCCGGCGGTTGCGCCTTCAACGCCGCCACGCACTACTGCGCCAGCGGTCTGTATAACACGCGCCCCTACGACTTCGGTTTTTACATCTACTACGGCCAGGGTTCGGTGTACGACCAGTACTGGAGCGAGTACGCCACGTGGGTGGTGAGCAACGACGCCCTCTACTTCCGCAGCGCCGATGGCGCGATTGTGGCGCTCACCAGCGGCAACCCGCAGACGCCGGCTGCTCAGGGGGCAGACACGCGCGGCGCGACCGCCAATGCACAACGCGCAGCATTCGGCGCGCACGACGCAGAACAACACAGCCAACCCGTCGCCCGCATCTCGCACGCCGAAGCGCGCGCCTGGGCCGGCCAGACGGTGACGGTGACCGGCGCGCTGCGCTACGTGTTCAACAACGGCAAGCAGGTGCTGCTCGGCTTCAGCAATCCGCATCAAGGCAGCTTCAAGGCGATCGTCGCGCGCGAGTACTGGCGCAACTTCCCCGCTCCGCCGGAGCAGATGTATCGCGTCGGCCAGCGCGTGGCGATTGTTGGGACGATCGGCTGGTATCAGGGCGACCCGGCGATCCGCGTTGTTGTGCCGGAGCAGGTGCGGTAGAAGCGGGGCTTGATCGCATGCGATGCGTCGGGATTTCAGATCACGCCTCGATGGCGTGGCTTTCGGTGCGTGGCGTCCTCGCGCCGGCCTGCTGCCCTCATGCACACATAGCCGCCGGAGTGAACGCTACTCCGTCTCGCCCAGCTTGACGGCCTGGAACACCTTCATGCGCAGCACGAACACGACCAGCATGCCCAGCACGATCACGAACAATGCGCCGAACAGCGCGTAGATGTCGTAGATGGCCGGCCACGGCAGAATGACGCGGAAAGGCACGGCGCGCGCCTCGGCCGACAACCCAACTTGCAGAAATGGAATGTAGAGATTGCTGGCGGCCACGCCCAGCGCGGTGCCGGCCCCGATGCCCGTGCCGAGCAACAGCGCCAGCTCCCAGGCCAGAAACGCCGCCATCTGGCGCGCGCCAAGGCCGACCGCGCGCAGCACGCCCAGCTCGATGAAGCGCCGGCGCAGCGAGAACACGGCGTACAGCAGGAAGCCCAGCACCGTCATCAGCGCAGCCGCGGCAAACCCGACCGATAGCACACCAAACAAGCCCTGCCGTTCCGGTCGCGTCTGCTCATAGCTGATCTGCGAATCCACCACATCGACGCGCAGCACCATCACGCCCAGCGCGTCCACGCCGCGCACGATCTCGGCCGGTGTCGCCCCTGGCTCGGTCTTCAGCCAGATGCGATATGGCAACTGCATGCCTACCTGTTCGGAGATGTAGTCCAGATTGCCCACGAACAGCGACCGTGTGCGGTCATCTTTGGGGTCTGGAATCCAGCCCGGCCAGCGGTCGAAAGTGCCCACCACGCGGAACGAGATCGTGCCCTGGCCGTCGGGCACGGTCAGATTGACGCGGATCGTGTCGCCGATGCGCAACCCCTGGCTTTTCAGCACCGGCTCGGGCACCAGCACCGCGTCCGGGCTGGCGGCCAACGCGTTCATCAGGCTGCCCAACGATTGCGAAGCGAAGTCGCGCCGCCAGAAGGCCACACGCGCGAAGTCCAGCCGGTCGATGCCGGCAAACTGCCCGCTGATGTTGCCACTGCCAAAGCGCGCCGTCGCCTTGAAGAAGCCGACGCGCGTGGCGGCAACCACGCCGTTGATGCTGGCGTAGTCAGACATGGGGATGTAACCGCGTCGGGGACGGGCCGGTATCTCGGCGTCGCTTTCGGCGGATGCATCGCCTGTGGTTTGGCCGGGCAGGCTTGTGGATGGCGTTTGCACCTCGGCCTCGATCAGATTCATGTCGCCGCCGATGCTGTATCGCACGCGGTCGGACAAATGCTGGTCGAGGGTGGCAGCCAGCGAGGCGGTGAATGTGGCCAGCGACAGGGTCAGCACCAGCAACAGGAGCGGCGCCGAGTAGAAGCTGGGCGTGCGCGCCAGTTGCCGGGTGGCCAGCACCAGCGAGATGCCCGGCAGTTTGCTCAAGAGCCATGCCAGGACGCGCAGCACGATTGGCATCACCCGGATCAGGAAGAGCGTCAATGCGACCATGGCAAACGCCGGCACCAGAAACAACAGCGGATTGCCAAACGGATCTTCGCCGGTCGAGGTCGAGAGTGTGCTGGGCAGCGCAATTGTGCCCTGCTGGCGCAATAACCATGTGCCATAGGCAGCCGGAATGAGCAGCAACACGTCCAGCCAGGCGCGCTGCCACCATGGCGCCTGCAAGGCGCGCGCGCGTTCCTGTTTGTAGGTGATGATGGTATGGCGCGCTGATCCGATCACGGGCAGGATGATGACCACCGTCGCCAGCGCAGCCACGATCAGGCCGAAGCGCAGCGTGGCAGGTGTGAGCAGCACCGGCAGCTCGGCGCTGCGCAGGGCGTCCGTGTTATCGAAGGTGAGAAAACTGCGCGTCAGCCCGATCAACCGGGCGATACCCTCACCGGCGAAGACGCCGGCCACAATGGCCATCGCCGCCAGCGCCAGCGCCTCCAGAAATGAGATGCCCAGCACCTGTCCTACCGTGGCGCCGCGGCTGCGCAGCACGGCCACTTCGTTGCGCCGGCCATTCGCCATCAACCCCGATACCAGCGTGACGAACGCGAACAACAGCAACAACAACGGCGCGCTGAAAGCCAGCAACTGCACCGTGAGCACCTGGCTGGTCTGTTGATACTTCTCCAACGCCTGCTGCGGCGACGTTTCCAGGCGGATGCCGGCCAGCAGCGTTTCAGCGCGCGTGTGTGTCTCGCGGATGCGATCGAGCAGCAGCGATACGTTGTCCGACCGCACAGTCGCGCCGTCGAAATCCATGTACCACATGGCGATGGAGGTGTTGCCGCGCAGGTTCAGCGCAACGTGCAATTTGTAGTTGGTCTCGGTGGTGAGCAAGACCGAATCGAAGACATGTGGGTCATCGAACCAGAACGTTTCGCTTGTGTCCCGCGGCGTCCAGATGCCGGCGATGTGCACGATTTCCACGGCCTTGTGCTGCGCGAGCTTGTTGGCAAAGACTGCATACCGCTCGCCGACTTGCAGCCCCAGCTTGTTCGCTGTCCGCTGGCTCACCAGCACGTCCATGGGGTCACCCACAGATGCTCTATCCAGTGGCATCTGCCCTTCGACCAGAGTGACGTGTTCGGCCAGATCGCTCAGATGGCCGACCGACAGGTAGGTCAACGCCTGGCGGTTTGTTTCGTATGCGCCCGGCGTGACCGTCCTGTCATTGCCGGCCGGGAAGATAGGGAAGCTATCCGAGGTGAAGTAGCGCACCAGTAGCGTGCGTGGCAGGCCGAGCGAAGCCGGCGCCTGTTGCGTCATGTAAGCGTCGGCGGGCGCGATTTGCGCCCAGTCGCCCTGCTCGTTGATGGTCTGTCCCCGGCTGACGTAGCGAAACAGGAATGCGAAGGGCGGTCGGCGCCACGCTGCGCCTCTGGCGATTTCCGTGCTCAGAATGCGGTGATAGACCGCGTCGGCGTACAGCGGCACGCTGAGCGTGAATGCAATCACGGTGGCCAGGCCAAACGCGCCGGCCAGCGCCAGTCCGCGCCCCGACCAGAGCCGGCGCGTGGCAACGATGAAGATGGCAAATGATGCGCGAAGGGATTCAAGCAGTCGGGTCATGCGTTCTGAAGATATTGTAGCTTCGATGTCGGATGGCAGGGGCGGCGAAGCAGGGGAGAAAGGCGGTCGGCGAGCGTGTTGCACCGACCGCCAGGGTCAAACACCAATGCGCCGGCGTGCTTCAATGCACCGCGCAGGCCATGCAGGGGTCGAATGAATGGATGCTGCGCAGAACCTCAACCGGCCGCTCACGGTCGGCCACCGGCGTGCCGATCAAGGCCGCCTCATACACGCCGCGCTGTCCCGTTGCGTCTCGCGGCGAGGCGTTCCACGTCGTCGGCACGACCATCTGGTAGTTCTCGATCTTGCCGTTCTTAATATGCACCCAGTGCCCCAGCGCGCCGCATGGCGCTTCGCTCAGGCTGTAGCCCTGCGCTTCAGCCGGCCATGTGGAAGGATTCCACTTGTCCCCGTTGTGAATGGTCAGGTTGCCGCTGTTCAGGTTGGCTTCCAACTGGTCGAGCCAGACAAGCATCTGTTCGGCGATGGCGATGGTTTCGATGGCCCGCGCGAGCATTCGCCCCAGCGTCGAATATAGGGCAGTCGTCCCCAGTCCCAACTGCGCCAGAGACTGGCTGACAAGTTGCTGGATGCGCGCGTGGCCGGCAGCCTGTGCGACCACAACGCGCGCCAGTGGGCCGACTTCCATCGCCTGATCGTCGTAGCGCGGGGCTTTCAGCCACGAATACTTGCCGGCCACATCCAGCAGGTCATAGGGCAGCGCCGGGCCGCTGTACGCCGGCGTGGTAACACCCTGCGCGGGGGGCAGGCCGGCCTGATCGCCCTCCGGGTAGTCGTACCACGAATGCGTGACATATTCCCGCACCCTGCCTGCATCCACCGCTTCGACAATGCCGCCGCCAGCGGCGCGCACAATGCCGCGCGGCATCCACAGCGCCGCCGGATTGCCCGATGTGTTGGCCGGGAAATCGCCGTAGGACAGGAAGTTGCGAATTCCGCAGCCCATGCCGGCCCACTCTGCGTAGTATGGCGCGATCGCCAGCAGGTCGGGGTAGTACACGCGGTTCACGAAGTCCAGCGCCTGAGTCGTCAGCGCGCGCAACTGCGCGATGCGCTCTGGGTTGATGGCATTTGCGTTGGTCGGGTCGAGCGGCGCGGCTACCCCGCCCACAAGGTATGTTTGCGGGTGCGGGTTCTTGCCGCCCAAAATGGCGTGAATTTTGATCACCTCGCGTTGCCACTCCAGGGCCTCCAGATAGTGCGCGGCTGCCATCAGGTTGGCTGCGGGCGGCAGGTGATAGGCCGGGTGTCCCCAGTACCCATTCGCAAACAGCCCCGGCTGACCGCTGTTCACCAGCGCCTGAAGGCGCGCCTGCACGCTGGCGAAGTATGCGGCAGACTGGTTGGGCCAGTCTGAGATCGATTGTTGCAGGGCGCTGGTGGCGGCCGGGTCGGCTTGCAGCGCGCTGAGGATATCCACCCAGTCCAACGCGTGCAGATGATAGAAGTGGATCACGTGATCCTGAACGTACTGCGCGCCGGCGATCAGGTTGCGGATCAGCCGGGCGTTGTCTGGAATGACAATGCCCAGCGCGTTTTCGACAGCCTGCACGGAGGCGAGGGCGTGCACAGTGGTGCATACGCCGCACACGCGCTGCGTGATAAGCCAGGCTTCACGTGGGTCGCGCCCTTTCAGAATCAGTTCGATGCCGCGAAACATTGTGCCGGCGCTCCAGGCATCCGTCACCACGCCATCCTCGATCTGCACTTCGATGCGCAGATGGCCTTCGATGCGGGTGATGGGGTCAATGGCGATGCGTTGAACCGGTGCGCTACCAGTTACGATCGGTAGAAATATCTCTGGCATGCTTGTTGCCTCACAAAGTGGCGCGAGATTAATCTCACGGCACGAATTTACAAAGTGGTGCGAGATTAATCTCACGGCACGAATTTACACACTGGCGCGAGATTAAACTCGCGGCACGAATTCACAAAGTGCGCGAGATTAAACTCGCGGCACGAATTTACAAAGTGGCGCGAGATTAATCTCACGGTACGAATTTAGAAAGTGGCGCGAGATTAATCTCGCGGTACGCGGT
>DAOUDB010000033.1:0-4450 GCA_034431495.1 Thermoflexales bacterium
GCTGCGCGGGGGTGGATACAGCAGATGTCTTCATGCTCCCTATTTTGCCCTCGCCGCAGAAAAAGTCGCCCACATTTCTGCGCTACACCCAAAGCTGGTTCAGCGCTTGACAATCCTTTTGCCGTCAGGTATAAACACGCCCATCTTAGTCAGCGCGTAGCGCGATTACTATCATGCATTCGCTGTCCATTATTGCGGTCGTCGTCGTTAGCTTGCTCCTGGTCCTTAGTGGGCGGGAGCTTAAGCTGTTTAGGACGGCGGTCTCGTAGTAGACGCGCACCATTTGCACATAAGAAGCCTTCCTAAACGGAAGGCTTTTTTTGTTGATCTACTTGTTCAGATTCCAAAACGTCCGACTGAGCGCAAGAAAGCAAAAGAGGAGCATGACCATGAAACTGACCGGAGCACAAATCATCTGGGAATCGCTGATCCAGCAGGAGGTAGGCGTTGTTTTCGGCTACCCCGGCGGCGCAATTCTGCCCACCTACGATGCGCTGTACGACTACCAGGACCGCATTCACCACGTGCTCGTGCGGCACGAGGAGAACGCAGCGCTGGCCGCCGACGGCTACGCCCGCGCCAGCGGCAAGGTCGGCGTGTGTATGGCAACCAGCGGGCCGGGCGCGACGAATCTCGTCACCGGCCTGGCCAATGCCATGATGGATTCCTCGCCCATTGTCGCCATCACCGGCCAGGTTGCTTCCCACCTGGTGGGCAGCGACGCATTTCAGGAGACAGACGTCACCGGCGTCACGCTTCCGGTCACCAAGCACAACTATCTGGTAATGAACGTCGATGAGATTGCTCAGGTGATCGCCGAAGCGTTCTACATCGCCCGTAGCGGCCGGCCCGGCCCGGTGCTGATCGATATCTGCAAAGACGCGCAACAGAAATCGACCGAATACTCACCCGTGACCAGCGTGCGTATGCGCGGCTACCGCGCCATCAAGCCGATGCGCCGGCAGGACATGCCGGCTCTCCTGCGCGCCGCCGCCGATTTGATCGACAAAGCCAAACGCCCCATCATCCTGGCCGGCCAGGGCATCAAGCACGGCAAGGCGCATGACGAGCTGTGCGAGTTCATCAACAAGACCGGCGTTCCTGTCGCCACTACGCTGCTGGGGATTGGTGTGCTGAGTGAAGATCACCCGCTGAACCTGCGCATGATGGGCATGCACGGCGAAGCCTACGTCAACCAGGCCATCGCCAACGCCGATCTGTTGATCGCGCTCGGTATGCGCTTCGACGATCGTGTCACCGGCAACCTGTCGCAATACGCCAAGAACGCCCGCGTGATTCACGTCGATATCGACGCCGCAGAAATCAACAAGAACGTGCCGGCGGATGTGGGCATCGTGGGCAGCGTGAAGGATGTCCTCCATGGCCTGACACCGCTGGTGTCCAAGCGAACGCACAGCGCATGGATGGAGCAGATCAACGAGTGGCGCATGGACACCAAGGCCCACGATGTGATCAACCAGGAGCTGCCGGAAAATCTACTGCTCGCGCCACAGGTGATCCGGGCGATCTGGGAGGCGACCGGTGGCGATTGCACCATTGCCACCGATGTGGGGCAGCACCAGATGTGGGAGACACAGTACTTCCAACACACGCGGCGCAACCAGTTGCTCACCAGCGGCGGTCTGGGCACGCTGGGCTTTGCAACGCCGGCTGCCATCGGCGCCCGCTTTGCCCGACCCAACGAGGAAATCTGGGCCGTGGCCGGCGACGGCGGATTCCAGATGAGCATCCCCGAACTGGCGACCATCATGCAGGAAGGCTTGAGCATCAAGATCGCCATTATCAACAACAACTTCCTGGGCATGGTGCGGCAGTGGCAAGAGCTGATGCACGACAAGCGCTACTCGTCCACCCGCATGTGGACGCCCGACTTCCAGAAGCTGGCTGACGCCTATGGAATCATGGGGCTGCGGGCGACAACAATGGAGGAGACGCGCGACATCATCGCCAAAGCGCGCGCACACAACGGACCGGTGTTGTGCGAGTTCGTGGTCGAGAACGAGACTAACGTGTTCCCGATGGTGATGCCGGGCAAGGCACTGAACGAGATGGTGCGCCGACAGCCCGCCGCGCTGGGCACCGGATTCGAGACAGTCAAATAACGTTCTTAAAGTTCTTAAGGTTCGGAAGGCTTGAGGGTCCTGGAGAGCATCCAGACCGACTTTGCGAACTTTGTCAACCTGACCAAACCTTAACAAGGCAAGGAGAGCCATGCTAATAGATCATGCCGCAGCAGCCCGCCAGAACAAGCAGAAACACACATTAGTGGCGTTGGTGGAGAACAAGCCGGGCGTCCTGAACCGCGTTGCCAGTTTGTTCCGCCGGCGCAACTACAACATCGACAGCCTGGCTGTCGGCACGACCGACGACCCGGCCATTTCGCGCATGACCATCGTCGTGGACGCGAGCAAGACCAGCGCGGCGTTGGTGGAGAGCAATCTGTACAAGCTGGTCAACGTGATCGATGTGCAAGATCTGACCAGCGTGCCGGCCGTCGCGCGCGAAATGGCGCTCATTAAAGTGCGCACATCCGACGCTCAGCAGCGCGGCGAGATCAAACAGATCGCCGACATGTACAAGAGCGACGCCGTGGATGTATCGAAAGACTCGATCATCCTGGAGGTCACCGGTGATGAAACCAAGATTGACGCCATGCTGAACGTGCTGTCTGAGTACGGGATTATGGAAGTGGTGCGCACCGGCCGCATCGCCATGGGGCGCGGCGCGTCACGCATGGCCCAGGACCACGACGCCTCCGAGGTTCCGATTGCCGCATTCGATGCCGCCACAGTTGGCGCCAATGGCAAAGGCCGCCACACGTGATCAAAACCGCGTGGGTCTGGCAGACCCGCGCGATTTAATTGTGGCGCTAGAATCGCCGCCATACTGACCGGAGACTGAACACAGGAGTTCCAAACGCACATGGCAACTGTTTATTACGACCAGGACGCAAATCTGGATTTGTTGGCCGGCAAGACCGTGGCCGTCATTGGGTTCGGCAGCCAGGGCCACGCGCATGCGCAAAATTTGAAGGATAGCGGCGTCAACGTGGTGGTGGGTCTGCCGCCCACCAGCAAGAGCGTGGAGAAGGCTAAAGCCGCCGGCCTCACCGTGATGAACATCGCCGACGCGGCTAAAGCCGGCGACTTCATCATGATGCTGGTGCCCGACGTGCCGGCCGCAGCGGTGTACCGCGAGCACATCGCGCCGCACATGACGCCGGGCAAGACGCTGATGTTCGCCCATGGCTTCAACATCCGCTTTGGGCAGATCGTGCCGCCGCCCGGCGTGGACGTGAGCATGGTCGCCCCCAAGGCGCCGGGGCATCGCGTGCGCGAAACGTACCAATCGGGCCAGGGCACGCCGTGCCTGGTCGCGGTGTATCAGGACGCCAGCGGCAACGCCAAAGCCAACGCGCTGGCCTATGCCAAAGGCATCGGCGGCACGCGCGCCGGCGTTATCGAAACCACCTTCGCCGAGGAGACCGAGACCGACCTGTTCGGCGAACAGGTAGTGTTGTGCGGCGGTGTGTCGCACCTGGTGAAAGCCGCGTTCGAGACGCTGGTCGAGGCCGGCTATCAGCCCGAAGTGGCTTACTTCGAATGCATGCACGAACTGAAGTTGATCGTCGATCTGTTCTATCAGGGCGGCCTCAACTACATGCGCTACTCCGTCAGCGACACTGCCGAGTACGGCGACTATGTCAGCGGCCCGCGCATCGTGACCGAGCAAACCAAACAGGAAATGAAGGGGATCCTGTCGGAGATTCAAAGCGGCGCATTTGCCGAGGAATGGATCGACGAAAACGCGAAAGGCCGGCCCAATTTCATGGCCATGCGCCAGCGCGACACCCAGCATCAGATCGAGAAGGTGGGCGCGCAGCTTCGACGCATGATGCCGTGGCTTAATCCCAAGGAAGTCAACCCGGGGCAGGGCGGCGCGTAAGCGAAGCAAGCACAGAAGTCCGCACCCCGGGGGGTGCGGACTTTTAGTTTCAGGCACAGCGGATAGAATCCGCGCGGATAGAATCCGCAGAGGCAGTCATGAGCGACAAGAACACAGTCCTGATATTCGATACGACGTTGCGCGACGGCGAGCAATCGCCCGGCGCCACGCTGAATCTGGCAGAGAAACTGGAAATCGCCCGGCAGCTTCACCGGCTGGGCGTGGACATCATCGAGGCCGGCTTTCCCATCGCCTCGCCCGGCGACTTCGAGGCGGTGACGCGCATCGCGCAGGAAGTCGGCGCGCTCGACAACGCGCCAACCATCGCCGGCCTGGCACGCGCCAACAAAACCGACATCGACCGGGCCTGGGGCGCGGTGCAGTGGGCCAAGAAACCGCGCATCCACACCTTTCTCGCCACCAGTGACATTCACCTGGAGCACAAGCTGCGCATCTCGCGCAACGAGTGCATCGAGCGCGTGGG
>DAOUDB010000034.1:0-15825 GCA_034431495.1 Thermoflexales bacterium
GGTGCCGCCCCCAAAGAAGCTCAGCCGGACTGGCGCGCGCGCAATCAACATCAATACGCTCCTTGCCCCTTGATCACTGCCGGTATCGTCAGCAGGAGCAACTTAAGGTCCATCCAGAGGGTTCGTGTGCGGACATACTGCATGTCCAGTTTCACCCGATCGCCCCGATCGAGATCCGACCGGCCAGACACCTGCCACAAGCCGGTGATGCCGGGCCGCACGGTCAGCAACTCATCCGCGTCGTCGCCATAGCGGGCCAGCTCAGGCGGCGAGATCATACGCGGCCCCACCAGGCTCATCTGGCCGCGCAGCACATTGAAGAGCTGAGGCAATTCGTCCAGGCTCAGTTTGCGCATCCAGCGCCCGCTGCGCGTGACGCGCGGATCGTTGCGCAGCTTGTGGTCGCGGGCGAGCTGGGCCTTCAGCTCAGGATACTGGTCGAGCAGCGCGTCGCCGTTGACGTGCATGGTGCGAAACTTTAGCGCGTCGAACTGTGTCCCGCCCAGACCCATGACTCGCCGCCGATACAGCACCGGGCCGGGGCTGTCCAGCTTGACGATCAATGCCAGCGCAACCAGTAGCGGGCTGAGGATCAGCACGCCGACGGCGCTGAGCAGCACTTCCAGAATCAGCTTTGCTGCGCGGTCAAATCGCCCGCCCCCCCGACGCCGGGCTGAGGGCTTCGCCGATCCTGTCCCTTCCGGCGGTAGATGGCTCGCTGTATTCCATTGCATGTCCAATACTCCTCAGTTCCGTGTCAATCCGCGATACACCGCTGCCAGTTCGGACGCGATCGCCGACCAGTTGTGATACGTCTCCACATAGCGCCGGCCTGCCTCGCCCGCGCGGTGCTGCCGATCCGCGTCCGCAACGAACTCTGCAATACCTTCGGCGAAGGCCTGGGGTGTGTCGGCTATCACGCAATGGCGCAATCCTTCCGGCCGCAAACCCATGACGGCCCGGGGTGTCGTCACGACCGGCGTCGCGCAGGCCATTGCTTCCAGCACCTTGTTCTGCACGCCCGCGCCGTACAACAGCGGCGCCACCGCCACAGATGCCCGCGTCAGGTAAGGCCGCAGGTCCGGCACTTTGCCCGTCACCTCCACATGGCCAGCGTGCTCGGTAGCCAGGCGTCTCAGGCGGTCAGGCGGACTGCTGCCGGCAATCACCAACTTCGCGTCGGGGCGCTGCCGCCATACCAGCGGCATGACTTGCTCGATGAGATAGAGCGCGGCAGTCAGGTTGGCATGGTAGCTCATCTTGCCGGTGAACACAACGGTTGCCGGCTCGCGCTCGCCGGCTGCAGGGGTGAAGTACTCCAGATCGACCCCGTTCGACAGCGCGATCACCCGCGCGCTGTGATCGTGGCCGTCATACGCCGCAGCCAGATCGATCAACGCCTGCCGATCCACCGTCGAGGTCACCAGCACGCGGTCGAACTGACCCACCAGCCAGCCCTCATAACGCCGGGTGCGGCCCAGCTCCAGCCGCGTTACAAGCCGGCCAAACAAGCTGCGACTGCTGCGCGCGGCCTGCTCGAACAAGTGCGAGATGCAGTCCACACTGTCCCACACCACCGGCGGCTTGCGACCGTTCGCGGCTGCCCACGCCGCCACATCCAGCGCATAGCGTGCGCCGCGCAGATGCTCGACATGAACGACATCAAAGCCGGCGCCGGCTCTCGCTGCCTCGCCCAGGGCCGCTCGAATCGCCTCGGCCAGCCGCGGCTGCCAGCTGTACACCGCCTGCAACGGCACGCGCGTCGGCGCGGCCCGCAAGGCGTTGGCCAACTTGTGCCGGCGCGAGATTGGCTCGGCAATGACGCGCACACCTGCGCCGGCCAGCGCCGCAAGCGACTCGCGCTCGCCATCGGCCTCGACCAGTGTCGCCAGCGTCACCCGATGCCCCGCCCGACTCAAAAAGCGGATCAGGTTATACGGCCGGACGCGGATCAACGTTGGCGCATACGGCACGACATAGAGAATGTTCAGGGGTTTCATATGTCTGTGCCGCTCAGCGCGGGTCGCGCCTTACCCACCGCGCCCCTCAGCTTGTGTCCCGCATCGAGCACACCATAGGCGGCGAAAATGAGAAACACGGCATCCACTGGTAGTCGATAGCGCACCAACGCCCAGGACAAGAGATGAATCGCCGTGTACACCGCCACGAACAGATACAGCAGCGCCCATGCGCGCCAGCGACGCGCGGCCACAATCAGGCCATACACGATGAACGGCAACGCAACGGCAAACGACAGTACGCGGGCCACATTGCTGAACAGCGTGGAGTCACTGGAAGGCCAGAACATGAAATAGGTGGCGATGCGACTGATAGACAGTTGAATGTAACGGCCCGGGTCCTGAGCCACAAAGCTCAGGCCCTCGCGCATCAGCGCCGAATCCATCTCGGCTTCGGAAAGGGAGCGCAGTTCGCGCGGGATGAGCGACTCGTAGGGCGTGTCGGCCGGCAGGATGCCAACGAAGGTCACGCCATACACCGGATGGTTGGCCCAGAAAAATGCAAAGCCGGCGTTCGTATTCAGCAACACGAAGCGGTTGAAGGCGACAGCATTGCGCACTGTCCACGGCGCGATCAGCAGCGCAATGACACCCACAGCAATCGCCGGATAGAGCAAGGCTGGCGCAGCACGCCGGATGATACGGCGCACCAGGCTGCCGGCTTGTGGCTCCAGGCTGCGCCGGAGCTGCGCGATCCATACGTAGCCAACCAGAAATGGGACGAAGGCCAGAAATAGCTGGCGCAGCAACACGGCAATGCCAAGGATGAGGCCGAGCAGCGCCCACCGGCCGGCCGTTCGGCTCCGCCCTGCCAGCTCAATCGGCCGGCCGGCCATGGTCAGCGCCAGTTCCAGCGAGGCCAGAATGGCCGTGATGTAGAACGGCTCTGTCATCAGGGCCGCCCCGTAGTACACAAAATAGGGATACGCAGCCGACCAGCCTGCCGCAACCAGGCCGGTTGTCTCGCCGGCCAATCGTCGTCCGAGGCGATACGCCAGAAGTGGCCACAGCACACCGACGATCAGCGCTTGCAGCAACCGCGCCACCAGCGGCTGGGCGCCAAACACGGCATACACACCGACGAGGTAGAGCGTGTACAGATAAGACCAGTGGGCAGTCGCTTCGCCAGCGCGCGTCAGCGGCCACCAGTCCTCGGCCACTGTGAAGCCGTGCCCTTGCAGCACTCGCTGGGCCAGCATGTGGTACGACTGCTGATCCTGGATGCCGGGCAACGGCTCGATGCGGTTGCCCATGATGAAGGCAACCCCGACGCGCAACACCACCGACACAACAATGATGGCAATCAGCGTTCTGGTCAGCTTCATGGTGAGTAGATGGGGTCCAGCGCGGCATACGCTGAACGCCAGTCGTATTTCTGAGCAACAAGCTGCCGGCCATTGGCAGACAGACGATCTGCAAACGCCCGATCGCGCAACAGCCGTATGGCCGACTGCGCAAACGTCTGCGGGTCATCGGCAATCAGCACATCATGGCCGTCAGACACGGCGATGCCTTCGCAGCCGATGCGGGTAGTGACGATGGGCACTCCCCATTGCAAGGCTTCCACGATCTTTACACGCATGCCGCCGCCAGACCGTAGCGCGACGACCAGCATGGCGCTCTCCTCCAGAAACGGCGTCGCGTTGTCCACATAGCCGGTCACGACAACAGGCAAGTCGCCGGCCTGATCGGGATGCCGGATGCCCACACAATCACCCAGCGCGCGGATATCATCGGGCGGTCGCGCGCCTACGATAAAGAGCCGCGCATCAGGGGCGTGCGCGCGAACGAGCGGCCAGATGTCAGCAACAAACCAGCGCGTGGCATCCGCATTGGGCGGCCAGTGCAGGCCGCCCAGCATGAGCAACCCGCGCGAGCCGGGGCGACGCGCCACCGGCGGCGCAGAAGCGTCAATACAGATAGGCACAGTAGTAAAACGTGGCGCGCGACCGTTCAGGCCAGGCAGCCGGCGGATGCTGGCCAGATCGTCGTTGGTGACTGTCAACACATCGTCGAACTGCCGGTATACCCGCGACTCATAGCGCGCGGTCAGACTTGCCTCGCGCCGCAAAAAGAGCTTCATCAGCGGGTTGCGCGCCACATCGGCCATGCGCTGCGGGATCAGGTAATAGGCATTGTGCGCGTCGAGCACCATTTTGGCCGGCCGCGTAACCGGCGTCTGCTGGCGCGCCCAAAGGCCGTATTGCGCCATGGACAACTGGTCGGCGTGAATCACATCGAAGGGCCGGCGCTGAACCAGCTCGCTCAAAAGCAGTTTCATCGCGCGCCGGTCATCGCGCACAATGTTGAACGGCTGCGATGCGATGAGGCTGCGCGCCAGACTGACCGCTTCCGAAGCCGGCGCCCGATGCATTGGCGCGGTGTGCACATCCCGGCACAATGTTCTCAGGTGTTCGATCGAGGCCGGCCGGTCGCCCGGGCGCGAGAAACACACCAGCGTCACCTCATGCCGCCGCGCCAGGTATTGCAGCATGTGGTACTGGCGCACCCTGGCGCCGGCATCCAGCGGATACGGCACGATCTGTGCCAGATAAAGAATTCGCATGGGTCTGAATCGTGTCAAATGCGAGGCGTGGCGTTCAGAAGCCCGGCAGTCGCATCAGCAAACGCCAGTAGTTGCCGGCCAGGCTGAGATGTTGCCGGCGCCTGTCAAGTGGCTCGAGCCACGCCAGCGGGCTGAGCAACAGGCGGGGCAGCGTGGCGGCCGCGACCACCAGCTTGTAGAGCTGCGCCGTCAGCCAGCCGTGACGCTTGCGAAAGTACAGCACCTTGCCTTGATAGAGATGCAGGAAGGCCTGCTCGGCAACCTGCCGCGAGCTTTGGCCGCCGTAGTGAATGATCTCGGCCTGCGGGACCCAGTGAATCGACCAGCCGGCGCTGCGGATGCGATGACACAGATCGATCTCTTCGCCGGTGAAGAAATAGTCGGGGTCGAGCGCGCCCACCTGATCGAGCGCGCTGCGGCGCACCATCAGGCTGGCGCCCAGCACAGCATCAACCTCGCGGCTCTGCTGAACATCCCAGCCGGCCATATCGTATACGCCGTATGGGCGCAACCGGTCGAGGTGAAGCAGTCGCCACAGCTCACGGCTGAGCGTGGGCGCGGGGTAACATGACAGCTGGAGCGTGCCGTCCGGGTTGAGCACGCGCGAACCGATGGCGCCGGCCTGCGGATGCTCATCCATGAAACGGGTCATGGCATCGAGCGCGCCGGGCAACACGCGCGTGTCGGGGTTCAGCAACAACACCAGACCGCCCTGGCAGACGTCGATGGCTTGATTGTTGGCCCGCGCAAAACCGACGTTCTCAGCATTCTCGATCAGACGCGCCTGTGGAAAGCTCTGCCGAACAGTCTGGGCGCTGCCATCGCGCGACCCGTTGTCCACAACGATCGTCTCGAATGGGATCGACGGCGGATGGGTGTAGATGGACGCCAGGCACTGCTCCAGCAACTCGCGCGTGTTCCAGCTAATGATGACAATGGAGAGATGAATCATCGAATCAGCTCACCTGATCTGGCTTTCTCTTGGTGGTTCATTCACCGGCAACCCGACCACTAAGATGCTGCGGCCGGCTCCAAGGACGACTGCCGGGCTTTGATGATCTGGTCGACCGCGACCAGGCCGCCGACAAACAGCCAGCCATAGACCGCGGAGCGGAAGCCCACGAAGCCCACGTTGTAGACGAATGGAAGGAACCAATCACCCAACATGCCGGAGAATAGCGTCGCCGCAAAACCGCTGAAGGCGCCGATGACAAAGGCATGCAGAAAGTGCGCATCCTGCGCGCCGAATAGACTCTCGATCGGCAGCCGGCCGGCGGCAATCGGTGGCAGTGATGAACGCGCGAAGAAGGCCGGCCGGAGCAGATGATCGGGCCGGGGTTTCAAGTGAGCGCGCCATACGCGCCATCCCACCTGGAGCAGCCGCGCGCTCAGCCACAGAAAACACGCCAGCCCGAGCGCGCCCGTCTGAGCGATCAAGTCGATGTAGTTGTTGTGCGAGTTGAAGCTGACCGCATAGCCCAGGATCGGGAAGAGTGGTGTGTAAAAGTAGTAGTTGGCCGGTCCCAGGCCCAGCACAGGATTCGCCTTCGCGATCTCCAGCAGAATGCTCCACGCTTCGAGCCGGGTGAACGCGCTGTACTCATTGTCCCCAATGTAGACCAGGTTGAGGATGACATCGAGCTGAAAGAGAGCAACCACGCCACCCACGATCGTCGCCAGAAGCCCCAGACGCGGCCTGGCCATCCAAACGATGATGAGCATGGCAAGCACGCCCGGCATCCAACCCGAGGTCCAATCGCGTCGCTGGAAAAAGCCAATGTAGACCGCCATGCCAACAATGGCGAATAGAGCCAATCGCCAGCCCTTGCTCAGACTTCGATTGACCAGCGCCTGGCTGAAGGCCATTGCCATGATCCACGTCCAGAACATGCTGGACTCTGAACCATACTGGAACAAGCGTGTGACAGGCCGGCCACCGGGGATGATGCGGCTTGCCAGATACACAGCGCCCAGTGCCAGGAAAACCCAGGTGAGCCAGCGCAGCCGGCGCACCTCCTGCATCTGATGCGCCACCAGGATCACCGTCCCCACCGCAAGCAGCATCAGCGCAAGCCCCCCCACCTGGGCTGCAATGGGCGCAGGCAACGCCACGAACCAGGGCAACTGGCCGGACAGGAAGGCCAGAACAGCCGCCACCCCGAACGCGAACGCCGGCGCGATCACCGGTGACGCAATGAACCGCACCTGGCGCCGCAACAGCATCGACAACACCCACAGCGCCAAAAGCGTCGCCAACAGCGCGATGGTGGCGTTGATCTCCGTGCCCGTTCCGGTGCCAATGCTCACCGGCACGAGCATACTGGCCGGGATCAGACCAATAATGCCGAGGTGCGGTTTGCGGATGATGATAAGCAGGCCCGCCACCCCCACCACGACGCCCACATACATCACGTCTGCGCGATATGCCAGCACGGCGCTGCCCAAAATGGCTGCAGCGATCAGCAGCACACGAGACAGTGGCAGCCGAATGTGCTCGAGCCAGAGCCGGGGCATCTGATGAGGCGTGTGTGTCGCCATTTGGACTTTTCATACTGCGCCGGCCTTGCCATGATAGCCAGGCCGGCGGCGATCTCTACTTGTCCAGGCCGGTCAGTTGCCAGATCAACTGGCGGGTGACGGCGCGGGCGTGATGCGTAGCTTGTGTGACGCGATGCTGCGTGTGGGTCGCAGCGCGATCCGGCGCCAGGCTGGGCGACATGACCCAGTCTCGCACGGGGCGCGTCGTCTCTGCGAAAGACAGATCGGCGCGCGCGTACTCGAGCGCAAGCCGGGCAAGCCGATCTCGACGGTCAGGGTTGCGCGACAGAGACAGGATGTGTTCGGCCAGGGCCGGCGCATCGCCGACGGCGAAGCTGAGGCCGGCCCCATTGTCGCGCAACAAATAGCTCAACTCGCACCCCTCGGTCGTGAGCACCGGCAATCCCGCTGACATCATCTCCAGCAAGCGCGTGCGCGTGCCATACACAGTTTCATAGTGCATCGCATCCACATTCAGCCCAACATCACTGTCGCGGTAGTAGCCGGCAATCTCGCGCCAGGGTCGCCAGCCCAGCAGATGATAGCGCGCGCGATGCCTGGAGCCTGCGATCATGCTGATGAAGCGGTCGTACTGCGTCTGCGGGCCGGCATACGTGCTGGCCCCGATCGAGACAAAGCGAATGCGCGAATCGCGCGACATGGCGGCTTCCAGCGCGACAAACAGCGTGTCCACATCGGTCCACGTGTTGTAGCCACCACACCACAAGACGACGAAATCATCGGTCTGCGCGCCAATCTCAGCCAGCGCAGGCCGCTCGCGGGGCGAGGATGTGGATGGCAACACAACGTCGGTGGATGGCGCACCCGGCAGCACAATACGCACGAACTCGTAGCCGGTGGTCTGCCAGTTGAGCCGGCCCGCCATCGCCAGTTCTCCCACGGTCATGTGCGCCTGAGGCGCGCCGCACGCCGAGAAGACATCACCCCGTTGCAGCACCTGCTGCATGAATGCGATGGTCGTCGGCAGGCCCCGGTTCGACCGCCGACGAAAGGCCGCCAGTTGCATGATCGTGAGGTAGTCGCCGTAGATGTCCATCCAGATGGGCCGGGCGGTGCGCAGGCGCGTGGCGTACAGACACGGCGCGAAGTTGACCGCCACGACGGCATCGGGGTCAAAGGCGTCATGGACGCGCTGAAGCTGGCCGATCCATCCGGCGCGGTTGAATGCGATCGGATGATAGGACAGCCGGTCGCGCCACGGCTCGGGAATCTGCTGCGGCCCATGACCGTTTGGAGAGGGCGTCGCGTCTTCGACGCACAGGCTTACCACGTGCCCGTCGTCCAGCAAGGGCTGGAGGAATTGCCAGGTGCGGTAGTGCGCCGCCTCAACCTTGGCGGTCGCGTCGAACTGCGGCGGCTTGTTGCCGATCAGCAAGACCTTGGACATCATCAACCCACAGGATTCCCGGCGCACTCCACGCGACGGGATGACGCGCGCTCAACAACATCACAGAACCGGCGACCGATCACGGCCCAATCGTACTCCGCCAAAACCAGCCGGCGGGCATTGTCGACGAGCCGGCTGCGCAAGGCCGCGTCGCGCAAGACGCCCATGATACTCGCGGCGAAGTCGGCCGGCGTGTCGGCGATCAGGAGATGCGTGCCGGACTCCACATCCAGACCCTCCGCAGCCTTGGTGCTGCACACAACCGGCGTGCCGAGCGCCATCGCCTCAAGAATCTTGATCCGCGTTCCGCCGCCAATCCGCAACGGCGCCACGCACACCCAACTTCCGGCCACCACGGGCCGGATGTCATCGACGTAGCCGGTGAAGATTACGTGGTCGCCCGGCCTCAGCGACGCAACGACAGCAGGATCGGCCCGGCCCGTGATTCGCAACACCGCCTCCGGCGCCTGCTGCAAGACAAGCGGGAAGACGCTGCCAAGGAAGTAGCGCATCGCGTCGAGGTTGGCCTGATAGAGCAGCGGCCCGTTGAACACCAGACTATCCGGCTGCGGCACTACGCCCGGGCATGCCATGCGCGCAACATCGACGCCGTTGGCGACAACTTCGCACGCCGGCCGGCCAGCCGGCAACAGCGCTCGAAGCAGGCGCGCGTCCCGCTCAGAGACGACCAGATTGAGATCGAACCGAGGGTACAGCCGGCGCTCGTATCTTTCGAACTTGCGCCAGGCCAGCCAGCAGCGGGCGCGGCGGGCGGCGCCGGCAGCAGCCTCGCACTTCTCCCGCAACACGACGCTCATCGGATAGTCGATGTCGAGAATCCGGCTTGCGCACAGCGCCTGCAACGCATACGGGCCGACCACGTAGGTGTACCCAACCACGCGATCGAACCGCGTCTCGCGCGCAAGCCGGGCGACGCAATCGCGCATCTCGGCCGATACCGAAGCAACCACGCTCGAAGGCGCCGCAGACAGCCAGCCACGAAGCTTCATCAATGGCCCGTAGACGAACGGACTGCGATGAACCACGCAGACGCCGGCGCAGCGGTGGCGCATGTGCTCCACCCATTCAGGCTCAACCGGCGTATCCTCAAACGACGCCAGCGTCACCTCGTGGCGCTGCGCCAGGGCAGATGCGAGGTAGTACACCCGTATCTTGCTGCCCAGGCATGGTGGATATGGGAACCAGGGAGACAGGAACAGAATGCGCATGGCGCCTCCCAGAGCAACCTGCCTGCCTGCGGCATCGCCCGATGGCGCGCCTGTGTGCGCCTGTGCGCTCCTTCAGGCGCGTTGCGGCGTCGGGGCCGTGGCGGGGGCTGCGATCACTTCGTCGAACATGGCTTCATACTCGGTGCCGGCGTAGCGCGCGCGCAGTGCGTGGAAATTGGTGATGACTTCACGCAAGTCGTCGCTGGTGGCTTTGAACGTGCTCGGCTTCACCGGCAGCGGCGCAACGTTCAGGAACTCAAACGTCCGCGCCAGCACCGCGTTAATGTCTTGCAGCATCTCCTCGTATGTGATGGACAGCGTGGGCAGACCGAGACTGCTCACGTAATCCGCCGATTCACGGTCTGTTCGCTCGCGGTTGCGCAGCGCTTTTTCGAACTCGGCAAAATCGACCTCGAACGGCGGCAGGCGCTTGGATTCGTCATACAGATTCCACATGCCGGTGGCCTTCTCCAGGCGCTTGCCGTTCAAGTGCGAAATGACCGACTTGATCCGGTTGCGCCGCCAGATGTGAATAATCCTGGGCTTCTTCTCGCGCAGCAACTGGGCGTAGCCGGCGGGATCGGCAAGCTGAACCGGCTTGATCTTGAAGCCGATGGCGCCCTTGCGGCTGATCAGTGGGGGGGTTAGAAACTTGAGCGTCCATTCTCGCTGCTGTTCGGCAGTCATATCCATGAGTGTCTCGTTCAAACCCAACACGTTTGGATGGGCGTTCATCGAACTGGTCAGGAAGTTGCTCCCAACCCGGCCAACAATAAACATCACGAAGTAAGTCACTTCAGACCCCAGATAAAACAGTCTTGCCTTGCTCATATGCTTCAAGCTCCTCTCAAGTGTGATAGCGCATTTTGTGCGACAGTGGCAGGGCATGTCGCGTAGCGTGTCAGAGAACCTGGCGGGCGGCCAGGGCCTGCGTCAGAATGTCATTCACAGATCGGCGCATGGTCAGTTCTGATGTGACCAGCTCATACGCGCGTTCGGCGATCCGGCTGCGCTCGGCGTCCTGCTGTGCGTAGTGCGCGATCGTGTCGGCCAGTTGGTCGACCGGCGCCGACACGAGGTGAACGCCCGGCTCAAACGGCGTGTGCGGATAGGTCGGTTCGGTGACAACCATGGCGCGGTTTGGCGCAGCCAGGAAATAGCGCAGCGAATGATTGTCCCATGGCTCGCGCAGGATATTCAGCACCACGCGCGTGCGGTTCAGAAGCCTGGTGCGCTCGTCGCCGAACACGTAGGGATGTTCCTCGCCATCGACCATCAGCATGTCCAGACCGCGCTGGCGCAGGTCCGCGCGCACAGCCTGAAGCACGCGCCGGCGCCGGCTCGACGCCACCTTGCCCAGCCACAACACCGGCACGTCGCGCTCCAGCTTCAGGTCCGCGCCCCAACTGGGATGCGATCCGATAAACGCCACCATGGCGTCGATGCCGCGCGCCTTGAGATATTGCGCGATCCAACGCGAGCCGACGGCCAACACCGTTAACACGCGGGTCGCGCGCAACCATTTCAGATCGCCAAAGTAACGCAGCCGGTGCGCGTAGCGGACCAATGGCTGAAAGCGCGGGTTCAGTTGCCACACGCCTGTGTCTGTTTCACGGTAAGCAAGCCGTTCCAGGCGCGATCGCGCGTTGCCGGCCAGATGCTGCGCCCAGGCCGGCAAGGCCGGGTTCGAGAATTGCTCGGTCATCCACAGCGCCAGCGCCGGCCGCTCATGCCGGGGCATACGCGACAGTTGGCTTCCCAGAGGCGCCAGACTGCCAAACGGCCCACAGACAAGCACCACGTCCAACCCTTGTGGCACGCGCGCATCAGCCGGGAAGTTGATCACCTCGCAGCCAAGATCACGGATTGTAAGAGAGACGAGGGACAATAGATCGGTTTCTTGCTTCCAGTGGACAACGCCCACACGCCTGGACTCTAAAGATTTCATGCGGCTCGTTTTACCTCTGCGTTCAGATCACTCCGAACGCGCGTAGACAAGACCTGGTATTGCGTCAGATCGGTGTGCGCGGCAAAGAGCGCCTTTACCTGCGCAGACTGCTCAATCGCCAGGCGAATCAGCTTGCAGATCGCGTCGGCTTTATCTATCCCCACTGCGCTTGCAGAGGGCAAAGCCAACACGCGCTGCGACAACGCATCTGTCACCGGCATCGACACGCCGGCATATCTGGGGTCCGAACGATATGGCTCGGCCCGATGGCATCCTGGATGGAAGTATCGACGCGCCATCACGTTTTCTGCGCGCAGGATGTCCAGAAGCTGGTCGCGGCTTAAGCCGGCCTGTGCTTCATCCACTTCCACAACAACATAGTGGAATGTGTTCTCTTCGCACTCGTCGTAGATGACGGGGCGTATCCCCGGAATGCCCGCCAGCCCATACAGATAACGCCGATAAACCTGCCGGTTCGTGGCAATGATGTCGTCCATGCTGTCGAGCAAAGTAAGGCCCATGGCAGCCGAGATCTCGTTCATCTTGCCATTTGTGCCGATGTCGATCACATCACCGTGATCGCTGGCGAATCCAAAATCGCGCATCTGTCGCAGGCGACTTGCCAGCGCGGCGTTGTAAGTCACCACGGCCCCACCCTCCAGGGCATTGATGCTTTTGGTGGCATGAAAGCTGAACACCTCTGCATCACCGAAGCCGCCCACCATGCGTCCGCGATATGACGACCCGAAGGCGTGGGCGGCATCGAAAATCAATTTGAGTCCGTGGCGACGGGCCAGAGATTCGAGCGCATCCACATGGCAGGGCCGGCCCCACAGATGCACCCCTACGATTGCGCTTGTGCGCGGCGTAATCAGCGTCTCGACTTGCCGGGGATCAATCGTGTGGGTAAACGGATCCACATCACAGAACACCGGCGTGAGACCCAGCCAGCGAAAGGCATGCGCAGTGGCGATGAACGTGAAGGCCGGCACGATGACCTCGCCGCTCAAATCCAGCGCGCGCGCCAGTATTTCCAGGCCGGCCGTGGCATTGCACACCGCCACAGCATGGTCTATCCCGGTTCGGTTTTGGATGCGCTGTTCGAACTCACGCACGAACGGGCCGTTGTTGGTCAGCCAGCGGCGATCCAGGGCAGCATTGATGCGCTGAAGGAATAGCCGGCGATTTCCCAGGTTCGGACGCCCGACATACAGCAGTTCTTCAAACGCCGGGTTCCCACCAAAGATGGCAAAATCTTCGGCGCGCGCTTTGTTGATTCGCAATCTAGACACGGCAATTCCTCACTTGCGGGCAATCGATGAAGCAACATGCGTCAGGCAACGCGCATGCCCCATCGCCTGCGCACGAAATCAAGCGTGCCCTGCCACATGGCGTTCCGGTGCTCGCGCATGGCGCGCCAGCGCGGTTTGACGGTCCAACTGGTCAGCGTGCGCAGCGTGGCCTGCCATGCCACCAGCCAGACCTTCAGCGGCGCGCGGCGCTTGGCCAGCATCAGAAAGTGGTTGCGTGTGTTGTAGTAGGTGACGTTGGGACTGGGGCGATACTCGCGTTGCACACCCTTGTGCCACAACCTGGCTGCCGGCACGTGCACAACTCTCCAACCATACTCCCTGGCGCGCAGACACCACTCTGTCTCATCGTAGTAGTAGAAGAAGCGGGCATCGAGCGTGCCGGCCTGATCGACACAAGCGCGCCGCACCATCATCGAGCAACCCGACAGCCAGTCCACATCATGCGGGCGATCGAACTGACCCCGGTCGCGCTCGTTTTCGCCGTAGTGCAATGCTTCCCAGGCCGGCCCAAGCCGACCGCCGGCCGACTGAATCACATCCGGCTCGGAATGGTGATAGACCATCGGACCGACCATGCCGATGCGCCCATCACTCTCGCCCACCTCGACCATGCGAGTGATGCAGTCGGGCGCCAGAATCGTGTCCTCGTTCAACACAAAGATCCAGTCTGCGCCGCGCTCGCGGGCCAGTTCGATGCCCACATTGTTGTTGCCACCATAGCCCAGGTTATGCGCAAGACTGACCGCCTCCACTTCTGGAAACATGCTGCGCACCGCCTCCAGCGAGCCGTCACTGGAATTGTTGTCGAGCACGATGACGCTGTGGGCGGGGTATAACGTGTGGCGCAACGAATCCAGACAAGCCAGTGTATCGTCGCGATGATTGGTGTTCAGAATGACCGTGATCACGCGCGGCTCTGACATGCTGCCCTCCTGTATACGTCCTGCAAAATGGCCATCTCTTCATCTATCTTCTTAACCGGCGGGATGTTCGAGACAAGACGCGCCGCCAAATCCGGCTCGTCGATCAGCCGCTGAAGCTGGCGCGCCAGATCAACCGAATCACCCGCCCGGAACAGCAGCCCGTTCCTGTCATGCTCGACCACATACGACATATTTGGCAGGTTCGTCGTCACCACCGGCACGCGGGCTTCAAATGCCTCGAAGAGTGTCCACGGGCCGATCTCATTCCACAGGGACGGAATCACCAGCGCGTCGAACTGCGACAGAATCTGCGCCACCTGCTCGTTCTTGTAGCGGCCCATGATCCTGATGCGCGCGTCGCCGGCGATCTGCTGGCGGAGGAACTCGGTGTAGCGCGGCGCAGCCTGCTCGTTGCCATAGATCAACAGTTCGAGTGGCCGATCTGCGCGCAATTGCGACAGCGCCTGCGCCACCAGATGCACGCCCTTGTGATGCTCGATCTGGCCGATGTACCCGATGCGAAAAACGCCATCCGCCGCGCGGGGCGTGGCCGGCAACCACATCGACGTATCCAGGCCATGCGTGTTCAGCACCAGTCTGTCGCGGTCGATGCCGTGCGCTGTAAACGTCTCGATCAGGAAGCGCGACGGGCACACGATGGCCGTCGCCGTCTGCAAGGCCGCCATCAGGTCTCGATAGCGGGCCTCGAACGCGCGCACGATGTCGCCCAGCCCAAACAGATTGCCCAGGCCGGCGGAGAACGCGAGCGACCACACCGCGTCGGCCACCGCCGGTATCTTCTGCGCGATCATTCGGAAGCGGCGCTTCTCCTCGAAGAAGCAGCGCGCGCACGCGCGCGGATCGTATTGGGTCGGGCTGGAGAGCCGGCCAGTCGGGCGCAACAGCGTCAACCGACGGCAGAAAAACCAGAAGTCCACCAGCGTCACCACCGACGGCACTTGCGCTTGCCGAGCTGCCTTCAGCGCGCCCGCGCCCATGATGTAGCCGCTGATGAGATGAAACAGATCGGGACGCCATTCGGACAGATAGCCGGCCAGATGACGCTCGATCCACGGGTTGTCATACTCCCAACGCAACACATCAGCCGGGCGCGCCGCGGGCGCTTTTCGCAGGTCATAGGATAGCCGACGCACCGGCACGCCCTGATAGTCATCGTCCTGCCAGGCCACGCCATCAGCCGGCCCCCGGTCAATGTGTTCGACAGCCACAACGCGCGCATCGTGCCCGTGCTTGCGCATCCAGTTGGCGGTGCGGTAGGCGCGCAGTTCGGCGCCGGCCTGGAAGCGCGGCGGAAAGTGATGCACTGCGATAAGTATCTTCACGCCTGCGCGTCTCCTTGCGTCAGGGATTTCACCAGCGCCCTGACCAGCGTGTTGCGCCAGCGCGCGTTCCCGATGAGTCGCGCGTCGCTGCGGACGGCGCGCGTCAGATAGCGCCGGGCCAGCGCGAACCGGCGCGTGTTGTAAGCCAGCACACCCAGCGCCAGCGCCGCGCACCCATAGGCCCGGCGACGCACAGCCTGCGAGGCCGGCGGCAGGTTCAGATCGGCAAACACAATATTCAAGCTACTCGTTATCAGCGCCGCGTTACGCTCGATATCCAGCGTGCCAGTCGAGCCGCGCGCGCCGCGCGGCTGGTTGGCGCAGCCCAGCTCATAGAAGGCTTCGAAGTCCCCGGCCACATCGGGATAGATGGCGAACGCCTGCCTCAGATGGGCACGCCCGCCCTCGAGATCGCCGGCCTGGAAGTGGTCGAGCGCGGTGCGCAGATGCAAACCGCCCCAGGCCCGCCGGCGCAACGGCGGCCAGCCTTGCGGATCGCCTTCCGCCGGGCCGAAATGCTTGGCCGCCACATAGCGGCG
>DAOUDB010000035.1:0-13246 GCA_034431495.1 Thermoflexales bacterium
GGCGTGATCGAGATGACCGTGATCTTCATGACCGCCGGGGCCGGCCTGCGGATTGGATGGGCCATTCTGCGCCCGGGGGCGGTGTCGCGCAAGGATGCGTTGTTTCTGGCGACGCGCGAGGCATTCACACTTGCCATCGGCGCTGCGCCGTTGCTGGTTGTCGCCGGCCTGATCGAGGCTTTCATCTCGCCGTTGTTCAATCCGCCATACAGCATCCTTGCCGCCGTGCTCAGCGGGGCGCTGATGTACGGCTGGCTGTTACTGGGCGGACGCAAAGGCGCGAGGCAGAAGAAAGAAATGCTGAATGGGTGACTCGCTCAGTCGTCAATCCAAAATCCGACATTAATCCGAAATCCGAAATCTAAAATCGTCACAACATCCCTCTGGCCTTGATTTCCAGATAGCGGTTGATGACAGCGGCGGAGAGTTGGGATGCCGGCACGTCGAGCGTCATTGCCCCCTGCATCTCAAGCTGTTGCAGCGTTGCGCGCCGATCGTCGAGCAAACGCTGGGCAACGATGCGTTCATAGGCGACAGCCTCATTGTCCGGGATGCGTTCGCTGAGGGCTTTGAGGGCGGGGTCGCTGATCGTCACCACCAGCGGCAGGTGCGGCGGCCGCAACCCCACCACGCCCGATGCCAGCCGCTGCATAGACACGCCGCCGGTGAGGTCGGTGAACACGACAACCAGCGCGCGCCGGCGCTGCTTCGATTTAAGGTAACTGAGCGCGCGGCCAAAGTCCGGCTCCACCGGCTGCGCCTCCACGCGATACAGCCAGTCCAGCATGCGATAGAACTGCGCGCGGCCGGCTTTGGGTTCAAGGTAATGCGTCACCTGATCGGCGAACGTCATCATGCCCACCCGGTCACCCTTGCCCAGCACGACGTAGCTGAACAACAGCACGGCGTTGATGACATAGTCGAGCCGGTTCATATCGCCTACCGGCGCGCTCATCATGCGTCCCACGTCAAAAGCAACAAAAATGGTCTGGCTGCGCTCCGATTCAAACTCCATCGTGATCGGCCTGTGCCGACGAGCGGTGGCCTTCCACGAGATGTGGCGATAGTCATCATCGGGCTGATAGTCACGCAGGCGCTCAAACTCGCGGCCTTCCCCAAACTTGCGCGCCGTTCGCAGGCCGATATCTTGAAGGCGGTTGTTGCGCAACAGCAGGTCGTACTTGCGCACCTCGATGACATTTGGATACACCTGCACGGGCGTGGTGAGATCAAAGCGATGCTGACGCCAGGTCAGACCCAGAGGACCAAGCCAGCGCAGCGTCACGCGCTCGAACCGATAGTCGCCGCGGCGCAGGGGATGAACGGTGTATTGAAAGTCGCGGGTTGCGCGGGCCGGCAGCGGGGCGCGAAAAGTCGGCGGGCCGGCCGGCCGTTGCGCGTCGAGCAGGAGCGGGTATAGCCACTCATCGGGCGGCTCGTCGCGCAGTTGGATAATCGTATCGCGCACGCCGCGATGCTGCACAACCAGCGTCACGGTATTGTCGGCATCGAGCGACAGACGTTGATCGTGACGGCGGGTGAGGTGAAAGGCGGCAGGCGGATCGCTGAGACGGCGTTCGAGCCACACCAGGCCGGCCACAGCCGACGCATAGAGCGCAGCCAGCGCAGCGAAAAGCGAGTCAAACTCGGCCAGCGCAAGCAGGGCCGGCGCGCCCAGCGCAAGCAACAACAATCGCAACGTGGGCATGGGCAAATGTTCAGCGCGGCACTTCGACACGCGCCAACAGCCGGGCAATCACTTTATCCGCGTCCAACCCTTCGACTTCTGTTTCGGGCCGCAGGATGATGCGATGGCGCAACACGGGCGGCGCAAGATGCTTGATGTCGTCGGGGCGCACATAGTCGCGGCCCTGCAGGGCCGCATAGGTCTTGGCGGTGAGCAAAAGGGCAATGCCGGCGCGCGGGCTGCCGCCCAGAATCAGGTCGGGCGACTTGCGGGTGGCGTCCATCAGGCGGGTGATGTAATCGAGAATGCCCTCTTCGACGGTGATGGCCTGAATTTCGCGGCGGGCCTCGGCGATGTCGGCCGGCGACAAGACGGGCGTCAGGCCGGCCTCGTCGAGCCGGCGCGCGTCAAAGCCGGTGTGATAGCGGCGCAGAATCTCATTCTCCGCGTTCGGCGGCGGATAGGTCACGCGCACCTTCATCAGAAAACGGTCAAGTTGCGCTTCCGGCAATGGATAGGTGCCCTCGTATTCGACCGGGTTCTGCGTGGCCAGCACCATGAACGGTGCGGGCAGCGGGTTCAACTCGCCTTCGATGGTGACCTGGCGCTCCTCCATCGCCTCGAGCAGGGCAGATTGCGTTTTGGCCGGCGCGCGGTTGATTTCATCAGCCAGCAAAATCTGGGTGAAGATCGGTCCGCGGCGCAGCGCAAAGGCGCTGGTCTGCATGTTGAACACGCTGGTGCCGATGATGTCCGAAGGCATCAGGTCGGGCGTGAACTGCACGCGCTTGAAGTCAGCGCGGATGAGCCGGGAGAGCGTCTTGGCCATGAGCGTCTTGGCTGTGCCGGGCACGCCTTCGAGCAGAACATGGCCGGCGCTGAACAACGCAACCACCAACTGCTCGAACGCCTCGTCCTGTCCGACGATAGCTTTGGCCGCCTCAGTCTTGATTTGCTGGTAGAGAGATGGCAGGTTCATTGGGGGCTAATGGTACCCGTAGGGTATGCCGGCGGGACAAGCCGGCGGCTTGCCCTACACAGGGTGCATTCATTCTGTATCGGGCAGCAGCGCGCGCAGGCGCGGGTTGTCGAGGACGCGCCGGCGCTCGTCTGGGTCCTGCTCAAGACGCAGGTACTCAGCCATCATGCGCCGGGCCTCGCTCAGGTTGTTGCGATCACGGTGCAACAACGCCACGTTGTAGGCGATGTCGGGGTCCGATGGGGACAACTGACGCGCCCGGCCCAATGCGTCGAGCGCGCCGTCATAGTCCCCGATCTCCTGATAGGCCAGGCCCAGTTCGTTCAACAAGTCGGCCGAGGGGCCTTGCGCGCGAATGCGATTGAACAACAGGCTGATGCGCTGGCCGGGCGGGATGGACGGGTCGATCGGCGCGGAGTCGTTTGGCGGCATCTGGACCGGCGCAGGAGCCTGAGCCGGCGCGGCAGTCTCAGCCGGCGAGGATTGCGGTTTCGGCTCAACCACAGCGCGCAAGCCGAAGCTTTGCGCCTGATTATCCATTTGCGCTGCTTCTGCGGGAACAGCCGGCGCAAGCCGCGCAGCACGCAACTGAAGGTCGAGCTGTTCTTTGCGCACACGCACATCGAGATAGTTCATCGTGACATAGATGACGTTGAGCGGCACTACCAGCACGTTGCCAACGATGCCGAAAACCAGCGAGCCGACAAAGCCGAGCACCGTGAGGATGGATGCATCACCGCTTTCAGCGGCGGCGATGGAACCGGCGAACACCAGCAGCGACAGACCGAACACCGGCAACTGCACCACGACGAACGGCCTCAGCCAGAACACCAGCAGACGACCGAACAACCGCCAGCGGAAACCGGTTGTCAGCGCGTAGCTGCGGCTAATGGATTGCACGGCGCCGGCGCCTTCGCCCACAATCGCCGGCTCGCTCAGACTCCACCCCACCCACAGCCACGCACCGACGACAATGCCGACAACTGTCAACGGCAGGCAGATCGCAGTCAGGCCGACGGTCAGCGCCAAGCCACCTGTCGCATCGCGGGATGCCGGGCCAATGCTCAGCAATGCGGCGAACAACAAGCCATACAAGCCGGCTGCGGCCGGCAGCGCACAAACAAATAACACTACATTTCGAATCGCCGTCGCCACCCACAAGGCGCCCCAGCGCGGCAGGGTGGCGCGATACGAATCGCGCCATGAGGGAGCGCGGCCCAGCGCGCGCTCGATGATGTTATGGGTCAGCGCGCCGCTCATCCAGGGCGTGAACACGCCAGCGAGGATTGCCAGACCGCTGGCGCACAGCGAGACCAGCGAGGCGCCCAGCATCGTCGTCATCCTGTCTGCAACGGCGGCCTCGTCGTATTGCATGATGCCCATCGGCGAGGTCATTTGCACGATCGATGCGCTGTTCCCAATCATGCTGAGCGCCATGAGCGGCCCCATGACCACCAGCGTGATGGCAATCAACGTCCCGAAGTGACTGCGATACAAACTGAACGTGAGGTCCAGCAGCTCACCAACGCTGCGGGCACGGATGTCAATGGAAGGAGAAGCGATGTGTGTCATATTAGCTGATCCCGGCGAGTGTCCGCTCGCGCGGGTGTTCCACAACAAAGGCGAAGGTTATCTCCTGGCCAGCGCCCGGCTGCAATTCGAGTTCCCACACCAGTTCGCCGAGGTCCGACTGTTGCGCCGGCTTTGGCGTTGCCTCCAGAAGCTTCACCTTGATATCCTCATTGCGCGCAACGGGAATCTGATCGAGCACGCGCGCGCGGATAGGCTCTGTGCGCAGATTGGTGACATTGATCTTGTAAGCCCACGTCGTACGGCGCTGACTACCGATCAGGACGGGCGCCTTGGCGGCTGCGCGCTCAGTCAGAATGCGCTCTACTTTCACCCGGTCGTCCACGCCAAGCTGGGTCTCGAATGTTTCCCCGGGCGCAACGGCATCCAGGCGCGCTGTCCCGACGTAGTCGCGGCCATGATAGATCGACGCCGCGCCGGCCAGCAACATGTACGGCGTGTCGTTCTGGATCGTGGCGCGCAGATAGGCTTCCTCGGCCAGCTTCGGCGCGATCACGTAGTCCAGGCTGGCTCGCAGGTCGAGGGCTGCAATCGTGACTTTGTGGGACGTGCCGTCGGCCGGGATGTCGGCAGAGCGCGCGATGCGATAGGTGACTGCTGCGCCACTACTGTCCACCTCGGCCATGAGCATCGCAGCCTGAGGGGCCGGGGCCGCCATTCCGAATGCCGGCGTGCGCGCGTCGATGTCCATCGCCCTCTCCATGAGTTGCGGAGCAGTAACAGGCCGAACGAAGTCCACATACCAAGGCGACAATTCAGGGATTGTCTTCGTCGTCGCCGACCGAGCAGTGGAGAGTGAAAGCTGTGCGGCCGGCCAATCCTCCCCCGTCTGCTGTTTCACGTGCGCCAGACAGGTCAGCGCGACCTTTCCACCATCCTCGAGCCGGAGGTCGTACACTGGCGCCCACGACGCGCCGGAGACTGCATACGTCACCTCCAGTTCAAAGTCGGTCGCGGCGGATGCTTCGACGCTGACGCAGATTTGCCGGCGCTCCAGGGGCCGGAGCGGCTGCGAGTGTTCGAGCTGCGCTTTGAGCGCCTCGATCTCGCGCTCGACCCTGTGGCACTGCCGGGCGTTGGTGTGTTTCTGTTGATGAATCTCGCTCAATTGCCGGCCAAGATAATCGGCCAGCGCGCCAACTTGGTCGATGGTTGTCTTGCCCCACGCGAGAGCCTTCGACAGATCGGCGCTCGCGTGGTCGCGCAGGCCGCTCAGGAACTGCGCGCGGCCGTCCAGTTGAGCGTCGGCTGCAACCAGCACTTTCAACTCATCCTGCAAGGCATCGAGGCGCGCGTGCAGCTCGGCAAGGTTCGCTTCGGGCGCTTCTGTTACATACCGCGTGACGACATCCACGCCGAGCAGCCGGACATGCGTTCCTCTGCCCGAGGCGCGCACGGACTGATCGTCAATGGACGCAGGCAATCCATCCACAACCAGGGTATGTTCGCCGGCCTCCAGATGCGCAACGCCTCGCCGGGTAACGCGCGCGTTGCCCGTGTACACCGTCACCGCGACAATCGGCGCGTGTATTGCCACCATGAAAAGCTCCTTTTACCTGTTCGATTCCGAAGCGTTGTTGAGTCGGCGGGCGCATCGGCTGTAAGTCTTCAAGTCGGGCTGAGTATAATCGCTGAGCGAATTGATAGAGGGCAGGTTTTGATGGTTCGGCAGAAATCGATTGGAGTGTCCGCGAGTTCATCCGGGCGAGAGCACACACGCGCGCTGGGCATTGCCTCCGCCGTGATGCTGGCGATTGCGCTAATTCTGGTGTTTGCGGTTGCGCCACGCGCGCAGGTCGAGGCCGGCGGCGACGTGCAACGCATCTTCTACTTCCACCTGGCGTCGGCCCTGATCGGGTTCGGCGCATGGATCGTGACGGCTGTGGCCGGCATTCAGTATCTGCGCACGCGCGACTTCAAACACGATCGCCTGGCCCTGGCCTCGGCCGAGATTGGTGTTGTGTTCATCGCCATGGTGCTGCTGAGCGGGATGTTGTGGGCGCGGCCGGTGTGGAACACCTTCTGGACCTGGGACTTCAAGCTCACCCTCAGCGCGCTGCAATTTTTGATGTATGTCGCCTACCTGATGCTGCGCGCAGGCATCGATGACCCCAACCGGCGCGCGCGGTTCGCTGCCGTGTATGGCATCGTCGGCGCGCTCACCGTGCCGCTGAACTTTCTGGTCAGCCGCGTGTTGCAGAGCGTTCACCCGGCAGTGTTCGGCCCCAGCGTCAATGCCACACAACAGGGCGGCTTCGGGGTGCCAACTGAGATGACGCTGATCCTGTTGTTCTGCCTGGCAACGTTCAGCGTGTTGTATCTGTATCTTGTCCGCACGCGCATCGCGCTGCAGGAACGCGCCGACACGCTGAATGCGCGCCGGGCCGAATTGCTCTCGCAGTAAACAGGATGGAAGGCAATCTGATTTATCTGGTGGCAGCCTATGTGGTTTTCCTCGGCGGGCTGGCGCTGTATCTGATCTCGCTGGCAGTGCGCCGGCACAACCTGGAACGCGAGGCGCGCGCGCTCGAACAGATGGCGCGCGAAATCAGGAATGAGACACACAATACGTAATACGTATTGTGTGTTGGGCAGGAACAAGCGATGGCACAACAGATCGGCGCAGCAGCGAGCGCGACAGCGAGGCCTTACAACCGGCTGGCGACATTCGTTCAGGGCCTCTTTTTCGTGGCCGGCTTCGGCACATTCATCATCGGATTCCTCGGTCTGGCCAGCACCGCGCTGGGCGATGTGTTCTTCGACATGCGGCAGGCGATCAGCGTCATCGGCGGCATCGCCATGATTCTGTTCGGCCTGTTCACGCTGCGCATCGTCAGGATTCCCATTCTGTACAGCGACACCCGCCGGCAGATCAACCCGGCTGCGTCCAAAGGCGCCAGCGTTGCGCAGTCCTATGTGACCGGCCTGGCCTTTGCAGCCGGCTGGACGCCCTGCATCGGCCCCTTCCTGGGCGCCATCCTCACCCTCAGCGTCACCAGCGAACTCGGCACGCGGCTGCTACTGCTGGTCGCCTATACGCTGGGTCTGGGCGTGCCGTTTCTGCTGGTTGCCTTGCTGGCCGACCGCATGACGCCCCTGCTGGCCAAACTGAAGCGCAACATGCGCATTGTCGAGATCGTCAGCGGGTTGCTGTTGATCGGCATCGGCGTGTTGCTCATCTCCGGCCAGATGCTGGAGGTCACGCGCGCGCTGGCGGCCACCACCTTCAGCCCGGAAGAAGCCGTGCTGGGATCGGGCACAGGCGCAGCGCCGAGTATCTTCATCGCTGCGCTGGCCGGCTTTCTGTCGTTTGCCTCGCCGTGCGTGTTGCCGTTGATCCCGGCTTACATTGGCTTCATCAGCGGGTGGGCAGTCAACCAGGCCGCGCGATCTGGCTGAGCGGCCCGCCGATTCTCACGCAGGCTCCACAGCAGCCGGCCGGTCATCGGCGCGCGCCGGCACAATGATGATGATGCGCGTACCGTGGCCGGGCGCGGATTCAAGATGCAACACACCCCCCAACGATTCCACCCGCGCGCGCATCGAAAGCAGGCCGAAATGGCCTTCGCTCACGGCGCGCGCTTGCTGGTCCGGGCTGAAGCCGCACCCATTGTCGGCGATCTCAAGCCATACGCCGCCGGCATCTGGCACGGCCACCACGCGCACCGCAGATGCGCCGGCATGTGCTTCGATGTTATCCAGCGCCTGCTGGACCACCCGGAACAGCGCATAGCGCGCCTCATCGGGCAACAACGCTTCCACGGCCGGCGCGATCTCGACCGAGACGCGCACGCCGGAGCGGACGCGGAAGCGCTCGACCAGGTCGGTCAACGGGCCGGTGAAGCTCTTGACCAGTTGGGTGGGCGCCAGGGCGCTGCGAATCTGGCGCGCGGTGCGGGCGGCTTGCTCGATATCGGCGATGCAGCGCTCCAGGCGGGCTTCGGCAGCCGCAGGGTTTGCGCGGATCTCGCGCCGGCTTAGCTCCAGGTGAAACGGCAGGCGGCCCAGGAATTGCTGGATGGTGTCGTGCAGCTCTTGCGCGATGCGAAAGCGCTCGCGCTCTTGAGCCTCGGCCACGCGGCGCGGCACCAAGCGCAGCGCCTCGATCTGGCGCGCGTTGAGCAGAAACAGGCTGATCTGCAACGCGATCAGGGCCACGATCTCGACATCCCGGCGATGGAAGGTCTCCTCATCCCAGCGCAGGCCCAGGCCCAGCAGGCCGAGCACCTCGCCCTGCGCCGAGAGGGGAGCCGCTGCCACGAAGCCGGCTTTGCTAAGCGGCAACAACCAGGCCGGCGCGCGCTGATCGTCCACCGGCGCAATCACGGCGGGCAGGGCCGACAACGCGCCGGGGGGTGGCTGAAGCAAGGCCGGGGCCGACTCACGCGCGGGAGTGACATGATGCGCGCTGGCTGCCAGACGCAATTCCCCTTGCGCGCCGAGTAACCACAACGCCGCTTGCTCAACCTGCAACTCGGCCACCAGCGCCGTGGCGATTTCAGCGGGCAAGGTGGCCGGCTCGGCGCGTGGAGCGACGCGATTGAGGAAGCGCTGCACCGCCACATAGCGCTGACCCTCCCAGTTGAAGAACCAGGCAACCCAGCGCGGCAGTGCCACACTGACCACCCCCACGCCCAACGCAATGCCGAACAGGATCAACGTCGCCGGCACATGCGGCGCCACGTCGGGTGGGATATTGCCGCTGATGCGCAACGCCCAATGCGCGATCCCAGTCACCAGGCCGCTGCCCATCAGACCCAGCGCAAGCAGAAACAAAGGGTGGATGCTGCGGAACATCTGATAGCGCAACACGGCGAACGTAAGCGCAAGAGGCAAAGCCAGGTACAGGTAGCGCAGGTCAAACAGCCCGAAGAACCAACTGCCACTTTGAGCAATGTCTCCGACCAGTTGAACGACGATGGGCGGCAGCGAGAAAGCCGCTCCTGCCGTCAAAATCTGGGCTTGCCGGCGCAGGCGGGGGCCGGCCCCCTTGAAGGCAGCCCACACGATGCACAACAGCGCCAAAAAACCAGTTCCAAACACGCTCAACACGAGCAGAGCGAACCCAACCTGCTCCAGGATGCTCACCGTAGGCGACCATCCCCCAGACCACCACAGCGATTTAGCGCCCAGATAGAGACAGAATGCTACCCCCCCGATCATTGTTAGCGCAAGCTCGCCGACGCGAAACACACGCGAGGCCGGCGGCCGACCCGGCGGCGCGGTCAGCCACATCATCGCCCGCCAGATGCTGAGGCCGAGAAACGACGTCGCAGCCAGCCATCCAACCTCCGCCGTGCGACAAGACCAGGTGGCACAATCAAGCTCCAGGCTGCTGAGAAATGTGCCCAGCACAACCGCCATCAATGCGCCCAGCGTGCTCACGGCGCGATTGAGCGGCGCGGCGGGATTGGCACGGTAGACCAGGACGGCCAATAGCAAGATACATACGCGTATCAGCAAGGTCGGCAGAGCGATGTCGAAGAGCATGGCCGGCGTGTATTGAACCAGCGGCGCGCGCGCATCGAACACCTGCGCGTCTCGCCTCAACTGCAGCGCGATCTCGCGCGCGCCACGCGCATAGGCCTGCTCGTACAACGCCATGTAATTCACGCCGGGGACAAGCGGGTGCCCATCTATTTCCAGCACACGGTCGCCGTGATGAATTTCTGCGCTGCGCAGGCCAGGCCACCAGGCAGGCGTCTCTCCGGCGATATGCCAAATCGCCCCGGTGGGGTCGCGCATCAGCAGGAGTCCAGGAATCGGTCGGCCCAGGTCGCTCCAGGAGATGAGAAAGGCGAGCACGCACAGCACCGCGGACACAGCTAATAGCGCTGGCACGCCATCGGGTAAGCGGCGTGTTTTCATGTCATAACCACCAGCCATCAGCCTGATCTGAAACTGCCGGGCCAGGCGAGACGGATCGCTTACGCGCCCCGCACATGCACGCGCAGCACAGCGTACCGCGCCGGCGGCGCTCCGGCAAGAGGGAAATCCCTCAATCCCAGCCTGAAAATTCCAGCCTGCTGCTAGGGCAGAGGCGGGGCGGTGTTGCGCAGGCTGCGGATCAGCCAAGCCTTGGTGAGCAGGTTCGACTTGCGCAGGTGGGCCGGCGCGATGCTCAAGCCCAGCTTGTCATACACCTGGCCGACGTAGCGTTCTACCGTCTTCACGGCAAGTTGTAAGTGGTCGGCGATGCCCTCCAGGGTATGCGATGCAGCCAGGTATTCCGCGACGCGCTGCTCACGGAACGTGAGATGATGCGCGCGGGCAAGGGCGCGTTCGACAAACAGCCGCTCTTCATCGCTAAAGCGGCTGGCGATTTCGTCGGCCAGGTCGTGTGGATTGGCAACGTCGGGGTCAATCACCACGCGCCCATCCAGCACGGCGCGCAAGGCCTCGAGCAAGGCAGCCGGCCGGCAACCCTTGAGCTTGTAGGCCAACCCACCCGGGCTCATGTCGAGCAACGCCAGCACATCGCGGCCACGATCCTCGTAGGCAGAGAAAAGCACAATGCCGATGCGGGGATTGATGGTTTTCAGATGGCGGGCGAGATGAATGCCCAGGCTGTGCTCGGGGCGGGCGCGCACCCCAACGGTGGGCGGAATGGAGATATCCAGCACGGCAGCATCGAAGTGGTGGCAGGCGATAAGGAGGCGCGCACCGGCATCGTCGCCGGCCTCGCTGACGGCAAAGCCCTCTTGCGCCAAGTAGGCGCACACCCCTTCACGGTTGAACGCGTCATCATCCACCACCAACACACGAGGACGCCCGTCTGCCGCGTTGGGATTAGACGAAAACCCACCCATATCGCCTCGTCGACTTTTACGTATCGAAGAAGGACAGTTCGCAGTATAGCCAATCCTCAAAGAATCGGCAAATATTGCGGGTTTTCCCTCTTGCGCCGGCAATTCGCGAGACGTACCCTGTACAGCAATCACTACGTCGGCCTCCTGCGGGGGGAGCCTTGCTGCCGGCGGGCTGCTTGAGCGCCGGTAGCAAGGCAGCGAGGCCGGCGCAGCGATGCAGAGGATCAAGCCAGGTCATAGGCGATGCGTGCGGAAAGGATCGCAATGAAACCCATCCACAACACCTGCTGTCTCATGACACTGATCGCGGTGTGCCTGTTGGCGCCGGCCTGCACCAGCGAGGATGAAGCCCTGCTGGGCACAGCCGTGGCCAACGCCATAGAAACAGCCGTGGAAGACACCAAACGACAGGCTGCGACCGAGGTGGCACACCTGCGTGAAACAGCCGTCGCCGGCGGCGAAAGCATGATTGCCACCCTCGCGGCCGGTGGGAACCAGGCAGCCGGCACCGCAGTTGCCCAAATTCAGACTGCCCTGCCGCGCCTGGGCAATAATGGTTCAACGCTTCCCGGCGCGGTTTGCGAAGCGCTGGCCGATGGCGTGCAACGCTGCACTGCCACAGCGTACACCGCCATAGTCGTTGACCTGTCCAGGCCAACTGTGCACGCGCATGTTGTCACTGCGCGCAACTGGACTGACCCAGAGCAGTTCAGCGCACAAACTGTGAAAGACATGATCCTGACGTGGCAGCCAACACTCGGCTGTTCAATCGTGGCCGGTATCAACGGCGGCTACTTCGGCCCCAATCACCACAACTCCGAAGGATGGACGGTCGTAGCAGGTCAGGCGCGGCGCGACATCGTTTCTAAAACGCGTGTTGATCCGAATTACATTCCACAACACTGGCCTGCGCTGGTTATTGATAATCACGGCACAGCGCGCATCGGGCGATACCTCTGGCAAAACACCTATGCCTGGGCTGCCCTGACCGCCGGCCCGACGTTTATCGAGGAGGGTCAGGTGCTGCCGATGAGTGTATGTGCCGAACAACGTTTGCCGGAAAGATATTGCACAGACGCTTTCAGCCAGTCTATCGCTGCGGTTAGCCGCGATGGACGCACCTTATATCTGCTGGTTGCCCCCAAACAGAACCTGCAAACCATAGCCGAATGGCTGGGGCCAGCCGGCGCCAGTGTGTGGGCAGCGATCAAGCTCGACGGAGGGTCGAGCGCGCAACTGGTCTATCGCATCGGCGATGTGTGGAAACGAGTTATCCCACCCAGCAGCGGCCGCCCAGTGAGCGATGCGCTCGTCATCTGCACGCGGTAAACGGCAAGAGCGAGGATGGCCATGAAAGGCACACATTCCCTGCGAATGATCTACGCCGGCGTGTTGATCGCTGCGCTGTCGTTGCGCACAGCGCAGCCTGTCGCCCAGGCTCAGGACGAACCGCCGGCCAAGCTGAACGATGCGCCCGGGTCTGCGCCGGCGCCAACGCCCGCCGCCCCATCCACAGCGGACGCAGCCTTTCAACAGGCGGCCGAGTCCGCCCTGCGCGCCGCGCTGGAACAGGCCGGCCCTGGCCAGCTCATCGCGGGGCGCATTCCCGTCGAGACGCCCGGCATGGGGATGCAGATGGCTTCAGCCCCGCCGCCCGATGACTGGCCGGCCTACCGCAACGCGCAAGCCGGCTACGTCGTCTTTCATCCCCCCGACATGACGCCCGAAGAGCGCGCCGACCCGGCGCAAGCAGCGCAGAGTAAGATCGTCAGCGCCTTGGGGCTGGGCGAGCACATCCAGATTGTGACGCGCATCCCGCCGCTGGACGAGGAGACCTTTGAGCGCTGGACGCAGGGTTGGACGCCGGTCGCCCTCAACGGAGGACAAACAGCTCGCCGCTTCGAATCTGTGCTGATGCCGCCCGACGGACAGAGCCAGACGCGCAACGTGGAATACTTCATACACGGCCCTCAGGCAGACTATCGCTTGAGCTTTAGCGCCGACATGGCCGACACCGGCGCGCTCGACCGCTTCGAGCAGATCGCGCGCGCCTTCACCCTGCTCGACGCGCCGGCTTACACAGCCCCGGCGTTCACGCCCCAGGCCGCAGCCGCCAGCCTGGCCACTGCGTTCGACTTCCCCGTCGCCCCCCGCGACGGCAGCGCCAACCGCGCGCCGAGC
>DAOUDB010000036.1:0-19426 GCA_034431495.1 Thermoflexales bacterium
GCGAGGCGCGCGCCTCGCCCTGTGTGTTTTGCGCCGGATCGCATTATTGCGCCACGCCGGCCGCGCGGGCGGCCGCGTTGGGCACGGTCAGGCTGGCAAAGACCCACGCTTTTGCGCCGACGTACCGGATCTGATACCAGGCGCCATCCGCGCTTTTACCGAGCACGTCCACGATATCGCCCCGATTTAGCCCGCCGATGATTCTGCCGGACAGGCTGGGCTGATCGCGCACGTTCAGTTTGGCAGTGTTCACGGCGGTTTTGGGCGCGTCGCCGGGTGGCGCTGTCACCGCGCCGGTGGTAGTGGTGGCCGGTGTCTGGGCCGCCGGCCTGGAGGAAGGCGCAAATGGGGCCGCCGGCACATCGCCCACCAGCCCGGCGTCAACGGCGCTGGGCACGTAGCCGGCCCCCAGGCAGACGCCTTTCGCGCCGGCGGAGGGCAACACCTCGAAGCAGCTATCGTCCACGTAGGCGTCGTTGTGCTCGACCGGAATATCCGCCGTGGATTGAATGAGGGCCAGCACCGTGCTGCTGAGCGCGACGGCATCGACCGAGATTTGCGCCCATGTGTCGTAGGGTTGTGCCCACGCCGAACACTTCAGATTGGGATCGGTCATGTCGCGCGGGCCGCCGTCCTGATCGATGCACACGCGGATTCTCATGTTGCCATCGTCAACCGACCTGGGCGGCTGTGTGTTCTGGTTGCTCGACCACAACTGCGCCCAGGTGGTAAAACGCAGCGGCGCGTTGACCGGCAGATTTTTGATCTCCTGCATGATGCCGGCCTGTTTGTTGAGCGCCCAGAAGTTGAACCAGCGATCCGAGCCGCCGCCGCTGTAAACCCGCTCTGGATACTGGCTGGCAAAGACCGGCCGAAACTCCGGCGTGCGGTAATATTGGTCGCGCGGATCGGCGTCTGGCGGCGGCTCCTGCCAGAAAGGCACCCAGTTCCAGGTGACGTTGATCTCGCCGCGCCCGGCGAAGTATGCGCCCGGGTGCTCGTGGCCGGGGTTGCTGAGCAGATTCATGCCTGGCGCAGGCGCGCCGGCTGCTGAAATGGACCCGGCCGGCCACACAACTGCCAGCAGGCTGATGACCATTGCTGCGCGAAAGATGTTGCGATCCATAGGGGACTCCCCAACGTAAAGCTGTGAAGGTTATACCACAGCCGGCTCTGCGAACCTGCCAATCGTTCGGCGCTAGTGCGCCGGCTGGCCCACGTAGCACCAGCGCCCACAGTTCGCATACGCAATCAGGCCGGCACACACGCCGTCTCAGAAAAACACACTGGAGGCGCTCGAGCGCCTTCAGTGCAAACGTGTACGGTTAAAAGGGCAACTTAGAAGTCGCCGCCCATGCCGCCGGGACCGCCGGGAGCCGGGGTGGCTTCCTTCTTCTCAGGAATGTCGGTCACCAGCGCCTCGGTGGTGAGGATCATGGCCGCGATCGAGGCTGCGTTCTGCAGCGCGCCGCGCGTCACCTTGACCGGGTCGATGATGCCCTGCTTGATCATATCGACGTACTCGCCGGTAATCACGTCGTAGCCGATGTGCTTCTTTTCTTTGACCATTCGGCGCACGGTCTCGATGACCACACTGCCATCGGCGCCGGCGTTCTCGACGATGCGGCGCATTGGCTCTTCGAGCGCGCGGCGCAGGATGCTCACGCCGACCGGCTCGTCAGAGTTTTCCATCTTGATGTCGGCCAGCGCCTTCACAGCCTGAATCAGTGCCACGCCGCCGCCGGGCACGATGCCCTCGTCGACAGCCGCGCGGGTGGCGCTCAGGGCGTCTTCGACGCGATGCTTCTTTTCCTTCAGCTCGGTCTCGGTGGCCGCGCCGACGCGAATGACGGCCACGCCGCCGGCCAGCTTGGCCAGGCGCTCCTGCAGCTTCTCCTTATCGTAGTCGCTGGTGCTCTTCTCGATCTCGATGCGGATTTCCTCGATGCGGCCCTTGATGGCCTTCTCATCGCCGGCGCCTTCGATAATGGTCGTGTCGTCCTTGGTGGAGACGATGCGGCCGGCGCGGCCCAGGTCGTCGATTGTGACGCCGTCGAGCTTGCGGCCGGTCTCTTCACTGATCACCTGGCCGCCGGTCAGAATGGCGATGTCTTGCAGCATGGCCTTGCGGCGATCTCCAAAGCCGGGGGCCTTCACGGCCAGCACGTTCAGCATGCCGCGCAGCTTGTTCAGCACCAGTGTTGCCAGTGCCTCGCCGTCCACATCCTCGGCGATAATCACCAGCTCGCGCTTGCCGCGCTGCACCAGTTTCTCGAGCAGCGGGATGATGTCCTGGGCCGAGCTGATCTTCTTGTCGTAGATCAGCACGTATGGATCATTGATCTCGGCCTCCATGCGCTCGGGGCTGGTTACGAAGTAAGGCGAGATGTAGCCGCGGTCGAACTGCATACCCTCGACGTACTCGGTCTCGAAGTTGAGCGACTTGCTTTCCTCGACCGTGATCACGCCGTCCTTGCCGACCTTGTCCATCACATCGGCAATCAGGTTGCCGATTTCGGGGTCCTGGGCGCTGATCGTGGCAACCTGGGCGATCTGGTCGTGCTTGCTGACCTCGATGGCCATGTCCTTGAGTTGCTTGACGACGGCCTCGACGCCGGCCTCGATACCGTGCTTGATGAGCATTGGGTTCGCGCCGGCGGCCACGTTCTTCAAGCCTTCATGCACAATGATCTGGGCCAGCACGGTGGCGGTGGTGGTGCCGTCGCCGGCGATGTCGTTTGTCTTGGTGGCCGCTTCCTTCAGCAGTTGCGCGCCCATGTTCTCGAACGGATCTTCCAGTTCGATTTCCTTGGCCACGGTCACGCCGTCGTGGGTGACGGTTGGAGCGCCGTACTTCTTGTCAAGTGCCACGTTGCGGCCCTTCGGGCCAAGGGTGGTGCTGACTGCGTTCGCCAGAATATCGACGCCGCGCTTCAGGCTGCGTCGCGCATTTTCATCAAAAACAAGTTGCTTTGCCATGTTACTCCTTGGGATTTGTAAGGTTGGTAAAGAGTGTAAGGTTGGTCAGGCTCATAAGGTTTGCAGGTTCGTCAGGCGCCGTGGTTGACTTGCTCTGCGAACTGTGAAAACCTTCAGAACTTTAATAACCTGAATAACCTTCAGAACCTTACGAATGGTTCTATTCCACCACTGCCAGAATGTCGCTCTCTTTGAGGATGAGCAGTTTCTTGCCGTCGATCTTGACTTCGGTGCCGGCATACTTGGCGTACAGCACGTGATCGCCCACCTTGACTTCCATTGCCACGCGCTCGCCATCTTCATCCAGCCGGCCCGGCCCCGAGGCCAGCACCAGGCCTTTCTGCGGCTTCTCTTTGGCCGTCTCGGGCAGCACCAGTTTGCCGCCGGCAAATGTCTGCTCCTCTTCCTCAACTGGCTCGATCACCAGACGATCCGCGAGGGGGCGCAGGTTGAGCTTCTTTTCTTCCATAACGTCAGCTTTCTTTGCCATGATGATTGATTCCTCCATTCACCAAATGGGTTGTTTTAGCAGAATACCAGCCAGCACCAAACCGGCAACGGGTTTTAGCACTTGCTGATTTGAGTGCTAACGACCGGGGCGAATGTTAGCATACGCCTGTGAGGGTTGTCAAGGGGTTTTTAGCACTCTCGCTGCTGGTTTGCTATTCAGTCGCGGATCATGCCCCATGCCTGCATAATCCGCCACATCCCCGGCTGTTCGCGAAACCACCTGACGGGGAAGCTCAGTTCCACAATCGCGGATGAGAAGTGCATGCCGGCCTTGTCAGGGGGGATGAGGTCATAGCGCCAGTTCGCGTTGGCCTGATACAGGTCAGCCCGGGCCGTGTCGGCCTCCACCTGCCAGTATTCCACCACGTGGATACCGGCATAGCGTTCTCGCAATGCCTCGCGTTCGGCCTGTGCCAGGCCGCTGTGGATGATGTCGATGCACAGCGCCGGCGCGCCTTTGATCGCATCGCGGCCGACGATATGGCGACTGTTTTTGGGCACAAACACCACGTCGGGCCACAGTTCCACGTCGCCGGCCTGCACAGGCGCCCCTTTGCCGATCACTGCGCCCAGGTCATAGGCGTCCACCAGGATGCTTAGCATGCCGACGCACCATGCCTGCAACCTGGCTTGCAGGATGGAGACCTGTGTAGAAAAGGTTGACATGGGCGGGTACGGTAAGGATGGGATCCAGAATTGCGAGGGTGATGATGTTGACTGGCTCAGGCAGCCAGGAAATCGATTACGTCGATCATGGTGATGATGCCGGCCACCCGCCGGTTTTCGTCCACCAACACGGCTGCCTTGGACTTTTGCAAGACATCACTCAATGTATTGAGCGGCGTTGTTTCGTCTACCACGGCGGCCTCGCGGATCAACGGCTCGATGGTGATCTGGTCGAAAGACAGGTGCGAATTCCCTAGCATGTAGCTCAGGATATCGCCTTCCATCACCATGCCCAGTAGCCGGTCGTCGTCATCGACCACCGGCTGCTGTGAAATGTCGTATTGCTTCATGCGCTGGATAACGGTTGCCAGCGACTCGCCCGGCCGGGCTGTCACCACGGGGCGCAGCCGGTGGGCCTGAATGAAGTCGGACACCGTGCCCTGTGACCAGTCTGTGTTCAAAAAGCCATTGTCGCGCATCCAGTTGTCATCGAAGACCTTGCTCAGATAGCGCGAGCCGCTGTCGGGCAACAGCACCACGGCTGTCTGGCCGGCCTGCAACCCCAGTTGCGGGATGGCCTTCAGCGCGCCGGCCACTGCCGCCCCGCACGACCCGCCGCAGAACAGGCCTTCTTCGCGCACCAGCCGGCGTGTCATCAAAAACGATTCGCGGTCGGTGACCTGCACCACCAGGTCGCACACGCTCAGGTCAAGCGCGCTGGGAATGAAATCCTCCCCGATGCCTTCCAGCTTATACGTCTTCAGCACCGGATCATCGGGGACACGTCCGTTCTTCCAGGTGTCGTACAACAGCGAGCCGGCGATGTCCACGCCTACCACTTTCAGGCCCGGCTTCTTCTCTTTCAGGTAACGCCCGACGCCCGTGATGGTGCCGCCCGTGCCCATGCCGCAGATGAACGCGTCGATCTGCCCGCCGGTCTGTTCCCAGATCTCCGGGCCGGTGGTCGCATAATGAGCGGCCGGGTTGGCCGGGTTGTGATATTGGTTGGCCAGGATTGCGTTTGGTGTCTCGCGCGCCAACCGTTCAGCTACCTTGTAGTACGAGCGCGGATCATCTTTATCAACTGCCGTTGGCGTGATCACCACTTTCGCGCCAAACGCGCGCAGCGTGCGGATTTTCTCGTCGGACATTTTGTCGGGCATGACAAAGATGCACTTGTAGCCCTTGTTTGCCGCTGCGATTGCCAGCCCGATGCCGGTGTTGCCGCTGGTTGCTTCGACGATGGTGCCGCCCGGCTTCAGCCGGCCGCTCCGTTCAGCGTCTTCGATGATCGCCACACCAATGCGATCTTTCACCGAGCCGCCGGGATTCATGAATTCCAGTTTTGCCAACAGGGTGGGCGCGACCCCGCGCGTCACTTTGTTCAGCCGCACCAACGGCGTGTGACCGATCGCGCTCAACACAGAATCATGGGTTTGCAGATAGTTGCTCATCTCGACCACACCTGTTTCATCTTCGATACCGGCCAGATACCGGGGCAATCTTACCAGCCCTTTGCCTGCTATCGCGGGCAAGTTCAGCCGCTCAGCCCCCACCGTGCCCGCACGCGCCGCTCTAACGGGGCGAAGATAGCCTGGTCGATCGTCACGCCTACCAGGATGATCATCAACATCACCGCCATGACCTGCGCCGCGTCGTTCAGATCACGCCCGGTCTGCAACAGGTTGCCCAGGCTCAGCGTGAAGAAAAGCAATTCGCCGGCCATTAACGAGCGCCAGGCAAACGTCCAGCCCTGTTTCAGCCCGCCCAGGATGGCCGGCAGCGCCGCCGGCAACACCACCCTGGTGTACAACGCCAGCCCGCGCGCGCCCAGCACACGCGCCGCTTTGACATACTGCGGCGGCGTGTTTTTCACGCCGGCCTCCACACCCAGCGTGATCGAGAACAACGCTCCCATCACCACCACAAAGATGATCGCCCGCTCATTCAGGCCCATCCACAAAATGGCCAGCGGCAACCAGCACACACTCGGCAGGGCTTGCAGGCCCAGCATCAGCGACCCCAGCGTGTCGTTGAGCGCGCGCACGCGCCCGATCAACAGCCCCAGCACAACGCCAATCGCCAGCGAGATGGCGTAACCCACAGCAATGCGCTGCAAGCTGACCCAGGCCGCTGTGAGATATAGCCCTTTGCCGATACCGTTTGCCAGCGTGCCGATCACTGCCGACGGCGCAGGGAACAGATACTCCGGCCAGATGCCGGCCCGCGCAATCATTTCCCAGGCCAGAAACAGCCCGCCAAAGAAAGTGATCCGGCGTGCCCAGGGCATCCATTGTTCACGCCTGATAGAAAGCCCCGGCCATGTTCGCGCCGGAAGCGCTGCGCGTTGCAGATTCGTTTCCATGCTCTGTCTCCTCAAGTGGTCAGGCCGGCTTGCCGGTTTTGGCTGCCCAGGCCATGCGCCGGCGTGCTTGCGCCGGCTTCGCGCAATACCGCCGTGATCTGCCGCGCTTGATCCACCAGCGCGTGATCTTCCAGCGAACGGGGACGTGGCAAGTCGATGCGGAACTCGGCCACAATCCGCCCCGGCCGGGGCGCAAACACCAACACACGGTCGCCCAGCGCCACAGCCTCGCGCACATTGTGCGTCACGAACAACACCGTTTTGTGAGTCGATTCCCAAATTGATTCCAGCTCGCGGTGCATCAGGTCGCGCGTCATCGCGTCGAGCGCGCCAAACGGCTCATCCATCAGCAGAATGGTCGGGTCGATGGCCAGCGCGCGGGCGATGGCAACCCGCTGCCGCATGCCGCCCGACAATTCGTGCACAAAGCTGCGCTCGAAGCCGGTCAGGTGAACGACGTCGATCCAGCGTTGCGCGATTTGGCGGCGTTCTGCTTTGGGAAGTCGCTCCTGCCGCAAGCCGAACTCGATATTGGCGCGCACATCCAGCCAGGGGAACAGCGCGCCATCTTGAAAAATCAACGCCCGATCCGGGCCGGGGCCGTTCACCGGTTGGCCGTTCATCAACACCTTTCCAGTCGTCGGGCTATCCAGGCCAGCGATCAGATTAAGCAGTGTTGATTTGCCACACCCGCTCGGCCCCAGCAGGCACACAAACTCGCCGGCATGCACATCGAGGTGCACCGGTTGCAGCGCTTCGACTGCGCCGGTTTGCCCGTTGAACGTTTTGCTCACGCCCTCCAGGCGCAGGATCGGCGCGTCGATTTCCCTCATCATGACATGGCTTGCCATTCCGCTCCTCCTAGTCGCCGGCGACGGGTGGCAGGCCCTTCTCTGCCAGCACGTCATTCAACAGTTTCAGGTCATAGATGCCCGACAGGTCTGGCTTTGTCTCGCCCAGAAACCCCAGCGCGAACGCATGCTCTGCCGATGTAAACAGCGATGACGCGATCGGGTCATAGGTGATCTCCAGCGTCTCGAACGACTTGTCGAGCACGGCCGCGGGCAACCCCCGCGTGGTGATGCGCTCGATCTCGCCGTTGACGATGCCCTTTGCTTCGTTCAGGTTGTCGCGGATGAACTGAACTGTCTCGACATGCGCGCGCAGGAATGCCCTGACCAGATCAGGATGCGCATCGAGAAACTTCGCGCTCACAATGATGTGAGTGGTGACGAACTTGCCGGCCGGCCACAAGTCGCGCTCGTCGAGAAACACCTTGCCATTCGCTTCCAGAATCAGCCGCGAGGCCCATGGTTCCGGTACCCATGCGCCGTCGATGTCGTCCTGCTTGAATAGCGTCAGAGTGTCGGCATTGGATGTCGGCACGATTTGCACGGCGCCGCCCCTGTCCACCGTATTCAGGCCGTTGTCTTGCAGGTAGAACCGCAGCGCGACATCCTGCGTATTGCCGAGCTGAGGTGTGGCGAGCTTTTTGCCATTCAGGTCGTCAGGCGTTTGAATGTTGGCCGCGGGTCGAACGATGAACAATGCCCCGCCGCTGGCTGCCCCGGCGACGATGCGCAACGCCTCGCCTTTGCTCTTGACATAGCCATTAATGGCCGGGTTGGGGCCGATGTAGCCAATATCAATCTCGCCGGCGAATATGGCTTCGATCAGCGAGGGGCCGGCGTTGAAGGTTTTGACCTCGAGTGTGGCCGTGGGGGCCAGTGCGGCTGCAAATGCGCCACGCGCCACGCCCACCACGGCCGCGGCGTGCGTCACATTTGGAAAATAACCCAGCCGAACCGTCAACGGGGTTGCCCCTGGCTCGCTGGCCGGAGCGGGCGCGCTGCAGGCGGCTGCCATGCACATGCCCAGTCCTGCAATCATCAGCGCCGGTCGATGCGCGACTCGTATCATCGTGTCCTCCATCTGTGAAAGTGATAAAGTCTATCGATTTAGTCATGTTTTGCGTCCAAAAAGACCGCCGGCGCGGCGCAGCAAGGGGAGGAGCCGGCGGGGCGTGTGGGCGCGCGTTGGCTATCTCGCTGGCCGGCGGGACCGCGCCCGGCTGCGCCGCGCCGGCTGAGAAGCCTGTCGTTGCGCCTGTTCCATGCGCTGTGTCACATCGGCCAGGGTGGTGTTGTCCAGAATATCGGCGATGGCGTTGCGCACGTCCAGCATCGTCAGGCGCAGGCCGCATGTGTTCTCATCAGGGCACACGCAGGGCTGGTAGGCCGTTTTGCTCACGCACGGGATGGGCGCAAGCGGGCCGTCCAGCAGGCGCACCACCTGTCCCAGGGTGATCTGATCGGCCGGTTTGGCCAGCGCGTAACCGCCGCCGGCGCCGGGCTTGCTCTTCAGCACGCCGGCGTTCTTCAGAGTCAGCAGGATCTGCTCCAGAAACTTGACCGGGATTTTCTGATGGCCGGCGATCTCTTTGACAGTGGCTGCGCCGAGAGCTGTGTCGCGCGATGCCAGATCGATGAGCGCCTTGATGCCGTATTCGCCGCGCTTGGAAAGCTTCATTTGCGTTTGACGGGCCTGATTGTTGACTAAATCAATCGTGATTGTCGGCGATTGTGGCATGGTATGCGCGCGCTGTCAACCTGTGATCGAGCGCAGGGGATATAGCGCAAAAACGACAGCCGGCGGGGATGGAATGCCGGCTGTCGTCCTGTGGCGTTTAACAGGCGCGAGCAGGGGGTACAACCCAGGTTACACCCCAAAGGGGGTGCCGTAGCCGGTCAACTGGTTCGAGCCGGCCACGCGCAACGCTTCCAGCAAGTGCGCGCGCAGTTGCAACATCTCCTGTGCGCGTCGGTCGCGCGGACGGCGCAGATCGACATGCACGATCTCGCGCACGGTGGCCGGCCGGCCGCTCAGCACGGCCACACGATCACTCAGGTAGAGTGCCTCGTCGATATCGTGCGTGACCAGCAGCATGGTGAAGTGCCGGCGTTGCCACACCGACAGCAACAGCTCCTGCAAGCGCATACGGGTGAGGGCGTCCACGGCGCTGAATGGCTCGTCGAGCAGCAACACGCCCGGCTGTGTGGCCAGCGACCGCGCCAGCGACACACGCTGCGCCATGCCGCCCGACAACTGGCGCGGGAGCAAATCGGCGCACTCGCCGAGTTGTACCTGCTCGATCAACTCACGCACGAGCGGCTCTGACTGGCGCCGATCGGTGGCATGCAATCCAAAGGTAATGTTGTCGCGCACGGTCAACCAGGGCAACAGGCGTGGTTCCTGGAACATGAAGCCGACTGCCCGGCTGGGCGCAGTGACTTCCTGCCCATCGACCAGCAAGCGTCCCTCGTGGTCGCGTTCTAATCCCGACAACAGGCGAAGCAGGGTGGATTTGCCACACCCGCTGGGGCCGAGCAGGCTGACGATTTCTGAGGGGCGAATCTCCAGATTCAGATCGCGCAACACCGGCTGGCCGGCCTTAAAACTTTTCGACACGCGTTCGATTCGGATGGCGCTGCTCATGGGGCTTTGTCCTATCGTCCCTGAAATGTGTCTGTCCAGGCCAGGGCGTGGCGCTCGACCGTGCGCAACAGGCCGTCCGACAGTTTGCCCAATAGCGCCAGTGTCAGGATGGACACCATCATGATGTCGGGCCGGGCGTTGTTCTGTCCGTCGATCAGCAAGAACCCCAGGCCGCTGACGGAAGCGATCAACTCTGCCGCGACCAGAAACAACCAGGCTTGCCCAAGTCCCACGCGCAAGCCTGTTAACAGATAAGGCAGAGCGGCCGGCACGATGATGCGCCGCACCAGATCGGCCCGGCTCAACCCAAACACATAGCCCACCTCAACCAGTTTGCGATCTACGTTGCGAATGCCGCTGACCAGGTTGACGTATACCGGAAAGAATGCGCCGATGGCGATCAATGTCACGCGCGGCGTCTCGCCGATGCCCATCCACAGCAGCAGGAAAGGCACCCATGCCAGCGAAGGCACACTGCGAATGCCCTGCAAGGTTGGGTCCAGCGCCTGTTCGACGATTTTGGACAGGCCGACAATCACCGAAACCAGCAAAGCCAGCGTCGCCCCGATGCCGAAGCCGGCCAGCACGCGCCCGATGCTGGCGGACACGTGCCGGAAAAGGTCTCCACCGGCTGCCAGGTCTGCGGCGGTGCGCAGCACCTGTGTCGGCGAAGGCAACTGGTTGGCGCGAAATAGCTGGGCCACATCGGTCGCCACAAACCACGCGACAAGCAAGGCTGCCGGCAACGCCAGAGCAACCAGTTGCGCAGTGGGCAGCCGCGCTGTGCCTCGCGTCTCGGCAGCGACGACATCCTGCGGAGCCGGGCGGGTATTGGATCGCATGACCGATCTATCCTCTGAGATATTCCCGGAATCGGCAAGATTCCGGGAATACCGTCATCAGCGTTGCGCGACCTGTTGGGCGTAGCTGGGGTCGATCAATGTGGCGAGTGCCTGGGCTGGATCTGCATCTGCTGCGACCAGTTTCTCGCTGACGAGAATCGGCACAACCGCTTCGAGCGCGGCCTGCAACGCCTGGCCGGGGACGCCCACATCTTTGTCCAACACGGTGCGCTCGGTGATTTGTCGTTTGGCTATCTGTGGATCGATCTTGCCTTCACGGGCCAGCAAAGCGGCAGCTTCTTCCTGGTTATCCAGAATCCAACGTCGGGCGCGCTCGTATTGCGTCAGGATGCGCTTGAGGATCTCCGGGTGCTGCCGGGCGAATTCCTCGCGCGCGTTGAGTGTGCCGAACGTGTTGAAGGCGATGTTGCGGTACAACAGGCGCGCGCCATCTTGCAGTTCGGCTGCCGCCATGTGTGGGTCAAGGCCCGACCAGGCGTCTACATCGCCTTTTTGCAATGCCACGCGACCGTCGCCATGTTGCAGGTTGATGATCTCGACATCAGACTGGCTTAAGCCGGCTTCCTTCAGGCTGCGCAACAGGAAGAAGAAAGGGTCTGTGCCGCGCGTCACAGCGATCTTTTTGCCCTTCAGGTCCGCAACGCTGCGCGCAGGCGAATTGCCGGGGACGACGAGGGCAGTCCATTCGGGCCTGGAATACACATACACCGTCTTGAGGGGAACGCCGTTGGTGCGCGCCAGCAAGGCAGCGGCGCCGGCAGTCGAAGCCAGATCGGCGCTGTTGCTGGAGATGTACTCGTTGGCTTTGTTGCTGCCGGCGCTGAACAGCCACGTGATCTTGATGCCGTCTTTGGCGAACTCCTCTTCCAGCCATCCCTTCTCCTTGAGCACCAGGCTGCTCAGGTTGTAGGTGGCGTAGTCCAGCCGAATCTCGGTCGGCTTGCCGACAGTGCTGCCGGCAGCGTTGCCGGGTTGAGCGGGCGCCGCGCCGCAGGCCGTTGCCAGCGTCACGGCCAGCGCGACAGGCAAGGCAGAGACGATTGCGCGAACGCCGGGAGAAGCATCAGGATATCTTTGCATTGGATCGACCTCACAATTCTGAACACATCATTCGGGAAATGCGCGCATGGAACGGACGCCGGGCCGGCTGCGCGCTCAGCCGGTTGCGCTTCAGGCAACTGTCAAGACACCCGTCCGCAGACAGGGTGGAAAGATTGGGGAACGCGGACAACCGGCTACGCTGGCTACCAGCCAGCGCGCGCCAGCGCCCGCCAGCTACAGGAGCACGGATGCAACGGGACTAACGCCCCCGTCCGCAGGGGTATCTTTTGCAATACTGCCATCACAGCGCCTATTCCTCGACACACGCGCCAAACACGCCGAAAACGAAATCGCCCTCTTGCCACGGTCAGACAAGAGGGCGATTAACAGTTGAATGTTAAAAGCTCGCTCTCATCTTCCAGTGATTACTGCCGGAGTTGGCACCTTGAATTCAGGTTGCCGAGGTTTCATCGGGCCGGTCCCTCCACCTCTCTGGATAAGAGTGCGCTTGCGCTATTCGGTTGTTGCGATGGGGCGATGTTAGCAAGCGGGTCGGCGTTTGTCAATAGGTTTTTCAACGAGTTTGCGGGGCAGTTCCGCAAAACGGCATGGCTGCTGCAAAGTCGCTTGACAGGCGAAGAAAACTGTGCGGCGAGGCAAGGCGGACGGGGCAAGCCAGGCGGCTTGCCCTACGAAGCGCGACGCGCCTGCGGCGCATGAAGTGCGCAACTGATTTTGCAGGAGCCATGCGCAAAACGGGCAATCAGCTTGACAACTGCCGTGTAATCGTTTACAGTTTCTGTGTAATCGTTTACACGGCGGGCCTGCCAGCAGTCCTCCGTCTATTGGCTCGACCTGGTTTGACTGCGGACTGTTTTCTCGATAGAGATTGGCACAGGAGAGATCGATGCGGCGTCGCAGATCTGGAACGATTCGGGATGGCGTATTGCCCACCAGCAAGGATGTCGCAAAGCGGGCGGGTGTATCCGTCGCGACTGTGTCGCGTGTGCTCAATGAGTCTCCCAGCGTTAGCCCGGACAGTCGGCGCAAGGTGCTCCAGGCTATCGAGGCGCTGGATTACCAGCCCAGCCGGGCGGCGCAGCAGTTGAGGGCGCGGCGCGGCCGGGTGCTGGGCCTTATCATCTCCGACATCCAGAATCCTTTTTTTACTTCGGTGGTGCGTGGCATCGAGGACCTCGCGCACGAGCACGGTTACTCGTTGGTGTTGTGCAACTCGGATGAGAATGCGGAGAAGGAGCGGTTGTACATCAACGTCATGCGCGCCGAGGCCGCCGCCGGCGTCATTCTGGCGGCTGTGTCGGAGGATAGCCCTCACGTGCGCGGCCTGATCGACCAGCGCATTCCGGTGGTGGCGATCGATCGCCGGCTGAAGGATCCCTCGATCGATTCGGTGAGCGTGGATAACGTGGAAGCGGCCCGCGAGGCCGTCTCGACATTGATCGATATGGGTCACCGGCGCATCGGTTTGATCGCCGTGCCGCTCAGCATTACCACCGGCCGTGACCGGCATGCCGGCTATCTGCGCGCGTTTCACGAGCGCCGGCTGAAGGTGTCGCGCGACTGGATCCGTTTTGGCGACACGCGCGAAACCGGCGGCTATGACTGCGCCGGCGAGTTGCTGCAACTCGACCCACCCCTGACCGCGCTCTTCGCAACCAACAGCCTGATGACACTCGGCGCCTTGCGCCGCATCCATGAAGTTGGTCTGCGGATTCCGCAGGATATCTCGATCATCGGCTTCGATGATATGCCCTGGGCGTCTTTGCTGCGGCCGGCGCTATCCAATGTGTCGCAGCCAACATACGAGCTTGGGCGCACTGCGGCGCAACTGCTCTTGCAACGTCTGGAGAATCCGCAGCGACCGCCGGCCCATGTTGCGCTGAAAACCCGGCTGGTGATGCGCGACTCGGTAGCGCCGCTGCCTGTCACAATGGGCAAAAGAGCTGCTGAGCAATCCGGCGTGAACGGAAAGGCGCGTTGAAAAGGAAGTGGCCTATGGATGAAATCCTCGTCCTGATGGAAGGCATCGAGAAGTCCTTTCCAGGCGTGCATGCGCTGAGCGATTGCAGGTTTGAGCTGCGCGCCGGCGAGGTACATGCGCTGGTCGGCGAAAACGGGGCCGGCAAGTCCACGTTGATGAAGGTGCTGGCCGGTGTGTATGCCAAAGATGCCGGCCGCATCTTGTACAAGGGCCGCGAAGTAGACATTCCCAATCCGCGCGCTGCTCAGCATCTTGGCATCAGCATGATCCATCAGGAACTCAATCTGATGCCGCATCTTACCGTGGCGCAGAACATCTTCATCGGGCGGGAACCGAGACGCAAGGTTGCGTTTGTCCTGGACGAGGATGAAATCAACCGCCGCACCCGAGAACTGCTCGACATGCTGCGCTTGCAGATTGACCCACGCACAAAAGTGGCGGATTTGACTGTCGCCAAACAGCAAATGATCGAGATCGCCAAGGCGTTGTCCTTCAACGCTGAAGTGCTGATCATGGACGAGCCGACTGCGGCGCTGACAGAGGCCGAGATCGATGATCTGTTCCGCATCATTCGCCAGTTGCGCGAAAAGGGTGTTGGGGTGGTGCACATTTCGCACCGCCTGGAAGAGTTGAGGCAGATCTCAGACCGGGTGACCGTCATGCGCGACGGGCGTTATATCGACACCGTGCGCACTCAGGATGTGTCTATCGACCGCATCATCAGCATGATGGTCGGTCGCACGATCTACGAAACTGCGCCCGAAGTTCCCGACAATGCAGATCGAGAAGTGGTGCTGGAGGTCAAAAACCTGAAGCGGGGCAATGTGATGCGGGACGTGAGTTTTCAACTCAGGAAAGGCGAAATCCTGGGTTTTGCGGGCTTGATGGGGGCCGGGCGCACCGAAGTGGCGCGCGCAGTGTTTGGGGCCGATCCCATCGACTCGGGCGAGGTGTATGTGCGGGGCCGGCGCGCGCATATTCGCAGCCCGCTCGACGCAGTGCGACACGGCATTGGCTATCTGTCCGAGGATCGCAAACGCTATGGCCTGACGCTGGGCATGGATGTCGAGAACAACATTGCGCTTGCCGCCTTCAACAAGTTCTTGGGCGCGCTGGGATGGGTGAACCGTCCTGCGATCCGCCAGACGGCCAGTCGCCTGGTTGATACCCTTGCCATCAAGACCCCCAGTCTTCAACAACAGGTGAAAAATTTGTCGGGAGGCAACCAGCAGAAAGTTGTGATTGGCAAGTGGCTGACTGCCGACACCGATATTTTGATCTTTGATGAGCCAACGCGCGGTATTGATGTGGGCGCGAAGAGCGAAATCTATCACCTGCTGAACGAATTGGCGCGCCAGGGCAAATCCATCATCATGATTTCGTCCGAGCTGCCCGAGATTCTGCGCATGAGTCATCGCATCATTGTGATGTGCGAAGGCCGCATCACGGGCGAATTGACCGGCGCCGAAGCCACTCAGGAAAAGATCATGACATATGCCACGCAGCGCAGTAACGTGATGAATGCCGAATCGACATCACAAGTTCCGGCGGAGCCGGCCTAACCCAGGAGCCTTTGACGATGGAAGTGAAAATCGCCCGCGCACCGGGCAGATCGTTGTTTCGTTCCGATGCCGTGCAGAAGCTGATGGCGTTTGCCGGCCTGATGGCCCTGTTCGTTGTGTTCTCGCTGGCGTCGCCCAACTTTCTGACCTTCGACAATGTGATCGGCATTTTGCTGGCCACTGCCGTGAACGGTGTGCTGGCATTGGGCGCCACCTTCGTCATTGTCGCTGCCGGCATCGATTTGTCGGTTGGAACAGTCATGACCTTCTCTGCCGTCATGACAGGCGTGCTTGTGGTGTTCTGGGGCTTGCCTATTCCGCTGGGCATTGTCGGCGGCATCCTGGCCGGCGGTCTGTGCGGCCTGGTCAACGGTCTGGTCATCTCGAAGATGAAGGTGCCACCGTTCATTGCCACGCTGGGCATGTTGTATGCCACGCGCGGCCTGTCGCTGGTCATCTCTGGAGTCAAGCCAATCTACTTCAACGATACGCCGGAATTTCGCCAGATTGCCATGGGGTCGGCGCTCGGGGCGCTGATCCCGGGCCTGGATATTCCGAACGCTGTGTTCATCATGTTTGGGGCGGCAATTGTCGCCGGCCTGATTCTGTCAAAAACGGTATTGGGCCGCTATTGCTTCGCCATCGGCAGTAACGAAGAAGCGACCCGTCTGTCTGGCGTGAACGTAGACGCCTGGAAGGCAGCGGTTTACATGGTGTGCGGCATGTTCGCCGGCCTGGGCGGGGTCATCATGGCTTCGCGCCTCAATTCGGCGCAACCAGCGCTGGGGGCCGGCTATGAACTGGATGCCATCGCGGCCGTGGTGATCGGTGGAACCTCGCTGCGTGGTGGCGAGGGCACTATTCTGGGAACGATCATCGGCGCGTTCATCATCAGCGTGCTGGCCAACGGCCTGCGCATCCTCTCGGTGCCGCAGGAATGGCAGATGGTGGTGACCGGCGCGATCGTTGTGCTGGCGGTGTATGCAGACATCATCCGACGTCGGCAGTGACCGGCGGGGTTGAAGGTTGTTCAGGTTCTTAAGGTTCTTGAGGTTGTTAAGGGCCTTAAGGTTTTTAAGGTTGAGGGTTGAACAAGGAGGTGATGGACACGATGGCGTGCGCGACTGCCAGGCGCGCCGCCTCGGCGCCGGTTCGGAGAGCTGCCGGCGCAACGATCCATCTGGCGCATGAACAATCAATGATTCCCTGTTCGTCAAGATCAACGTTCAAATAACACCGCAATAGACCGATTTGGAGGAGATTTGCCATGAAGCGAACACGTGTTTTGTCCATTTTGGCCGGCGCGATAGCGGCGGTCGTGCTGGTTGCAGGGTGCGCAGCACCCCGCCCGGCCGGCACCACCGGCGGCGCTGCCCAGCCCGCCGCGGCCAAGCCCTACATCCCTGTCATCAGCAAGGGCTTTCAGCATCAGTTCTGGCAGGCGGTGAAGCTCGGCTCTGAGAACGCGGCGAAAGACTTCAACGTGGATATCACGTTTGAAGGCCCGGAGAGCGAGGCTCAGGTCGACAAGCAGATCGAGATGCTCCAGACCGCCATCGACAAGAAGCCGGCGGCGATCTGTCTGGCTGCGCTGGACAGCAAGGCCGTCATTCCGTTGCTCGAAAAGGCCAAGGCCGCCAACATCCCGGTGATCGGCTTCGACTCCGGCGTGGATAGCGACATACCGGTGGCGACCGCCGCGACCGACAACATCGCGGCTGCCGGCTATGCGGCCGACAAGATGGCCGAGCTGATCGGCGGCGAGGGCGAGGTGGCCGTGATCGTGCACGACCAGACCAGCCGCACCGGCATCGACCGCCGCGATGGATTCGTCAACCGCATCAAGGAGAAGTATCCGAAAATCACCATCGTCGACGTGCAGTATGGCGGCGGCGATCACCTGAAGTCCACCGACCTGGCGAAGGCCATCATTCAGGCGCACCCGAACCTGAAAGGCTTCTTTGGCGCGAATGAAGGTTCGGCCATCGGTGTGCTGAACGCGGTCACCGAACTGAAGAAGGAAGGCCAGATCGTGGTGATCGGCTACGACGCCGGCAAGCAGCAGAAGGACGCTGTGCGCAGTGGTGTGATGGCCGGCGCCATCACCCAGGACCCGATCGGCATCGGCTACAAGTGCGTTGAAGCCGCCGTCAAAGCCATCAAGGGCGAGAAGGTTGAGAAGAACATCGACACCGGCTTCAAGTGGTACGACAAGACCAACATTGACGCCGACGACATCAAGCCGCTGCTGTACGACTAAAGCGGACCGATCCCCCCCTCGGTTCCACAGAACAACACGGGGCCGCCCATCCAGGCGGCCCCGTGCTTTTCGCCAGGGTGACTATTGCTGTTGCACTGATCCTGGATGCGCGTCGTCTGCAACTTGTACCGGCGTCCGCGCCCGGCGCATGTCGTTCTCGCACACCAGCACGTCGCGCGTTGCCCGGCCCTCGACGCGCAGAAACACGTCTGTGCCTTCCTGGGCCTGGCAGTTTCGCACGACTGCATCCTCGACATTGCGCAACACCACCGCCGGCGCGTCGTCGCTGCCCGGCGCCGGCCGCGCCGACACGCCGGCGAGCGTCAATCCCTGCGTATGTTCGACGACCAGGGTGCTGCGCCACTGGGTTGCGCCGGGCGCGTCCCAGTCGATGCGCACATCCTTCAGCCGGATGTTGCGCGCGTTGTCCACGATCAGGGCGTGCTCGCCCTTTTGCAGCGGCGTGGACAGGTCGCTGGTGACGGTCAACTGGATGTTCTCCAGCGTGATGTTTTCCAGCGGCGAATCGGGATTGGCGTGGATGCGGCACGGCCCCGGCCCCCGCGCGATCACGTTGCGCAGCGTGATGTTGCGCATTTTGCCGATGGGCGGCTCCTTGGCCTTGTCGATGTTGGGGTCGATCTCGCTGCGCCGGATCATGTTGAAATGAATCGGGTCGGCGTCGCCCCACCAGAACCAGTCGAACGGTTTGCACTCCACTGTCACGTTCGAGATGATCACGTTTTCCAGCGTGCCGCCGTCGAAGACCATGAAGGCAATGCCGCGGTTCGATCCGGTGATGACGCAATTATCGATGGTCACGTTGCGAATGGCGAGCTCGTTGCCGTCGCAGAACTTGAGCGCGCTGGAGGCCGAGGACAACCGGCAGTTGGTGACGGTGATGTTCTCGCATGGCCGGGCCGGCCCGTAGCTGTGGCCGGAGTAGAACACCAGCGCATCGTCGCCGGTCTCGATGGTGCAGTTGCTGATGCGCACGTCTTTGCAGCCGTCGGGATCGATGCCGTCGGCCCACACCCCATCCTGCAAACTGGTGTGCACATACACGCCGTCGATCACCAGCCGGTCGCAGCCGAACAGATGCATCGTCCACGAAGGCGAGTGGAGAAACGAAAGCCCTTCGATGCGCACATCGGCGCAATGCGCCAACAGCACCAGATTGCCATACGACTCGGGCGTGGGGAAGGCGCGCATCAGCGGCACGCCAGCTTGCTCGGCCAGCAGTTGGTTCGGGCGGATGTACCAGTCCTGAATGTCGTGCAGCCGGTGAACATAGTCTGCCTGACCGTGGATCGTGCCGCGCCCTTCGAGGGAGATGTTTTGCAGGTTTTCGCCGTAGAACAGGCCGTGCTTGTCGAAGCGCGCGCGGTCTTTGCTCGAATAGATGGTTGCCCCGGCCTCAACGTGAACCCGCACATGACTCCGCAAGTGGATGGTGCCGGAAGTGTATGCGCCCGGCGGGAAGTACACCGTCCCGCCGCCGGCTGCAGCGCAGGCGTCGATAGCCCGCTGGATCGCCGGCTGCGCATCGTCCTCTTTGTTGCCGCTCGCCCCGAATGCCCGCACGTTGAACGCAGTCGTCGAATCCAATCTCACTGTTTGCCTCCTGTTTCTGTTTGAATCACAGGCGTGATAACAACTTTCAGCCCTTCGCGCTTCTGGGCC
>DAOUDB010000037.1:0-14722 GCA_034431495.1 Thermoflexales bacterium
TGCGGCGCGATCTGAGCAACAAGAACCGGCATGGCAGCTTATGCATTGGCCGCGCCGATCAGGCGCAGCGCTACATGGTCGCGCAGTTCAGGCACAGTCACTGTCACAGCATCTCCGTTCACCGTGAAGCGCAGGGGCGTGTCACCGGGCATGGCGATGACATGCGTCGGCAATAGCGGTGGGCGAATAGTCAGGGCGAGATCGCGGTACACCGGCGCGTCGTCAAAGAACAATGAGTCGGGCGCCCCGAAGCATATGCCCGGCGTCAGATTGACGAGGTGAACGTACACGTCAGCGTCGCGGCGGTTCACCACCAGTTCGACACCCGGCGCGCCCGGCAGCTCCACCAGCGGCGCATTGCCGATGCCGAAGCGCACGACTGCCGCCACTGCATCTCGCAGCGGCGGCCAATGCGTCTCGGCGTAATCTGTAAGCGCTTCACCCGCGATTGCCAGCACGCTGCCTTCACCAATCGTCAAGGTTGCGGCCCAGGGTATTTGATCTGTCTGGCACAACGCCAGACTGCCCCATTCGCCTTGCAGCGCAACGCGACAATGACCAATATCGAAAGGGGCTTGCGCGCTCCGTCCATCGCCATCACACCAGACCACGCGCTCTCGCTCTGGAAGGGGAATCGTCTGTTTTAAGGGCTTCACGGCTGCATCGCGGCCTAACAGCGCGTCCAGCCAGGGTTGCGCTTCGGGAGCGGGAGGCGCGGCAATCAGCAGCACGCTTCCACCATCGGTCACGAATTGATGCAGCCACAAGGCGGTATCCGATTCGAGGAAGCCGGTCTCAGGCAAGACAACCATCTGGTACTGCGCCAGTCGATTGAGAAGGGTGTCTTCGCGCACCACATCGCAGGGGATATGCGCCTCCTGCAAGAGCCGGTGCATCGCACGCACCGCTTTGTCCTGACGTCGGGGATCGAGCGCATGGTCTTGCCGGCTCGCCACGATCGCCACCTCGGCCAGGCTGTCATTGTCAATGCACCAGGACTGTCTGTCGCGCACAAAGCCGGCCACAGCCCGGCCCACATCAGCCTTCTCCGGCAACAGACTGCCATCGGGTTGCGGGTCGTGCCACAGGTTGACGCGACATCCATGCGCCAGCAGTGTACCGGCTTCAAGCCGGAGCTGCATCAGGGTGCGCGGGCGGCGCAACAGGCCAGGCTGCCAGCGCACGATGCCGTGCTCATAGATCATCACATCGGCCGGCTTGCCGACAGTGTTGAGATACGTTGCCTCGAACGATGCCTGATGCAGATTGGGCGTGTTCAACACGTCCCAACTGAGCCAATCCACATCGTAGGCCGGCGGCCTCAAATCTTTGAAGTAGTACAGCGAATTGCAGGCCAGCAGGATACGAGGGTCGCGCTGACGAATGGCGCGCGCAATGCGGCTGACAGCATGATCGAGGGATCGCTCGTAAAAGGGCTGGAGATCGAGCCAGTCGCGCTGAGAGGGTTGCATCGGCAAGGGCCGGCCATACTCCTGCTCGAATTTGCGCCGGCAATGCTCACAACAGCACAAGTTGTCGCGGTTGGGCAGCCACACACCGTCCAGCCAGAAATGAGCCGGATGGTAGCGATCCATGATTTCCAGCAATAGGGGAATGAAAAACTCCTCTGTCCAGGGACTGTTGGGACAGTAATCTTGCGTGGAAATGACGCCGGCGCGGTTTACACTGCGCCACTGCGGATGCGGTTCGGGCGAACCACAGGCAAACGATGCCGCGTAGCAGCCAAAGGTGACCCCCTCTTGCGCGCACACTTCTGACCACACCTGCAAAGGGTCGCCGGTCAGGCCGGGCACAACCGGCGCAATGGCCGACGGATAGTTCACATACCCCATGCATCCGATGGTGTGATATTGCGTCACATCCGGCCTGACCAACTGAAGATAGCGGCGAATCTCATCAGCGCTGACGCCGGCGCCGTAGTGCTGCGTGGCGTCGACCGGATGATGATCCCAGTGTACGCACAGGGCGGTATAGATGGGTGGACGGGTCATGGTCATGAATCAGAGAGCAAATCGGCAATGTGAACAGGCTGGCCGGTTGCGATGGAGCGATTCGCCGCGACACCGATCAGCACCGACATGGCACCGGCCCATGAATCGGCCATATGTCCAAGCGGGTCGGGAATCGTCCGGCCGCTGAACAGGCGCTCTTGCAATCGTTCATCGCCGCCGCCATGCGCGCCGGTGTCTTTGCGCATGTCATAGATCACTTTGTCGCCTTTGCGGTTGAACACGGTGATGTACTGGCTGGTCTCGCCGGCGCGATGCCCGCTGTGATACTCCTCGACCTCGATGCGTCCGCCAGCGCCATTCAGCGCAGCGCGCCAGCCTTCATAGGGCGTGTGGGCGTTCAGGGAGTAACTCATCAGCGCGCCGCCCTTGTACTTGACCGACGCGGCCATGGTGTCCTCGATATCGATCTCATCGGCAAACACGCAGCGGTCGCGGAAATAGCCGTCCTCGCCCTCGGCGTCGAAATAGAACGCCTTCATGAACGGGTCGGCCCGATAGTCCACGTAGAATTCGCACACGCCGGCATATTGGCACGTGCTGCACCGCTCGCCGCGCTGCGGTCGCGTTGGCCCATACACCCGGCGAGCGCCAAAGGCAGACACCGTTTGCGGCTCGTCCTCGAGCCACCAGTTGATCATGTCGAAATGGTGCGTGGCCTTGTGCACCAACAGGCCGCCAGAGTTTTCCTTGCGCCGGTGCCAGCGCCTGAAGTAGTCTGCGCCATGGCGTGTGTCGAGAATCCACTCGAAATCGACGCTGAACACGCGGCCGATGGCGCCGTCGCGCAACAGCTCTTTCACGCGCGTCACGTAGGGGCCGAAGCGGTAATTGAACGTGACGGTCGTTCTGCGGCCGGTGCGCTGCTCGGCGGCGAGGATCGCGCGCACATTGGCGTCGTTCACTGTCATCGGCTTTTCTGTGATGGCGTCGCAGCCGGCTTCCAGCGCGCGAATGATGTACTCGTGGTGGAAGCGGTCGACCGTCGTCACAATGACGCAGTCTGGGCGCGCCTCGCGCAGCATGTCGTCGAAGCTGTCGAACACCGGCACATCGCCGCAGGCGCGGCTGATGTAGCGCGACCGCACCGAGTTGACATCGTAGATACCCACCAACCGGGCTGTATCGCGGAATCGTTCATAGATCGGCCGGGCATACATACCCAGAGCGCGGCCACTTGCGCCGGCAAGCGCGTATCGCTTCATTCATGCTCCTCCTGACATTGGCTTCTGCGCATAGTGTAGGCGCAATCGTCCGACGCGGCAATTGCGCGCAAGCTATACCCAACTCCTGGCATCCGGCATTGTGATACAACTGCCTGCATGATTCCCGTGCTCAATCCCCCCACACGCGCGCGCTTTCGCATCGAAGGCATCATAGGCGACCGCTTGCAGGCTAATGTCCGCCAGTGGCTACTCGTCGCGCCAGACGCGAACCCGGCCATGCTGGAGATCTTCCGCGACCGCGATCGCTTGCCCCGCCGCGACCTGGTGCCATGGGCGGGCGAGTTCGCCGGCAAATACCTGACCTCGGCCGTTCTGACTTTGCGGCTGACTCAGGATGATCGACTGCGAGATTATCTCGCCCGATTTGTGGCGACGCTCATTGACACACAGGACAGCGATGGTTATCTCGGCCCCTTCCCGCGCAGCGCCCGCCTGATGGGACCCGGCCTATGGGACATCTGGGGGCACTATCACTGCATGCTGGGGTTGTACCTGTGGCACATCGAGACGGGTGACCCGGCGGCGCTCGAAGCCTGTCTGCGGGGAGCCGACCTTCTGTGCAACACCTTCCTTGACGGGAGCAGGCGCGTCGTTCAAGCCGGCTCCGAAGAAATGAATGAGTCGGTCATTCATGTTCTGTGCCTGCTCTACCAGCACACCGGCCGCGAGCGATACTTGAGGCTCGCGCGCGAGATTGAACAGGACTGGCAAACACCCCCTTCGGGCGACTATATTCGCACTGCGCTGGCCGGCGTGCCTTTCCATCAATGCCCAAAGCCGCGCTGGGAAGGATTGCACGGCATCCAGGCCATTGCAGAGCTGCATTTCATCACCGGCCAGCCCCACTACCGAGAAGCTTTTGAGCATATCTGGTGGAGCATCGCCGAGGGTGACCGGCACAACACCGGCGGATTTTCATCCGGCGAGCAGGCCACCGGCAACCCCTACGATCCGCGCGCGATCGAGACCTGCTGCACGATCGCATGGATGGCGATCTCGGTCGATATGCTCAGGCTGACAGGCAACCCCCGCGTGGCCGATGAGCTGGAGCTATCACTGTTCAACGCGGTGCTGGGCGCGCAGAACGAGACCGGCCGCTGGTGGACTTATAACACGCCGATGGATGGCGAGCGCAAAGCATCAGCGCACGACATTGTGTTCCAGGCGCGCGCCGGCTCGCCGGAACTAAACTGCTGCTCGGTCAACGGCCCGCGCGGCCTGGGTATGCTGGCCGACTGGGCCTTCATGGAGACAAGCGACGGCCTGGCATTGAACTACTACGGCCCGTGCGAAATCACAGCGCGCATCCCCGGCACAGATTGCCACCTTACACTGCGGCAGGAGACAACTTATCCGCGACAGGGCAGTGTGAAAATCCACATGGCGCCATCGGCCAACGCTCAATTCAGCCTGCGCCTGCGCATTCCCGGCTGGTCTGCGCGCACGCATGTCTCGCTGAACGGTGAAGCGCTCGACACGCCGGCGTCGGGCAGCTACCTGGAGCTGACTCGCCGCTGGCAAGCCGGCGATGTGATCGACATCGACTTCGACTTCTCGATGTGGCACTGGACGGGAGAACGCGAGTGCGCCGGCAAAGTCTCGCTGTACCGGGGGCCGATCCTGCTGGCCTATGATCCGCGCTTCGACCAGTTTAGTGTGGACGAGTTGCCAGCTCTTGCGCTGGACGCGCTTCAGACTCAGTCAATCGACTGGCAGATCGAGCCGAAGCCAGTGGTACTGGAGGCGGTGGCCACGATCGACGGGCGCGTCGCGCGGCTGTGCGACTTTGCGACGGCCGGCGCGGCCGGCACACGATACATCACCTGGCTGCCGGCAGAAAGCACACCCGCTGCGCCGTTCAGCCGCGACAATCCGCTACGCGCCGCGCGCTAGACGAACAAAGGTGGCGCGGCAAAACCGCGCCACCTTTGCGAGAGCGGTGCCCGACAGCCTAGCGTGTCAACTGCCCCCGCAGCGCGCCGGCCGGAAAGTCGGCGTTGTGCACGTTCACGTAATAGGCCGAAGGATTGCGGACGATGGCCTTGGTCACCGCCGGGTCGACGACCACGCACCCGCTGAGACCATTTTGCGCGACCATGAAGTCAACCACAATCGGACCGTTCACCCCGGCCATGCCGGAATGAATGTGCGCCGCCACAATCGGCGCAACATCCTCAACCTCTATCTCAAAGCAAACGCTGCCCTGCCCCGGAACGATGCGCATCGCGGCGTGCCCCTTGCCATCCGGATCGCCCGGCGCCACTTCATTTGCCCCCAGCAGATGCGCCTCGAACTTGCCGCCGCGTCCCTGGCTTGCCGGCTGCGCTGCCATAGCCGGCGACACAGACAACACCAGTGACGTCACAACCATCAACGATGCGATCACAGACACCACACGATTGCTCTTTTGCCTATCCATTCAACATGCTCCTCTCAATTCAAACAACCCAACTGAACACGGCCCCGAAGGACCGGACATCCCTATTAACGAATCGTTTGAGGAAGTTGGATTGGTGAGGCATAGCCGCGCTAGAATGCAGCCTCGGAGGAGCAACATGAAGCGAGTGGACAAACCGTGGGGCGAAGAACTCTGGGTCGCTCACAACGACCTGTATGCCTTGAAGATCATCCGCATCAACAAGGGCACACGCAGCAGCCTGCAGTATCACACGCAGAAACACGAGACCATCTACGTCGACCAGGGTCTGGTGAGGGCAACGCTCGAAGACGAATCCGGCGCTCTGGTCGAACACATCATGCGCCCCGGCGATGTGATCGTCAATCCACCGAATCGCAAGCATCGCATCGAAGCGCTGGAGGACACGCGCCTGATCGAGGTGTCCACACCGCATCTCGACGACGTGGTGAGGGTGCAAGATGACTTCAACCGCTGATCCGCAGCCGGCTGAAAAGTGTGTCATCATCTTTGGCGCCGGCAGCACCGGGCGCGGGCATATCGGACAACTGGCCGACGCCTCCGGCTTCAAGCTCGTTTTCGTTGACCGCGACGCGCAGTTGGTGGAGACACTATCAACCGCCGGCCAATACACAGTTCGCCTGCATGGCGCAACCACGCGCGACATCACCATCACAGGCTTTGCCGTGCATCACCTTTCCGACGAGGCAGCCATTGCCGATGAAATGACCCGCTGCAATCTGATCCTCACCGCCGTGCTGGCCGAGAACCTGCCACAACTGGCGCAGGTGATGAGCCGGGGCATCTCGCTGCGGGCAGCGCGCGGGGTCGAGACGCCGTTGAACATCGTGGCCTGCGAAAACATGATCAACGCCTCGTCGGCATTGCGCGACTATGTCTTCAGCGCGCTCGACGGGCGATACCACGACTACGCCCGCGCGCGCGTCGGCTTTCCCGACGCCATGGTGGCCCGCGTCGTGCCCACCGCCACCGGCGTCAAACTCACCCTCGAGGCGGAGGATTACAACGAGTGGACGGTTGACCAGCGTCGTTTCCTCGGCGCCGGCCCTGTGCCCGACGGCATGGAACTGGTCGACAACCTGCCGGCGCGGCTCGAACGCAAGCTGTTCATGCACAACACCGGCCACGCCGTATGCGGCTATCTGGGGCATCTCAAGCGCTGCGCGTTGATGTGCGACGCCGTAGTCGACCCCGAGATCGCCGCAATCACGCGCGGGGCAATGATCGAATCCGGCGAAGCGCTCGTGCGCAAGCACGGTTTCACCCGCGATAGCATTGAGGCGTACCGCGAGGATTTCTTCCCCCGCGTCGGCGCGCGCGCCATCGCCGACCCGGTGCAGCGCGTGATCCGATCGCCATTGCGCAAGATCGGCCGCAACGAGCGATTGATCGGCCCGGCCTGCATGTGTCTGGATTACGGCATCGAACCCCGCAACCTGGCCGCCGGCATCGCTGCCCTGTTGCGCTATCACGCGCACGACGACCCCGAATCGGAAGAAGTGCAACGCACCGTGCGCGAGATGGGCGTAGCCGAAACGCTGCGCAAGCTGGCCGGGCTGGACATCGAGCAATACCGCTCTCTCATCGATCTGGTGATTGCTTCGCCAATCTGGCAGGCCCGCGAGGCCTGACTCGATCCCATGAACATCGGCAAACAAATTCGCTTGAATCGCGTTTTCTCGCACCCGTCCGGCCGGCTTTGCTCCGTGGCGGTCGATCACTTCATCGCCTATGGCGAGTCGCTGCCGGCCGGCCTGCGCCACATCCAAACCACGCTGGACGCGCTGGCCTCGGCGCAACCAGACGCCGTGACCATGCACAAGGGCATCGCCGCGTCGTGCTGGGGATCGCATGCCGGCAGAATTCCGTTGATCATCCAGAGCAGTGCTATTCGCGTGGACGATACGGCGATGGAGCAATTTGCCACACCCGAAGACGCTGTCAGGCTTGGCGCGGATGCCTTTGCCATCGCCGCCTTTGTGCGCGGCCCGACCGAAGCTGCTTATCTGCGCCGCGTAGCCGAGGCCGTGCGCGAAGCGGCGCGCTTCGAGATGCCGGTCATCTGCCACATCTACCCACGCGCGTTCAACGGCAATGCAGCGGTCTCCTACGCGCCCGAGGACATCGCCTGGGCAGCGCGCTGCGCAGTAGAAGCCGGGGCGGATGTGGTCAAGACGCCCTACTGTGGAGACGTGGCCGCCTACGCGCAGATCGTGGCCGACTGCCCGACGCCGCTGGTGGCCGCCGGCGGCCCCAAAGCCGGCAGCCTCGTCGCAGCCCTGAATATGATGCGGGAGGTTGTGCAAAGCGGCGCGCGCGGCGCAACCATTGGCCGCAATGTGTGGGGCTTCGATCGCATTGCGGCCGCCGTGCAGGCATTCAAGCATGTGATTCACGCGGGCGCATTGCCGGCCGACGCACTGCGCGCCGCCGGCCTGACCGAGAGCCAAACATGAGCGCACGCTGGGATGTGATGGGCTATGGCGCGGTGACCGTCGACGACCTGATTTACGTCGATCAGTACCCCCTGCCCGACATGAAAGTGAAGGTTTTGGAGGAGCGCCGGGCTGGCGGCGGGTTGGTGGGCACGGCGCTGGTCGCGGCGGCGCGCTTCGGCGCAAAGACCGCCTGGTGCGGTGTGCTGGGTGACGATGACCTTTCGCGTTTCACCCTGCGCGAGTTCGAGCGCGAAGGCGTTGATTGCTCGGCCGTCCTGACACGCCCCGAGGCGAGACCCATCCACGCCATCGTCATCGTGGACAGCTCGACCGGCCAGCGCAGCATTCTGCCCGCCTTCAGTGGCGTCACATGGCGCCAGCCCGACGAGATCACCAGCGATCTGGTCACTGCCTGCCGGATCTTGTTCATCGACCATCACGCCTGCGCAACAAACCTGCGCGCGATGGCGTATGCCCATGCGCGCGGTATCCCGGTTGTCGCCGACATCGAACGCGATGACGACCCGCTTGTGGCATCCCTTTTGCCCGGCATCGATCACCTGATCGTGGGCGAGGCATTTGCCCGGCGCATCACCGGCTTGCAATACCCAGATGAGATGGCGCGCGCCCTGGCGCGACCCGATCGGGCGTGCGCCGTAGTCACCGCCGGGGATCGGGGCTGCTGGTATTGTGAGCGCGCCGGTGAGACGCGACATTTCCCCGCATATACAGTGCCGGTAGTGGACACCACCGGCTGCGGCGATGTCTTCCATGGCGTGTACGCGGCGTGCATTGCCGCCGGCTATGCCGTGAGCAATGCCATTCGCATGGCCAGCGCCGCGGCTGCGCTGAAAGCCACCCAACCGGGCGGTCGCGCCGGCATCCCAAGCCGGCCACAGATCGACCAGTTCTTGCAACAGCGCGAGACGTGATCTGCGCCGCGCGATATACGCGACCCAGGAGATGAACCTGATATGGAGCAAACACACCTGACCCGCTTGATGGAAGAGGGCCTGAGCGATATTCCCCTCCTCGATATACACACCCATCTGGACGCAAGCCATCTGGCCGCGCGCGGGCTACACGATATTCTGCTGTACCACATGGTGATCTCCGACCTGGTCAGCGCAGGCTGCCCCAGCCGGGCGCGCCTGTCCGAGTCGCCGGATAAGCGCGAAGCAACGGCGCGCATCGAGGAAGCCCTGCCCTATCTGCGCCATATCCAGAACACCAGTATCTTCTGGGGCGTGCGGTTGATCCTGCGCGATCTGTATGATTGGCGCGAGCCCATCACCGCAGCCAACTGGCGCCGGCTCGATGCGGCAATCCGCGAGCGATCAACAGACCGGGCATGGCCGCGCGAGATTCTGCGCCGGGCCGGCATCCAGCGCGCCGGCACAGAGCTATGGCGACGCCACGATGGTTCAGCCGACGATGTGCTGCAGTACGCGCTGGAATGGGCTTTCTTCACCCGCGCCCAATGGGGCGTGAATGACATCCCGCTGTACGAGCTGGAACGCGCGTGGAATCAGGAGCAGCCGGGGGCGCCGTTGCCGGTAACGATGGGATCGAGCCGGCCCCGATTGACGCGCGTGATTCGATCGGTGAGCGACACCTATGCCGCCATCGACCACTATGTGTCGCGCATTCCCTACGGACAGGCGCTCAGCACAGCTCAGCACATCTCCACCGACATCAACTACCGGGAGGTGACCGAGGCGGACATGGCGGCATCGCTGGCGCGCCGGGAAGCCGCAACGCCGGCCGACCGAGACATTTACGCCAGCTTCATCCTGGAAGCGTTTTTAACCGAGCTGGAAAAGCGCGGCGGCGAGATCGTATATCAGTTCTCGTTCGGGGCAGAGCCGCTGCCTTTCGAGACCGGCAGCAAGTTGCGCCAGGAGACCATCTTCGAAGTGGCCGCGATCATTGCCCGGCATCCCGGCCTGCGGTTCCAGGTGTTCCTGTCGAGCGAGCACGCCAACCAGGCCATGTGCACGCTGGCCCGCGAGCTGCCCAACCTGTCGCTGGCCGGCTACTGGTGGCACAACTTCTTTCCGAGCGTCATGCGCGCCGTGATGGAGCAGCGGCTGGATATGGTCGCCGGCAACAAGCAGATCGGCTTCTTCAGCGACGCCTACTGCGTCGACTGGGCCTACGCCAAGGCCGCCATCGTGCGCAAGCAACTGGCCGAAGTGCTGGCCGGCAAAGTGAGCCAGGGCCAGTACACGCTCGACGACGCATTGAGCATCGCGCGCCAGATTCTGTATGAGACGCCGCAGACCCTGCTGGGGATGAAGCCGGGCGCTGCCGCGGCGTCTTAGAATTCTGGAGCGTATGGCTGTTTCGAATGAACTGACAATCTGGACGCGCGATGCGCTTGACCGGCTGTTCGACCTGGCTTTTCTGCGGCACCATGCCAATGTCTCATGCGTAGCCGGGCGATTCGCAGACGAGCGTGATGTGCAGAACGCGCTGCTTCAAGTAATTCGGCAACTGAAACCGCCGCTGAACGTGCCCGCCCATTCGCCAGCCTGGCGCATCTACAACACGCTCAATCTGCGGTACGTACAGGGCCTGTCTCAGTCCGAGGCCGCTGCGCAGTTGAACATCGGCTCGCGCCAGATGCGCCGCGAACAACAACGCGCGACGCATGCCGTGGCTGTTTTGCTGTTCGAGGCATCGCCGGCCGGCGAACAAGCGCCGGCTGAAACAGAACAGAGCCTCGCTCAAAGCGCCGCCGACTCACGTGCAGACCTTTCTCACCTCGATGACCTACTGCGCTCGGCGATCCGGCTGTTCGATGACATGCTGGAGCGCCAGCGTGTGCGCGTGACCATCGCCGCCCCGGCCTCGATGCCGGCCGTGCGCGCCAACAGCATGGTGCTGCGGCAACTGCTGGTGAGCAGTTTCAACTGGCTGATCCGCGATGTAATTGATGGTGAAGTCAAAATCGACGCCGCCATCGAACCCCGGCAGATCGCCATCCGCATGATGAAACCGGATCGGGGCGGCGCCGACACAGCCGACCCCACGGACGAAGCGATTCAAACTGTGCGCCAACTGGCCGCTCTGTTGCGCGCGCCGGTCGAGATTGCGGCCCAATCCGGGTGGCTGTCTGTCAGACTCAACCTGCCCACCGATGACGCCCATTGCGTTCTGATGATCGACGACAACCCACACGCCGTCCAACTGGTGCAGCGATACCTGCAACAGAGCGGCGACTTCTATCTGGTTTCCGTCACAGATCCCCGTGAAGCGCTTCGGGTGGCGGTGTCGGCGCGGCCGGCCTGCATCCTGCTCGACGTGATGATGCCAGAGCGCGATGGCTGGGAGATACTCACCCTGTTCAAGGCACATCCCGAAGTCGCGGGCATCCCGGTCGTGATCAGCTCAGTGCTGCGCGAAGGGAATCTCGCCCGCGCGCTGGGCGCAACGGCGGTGCTGACCAAACCGTTCACCGCAGCGCAACTGATCGACCTGCTTCGGTCTGTCACACAGCCTCGGCGCGACTGATACCAGGCGCTCGTTCAAACCGCGAGGACGGGGCCGGTTCTTGAAACCCCGCTGGTAGCGAGTTGCCAACACAGATTGAAAACCTCGATAGAGTTGGCCGCTACCAAATGTGGTATACTCTTGCTCGTTGATGCGGGATGGAGCAGTGGCAGCTCGTCGGGCTCATAACCCGGAGGTCGTAGGTTCGAATCCTACTCCCGCTACTGAATAAGAGAACCGCTGGCACGAGAGCCGGCGGTTCTTTTTTGTGCTCAACCTGTTCATGCCTCGAACAGGTTCGCGGCCAGCGCAGACAGATACACCTTGGGCGGGTCGGCCATCTGGTCGCAATTCATCACCGGCTCCACACGCATCCGCTCAAACCAGGCCGGCCCCACTGCTCCCTGCCCCTGTGCCAGGCGGTACACCTCGGCCGGGTAACTCAGTTTGTAGCGGATGAACGCTTCATCGCCGGTCGTCTGGCCGCTCGATCCGCAGCGGAAAATGACGCCCTCGTTCACCAGCCAGTCCAGTGCCTCATAGAACACCGGCAGCCGCTCGACATCGAGCACGCGCCCGCCGGCCTGAAGCATGGCCGCAAACACCTCGCCGACAACCCGGTCGTGGTTGATCGTCACCTCGAACTGCGTGGTGAAGAGCTGCCGCGCCGCCATGCGGATGACAGCCGCCGACAGGCGCTTGCGAGCGCCATAGATGCTTTGCAGTTGCACGGCTGACATGAAGATCAGCAACATCTGGCGCGGCAGGCTCTCGCTGGCCTGCACCAGCTCATCCAGCGCTTCCTCGTTCTGGAAGACATCGCGCGCGAACGTGGGATAGCCGGCCTTCTCTTCGGTTTCGTTCTGGTAGCGCGCCACGGGGAAGTCAGGCCCGATGCTGGCGCTGAGGTTGAGAATCAGCATTCGAATCAGCCGGTTGCGCATCCAGTGTGGCTGAAATGATGCCAGATGATCCAGGTAGATCGGTGTGACGCGCGTGGTGCTGCTGTCGAAAGCCAGGCGAGTTGCGCCCGGCACCGTGGCAAACTTCAGCGTAACCCGGCTGTCGGGCGTGAAGGTGTTGGCCAGTTGCTCGAACAAATAGGGTTGCGTATCCGAGCCAATGGACGGCCCACTCCACTCGTCGATGAACAACACCAGATTCTTGACCTGCATCGCGTCGAGCAGTGGATCCAGCGCGTCAAGCAACTTATGGCCAAAGTGGCGATAGAGATCCACCAATCGCTTTTCGAATACCAGGCTGGGCAGCATGCGGGTCTGGCGGAAGGATTGCGGCAACTGCACCGGGCCGGCAGCGCGGCGCGGCATGGCCGAGGCTGCCATGCGCGGCGCATTCTGCGCAAAGGCTTTGAGCTTGGGGGCCGGCGCATACAGGCCGCGCTGCGCCTTCAGAATCTGCTGGAACATAGGGTGGCTGTACATGTCGTCGCCGAGCCGCTCGACGATAGTGCGGTAGCGATCGAGCCGCCATTTGCCCCACAGCCGGCGGAACCACTGCGGCCGCTCTTCGAGATAGTCCTGCAAGCCCCAGAAGCGCCGGTCGCGCCGGTTGCCCGGCCGCGAGGTGACGGTCAGGATGAGCTGCAGAATCTGGCGAAAGAGCATGTAGCCGCGCACCACCGGCATGTTCTCGCGCGGCGCGCCGACATCCTGCGACAGATCCACATAGATGCCCACCGTATACGGCGGCGATCCGCGCATCGCTTCGAAGCGCTCTCGCACACGCAGGTACGAGTTCACCATCAGCACCGTCTTGCCCGTGCCCCGACGCCCCTCGATTTGCAAGTGCTGCTTCGGATCGACAATCCGGGGCAGCAGGTCATAGATGTCATAGAACGCTTCCGGGGGCGTCGTCCACGGATCAGCATATGCGACCAGGCGCTGCGCCTGCTGGTTGCCCAGCACGCGGCTATCGCCCGGTGCGGCCGGGGCAGACGGCAGTGGCTCAATTCTCATAGCCCAATCCTCGTTGCTGATCGTCGTTGCTCAGTCTGCATCGCTCACTTCGCCCACCCACTTGAACTTCACTGTGGACGGATCGACGGGTTGCTCGACTCTGCGCTCGGGCAGCGAGAGCTTGCCGGATCGGATGGCTTTCACATCGGCGACGGCCTGCTCAACTTTGGCGCGATCGAACTGCGCGCCCTCGCGCAATAACTGCTCCATCGTCTCACCGACAAGTTGCACGTCGAAACCCGCCAGTTCAAACACGTCGAACCAGCCATTGCGGGCGCCGAAGAGCTTCTCCCACTGCGGCGCGGTTTCCAGGCCCAACTGTGCGCCGATCGCCGGCACAATCCTGTGAACGCACTTGGCCAGAAAGACCTGGCGCGGATCGATCACTGGCGCCGACTCCTCAACGGTGTCACTTTGCTCCTGCGCCGCGCCGGCCTCGGCCTGCGCGGAGGTCTGTTCCACCTCTGGCGCAATGGGCCGGGCGCGCAACAATTCCTCCAGATCGAACCCGATCAACACGTCGTGGTTGAGCTGCAAGCCGACGACGCCATCCTTTTTGCTGCGCTCTTGCAGCTTGAATGATTCCTTGCTGCCGCCCAGCTTGAGTGTCACGCGGCTGCCGCGCGGGAAGGTGTCGAGCGCCATGCGCAGCAGCACCGGCGTCAACTCGGCCGACAGGCCGGACACATCATCCATGAAGAGCGAGAGATGCTGAATGCCCAGCCGGTCCATCCAGGCGTACACCGCGCCGCGCACTTTCATCAGGTCGAGCTTGGCGGCCTGGACTGCGACATGCTCCTCCAGTTCGGCCTCGATCTGCGCCAACTTGCGATCCGTTTTCAACCGCCATTGTGCTTTTCCCCACACCAGTGGCGCCATAACCAGGCCGCGATACAGCCCCTCGATTGAAGTCCAGGTGTACACGGTGGAGGTCGAGGCCAGATCGCTCAGATTGACGTATGCGGCAGCGTGGCGCGTGGTCATGAAGCGCGAGTTGATGATATTGATCACGCGAAACAGCACGGCTTGCCGGCCTCCGCCTGCCGTGCCGAACACCACGACGTTTTGCGTGCCGGCCAGCAGTTCTACCTGCGCGTGGGCCATGACCGTGTCGGCCCAC
>DAOUDB010000038.1:0-10099 GCA_034431495.1 Thermoflexales bacterium
ACTCCGGCGTGTGCGAGAGCATCTGCGTGTGGGAGTTTGGCGACCGCTACTCATGGCTGGAGCAGCCGTGGAATCAGTACGGCTCACCCGACGCCGACCCCACATGGCTCGATGACGACTTGCAGCCCAAGCCGGCCTATGAAGCCGTGCGCCGTGCCCTGACTGCCCGCGCCGATCGCTGACACCCCCTCACCCCTGCTCCTCTGCTCCCTCGCGCAAATCCCGGTTCGTTGTAGTATTGCGGCCCAGGAGATTTGCATCGTTGTCAGACTTGCCGTATCAACGACTGGCTGCCCGCCTGGACGAATTGCCCAACGGCTTCCCGCCCACAGACGACGGCGCTGAACTGCGCCTGTTAGCCAAATTGTTCACGCCGGATGAAGCGGCGCTCGCGGCGCAACTGCGCCTGACGCTGGAGACGCCAGCTGAGATTGCGGCGCGACTCGGCGCCGACGCGCAATCGTTGCGTGCGCAACTCAAGAGCATGGCCGGCCGCGGGCTGATCAACGCCGGCCGCGCGCCCACCGGCGGGCTTGGTTTCGGTCTGTTGCCGTTCGTGGTCGGCATCTACGAGGTCCAGGCCAACCGTCTCGACGCTGAGCTGGCCCGGCTGTTCGAGGACTACTACCAACGTTCCTTCCGGCAGTCACTCGGCCAGCAGCCGCCGGCCCACCGTGTGGTGCCGATCAATCAGAGCCTGCGCCAGGACCTCGAAGTGCGGCCATACGAAAGCGCGGCTGAGATCGTCCGGAATGCGCGGGCCTGGGGCGTGGTGGATTGTATCTGTCGCAAGCAACAGGCGCTCATCGGCAGACCGTGCGGCCACCCGATCGACGTATGCATGGTGTTCGGCGACACGCCCGGCATGTTCGATGGTCGGCAGGGCATGCGCGCGTTGTCGCAGGATGAGGCCCTGGCCACACTCAAGCGGGCCGCAGACGCCGGCCTGGTGCACTCGGTGAGCAACAGCCAGCGCGGCCTGTGGTACCTGTGCAATTGCTGCGTGTGCGCGTGCGGTTTCCTGCGCGGACTGGCCGAACTGGGCGTTGCCAATATCATTGCCCGCGCGGATTTTGTGTGCCAGGTGGACACGGCGGCCTGCGCCGGCTGCGGTGAATGTGTGGCGCGCTGCGCGTTCAATGCGTTGAGCGTCGACGGCGTGGCCCAGGTTGATGCCGCGCGTTGCGCCGGATGCGGCCTGTGTGTGCCGGCTTGCCCGCAGACTGCCCTTCAGTTGATACGCCGCGCGGATGGGCGGGGCGGCGCTCCACCCGATACTGAAGACGAATGGCGCAATGCGCGCGCGTCGGCGCGAGGAATCTCTCTGGATCGCGTGCGCTGAGGCAAAGGCCGAGCAGGCCACGGATCTGTACATGAAAGCAGTACTCCTTGAAGCAATTCATCCCGATGCGGCGACGGCGCTGGCCGAAGCCGGCTTTGACGTGGTTCAAACGCGCCACAGTCCGCCCTTTGACGACCTGGCGCAGTTGGCAGCCGACGCCGTCGTGCTGGGCGTGCGCTCGCGCACGACTGTCGATGCGCGTTTGCTCGAAGCGTGTCCGGCCTTGCTGGCGGTGGGCGCGTTTTGCGTCGGCACCGAGCAGATCGACCTGGCGGCCTGCCGGCGGCGCGGTGTGGCTGTCTTCAACGCGCCGTATAGCAACACGCGCAGCGTGGTCGAGCTGGCGTTAGGCGAAATGATCATGTTGTTGCGCGGTGTGTTCGGGCGCAGCAGGGATCTGCACGCCGGCAAGTGGACCAAGTCGGCCGACGGCTGCCGCGAGATTCGCGGCAAGCGGCTGGGCATCGTCGGCTACGGCAGCATTGGCTCGCAGCTTTCGGTGCTGGCCGAGGCGTTGGGCATGGAAGTTGTGTATTACGACGTGGCCGAAAAACTGTCACTGGGCAACGCAAAGAAGATCGCCTTCGATGAACTGCTGGCGACGGCGGATGTGGTCACGCTGCATGTGGATGGCCGGCCCGGCAACCGGGGCCTCTTCGGCGCGCGCGAGATCGGGCTGATGAAGCCCGGCGCGGTGTTCATGAACCTGTCGCGCGGCTTTGTGGTGGATATGGACGCGCTGGCCGGCGCGATCGTGTCGAAGAAGCTGGCCGGCGCGGCGATCGACGTCTTCCCACACGAGCCGGCCAGCAATGGCGATCCCTTCCACTGCGCGTTGCAGGGGTTGCCCAACGTGATCCTCACTCCGCACATCGGCGGATCGACCGAGGAAGCGCAGCAGAACATCGGTCGCTTCGTGGCTGCGCGGCTGCTCGACTATGCGCGCATAGGCAGCACCTCGGCCAGCGTGAATCTGCCGGTGCTGCACCCGGCCCGGCGCAAAGAGGGACATCGCATCGCCCATCTGCACGACAATGTGCCCGGCATGATGGCGCGCATCAACGACACGTTTGGCCGGTGCGGCGTCAACATCACCGGCCAGCATCTCGACACGCGCGGCGATGTGGGCTATGCCATCGTTGATTTCGAGTCGGCCGATGGGCCGGCGCTGGCAGCGGATGTTGCCACTCTGCCCGGAACCATTTTGTCCCGCCTCGTCTACTGATCCCATATGACAACTTCACTTGTTTCACGCCTGGGCCGCGCTTCGCGCGAGCTGAAGCTGTTTGCCATCGCCTCGCTGGCCATGGGCATGGCCTACAGCATCGTCGACGCCACCTTTAACAACTTTCTGAACGACCGTTTCACCATGGGCGGATTCGAGCGTTCGTTCCTCGAATTCCCGCGCGAGCTGCCCGGCTTTCTGGTTGTGTTCGTGTCGGCGGCGCTGTGGTTTCTGTGCAGCCGGCGGCTGGGCGGTGTGGCGCTGTGGCTGGGTGTGGCCGGCTCGCTGTTGATCGGCTTCGCCTCGACCAGCTACGCCATCATGGTGGTCTGGCTGTTCATCTACAGCATGGGCCAGCATCTCTTCATGCCTATCGCCTCGACCATCGGCATGGAGCTGGCCGAGGAAGGCAAGACCGGCCAGCGCCTGGGACAACTCAACGCCATCCGCAATCTGGCGGCCATCGGTGGCAGCTTTCTGGTGTTTGTGGGCTTCCGGTTTCTGGGTTTCACCTTCCAGGTCACGTTCGTGCTGGCGGCGATCGGCCTGGCGATCGCCGGCGCGCTCATGTTCAGGATGCAGCGGCAAACGACGCAGCAGGCGCGCACGTATCTGAAGCTGCGCCGGGAGTACGGGTTGTATTACGCGCTGGTGGCGCTGTCCGGCTCGCGCAAGCAGTTGTTCATCACCTTCGCGCCCTGGGTCATCGTCAGCGTTTTTCACCAGCCCACGCAGACCATCGCTACGCTGATGACCATCGGCGGCATCATCGGCATTCTGTTTCAGCCGTTGCTGGGCCGCTGGATCGACCGGTTGGGCGAGCGGGTGGTGCTGCTGATCGAGGCGATGCTGCTCGCGGTCGTGTGCTTCGGCTACGGCTTTTCGCGCTCGCTCCTGCCGGAAGACGCCGCCTTTCTCGCCATCTGCGGCTTCTACCTGCTCGATCAGATGTTGTTCTCGGTGGGCATGGCGCGCTCGATGTACATGAAAAAGATCGCCCGCGAACCCGGTGATGTGCAGGCTGCGTTGACTGCCGGCGTGACCATCGACCACATCTTCTCCATCAGCGTGGCGCTGCTGGGCGGCGCGATCTGGAGCGCCTTCGGCTTCCAGTACGTATTTCTGATGGGTGTTGTCATTGCCGCGCTGAGTTTCTTTGCGGCGCAGCGCGTGCGTGTGCCGCAGGCGCCGCTCGCGCTCTCTGCAACGCCGGCCCGATAGACGGAGGACATCATGGGTTCGCCTCGCATCGCAGGGGTGGCGTGGGGCGTGTTGGAAGGCCGCCGTCCTCGCCCTGCTGGCTGCATTGCGCGCCTCGGCGCGCACGGGGATGCCGTGCGCGTGCCGCTCGTTCGCCTGACGACCGACGATGGCGCGTCGGGTTTTGGCTGGAGCCGCGCCGGGGCAGATCGCGCTCATGCTCTGTTGGGTGTCGCGCTCGATGCGCTCTACTCGCCAGAGACAGGTATTGCCGGCGCATGGCTCGATTTTGAGTTTCCATTGTGGGACCTGATGGCTCAGCGAGCCGGGCAACCTGTTTATGCGCTGGTGGCGCGTCTGGTCGGCCACACGCCGCCGGCCACGCTGGCGGCGCCGTGTTACGACACGTCGCTCTACATCGACGACTGGCATCTTGCATCGACCGAGGCGGCGGCCATGCTGATCGCCGACGAAGCGCGCGCCGGCTACTCCAGGGGGCATCGCGCCTTCAAGCTCAAGGTCGGGCGTGGAGCGCGTCACATGCCGCCAGCCGAAGGTACGGCGCGTGACATCGCGGTCATTCGCGCGGTGCGCGAGGCGGTGGGGCCGGCTGCAACTCTCATGCTCGACGCGAACAACGGCTACACGCTTAATCTGGCCAAACAGGTGTTGCAGGCAACGGCGGACTGCGACGTGTTCTGGCTCGAAGAGGCATTTCACGAGGACGCCGTGCTCTACGAGGATTTGAAAGCGTGGCTGGCGCAGCGCGACTTGCGCGTGTTGATCGCGGATGGCGAGGGGGATGCGTCACCCCATCTGTTGGAGTGGGCGCAGCGCGGCCTGATCGATGTGATCCAGTATGACATCCTGCACCCCGGCCTGTCGCGCTGGGTGGCATTGGCGCAGCAACTGGACGACTGGGGGGTGCGCAGCGCGCCGCATCACTACGGCAGCGCATTTGGCAACTACGCCGCGTGCCACCTTGCGCCGGCTGCGCGCCATTTCGCTTTTGTCGAATGGGACGAGGCAGCGGTCGCCGGCCTGGATGCCTCGCGCTATGAGATCGAAGAGGGGCGCGTGCGTGTGCCCGATGCGCCGGGATTTGGGCTGGGGTTGGATGAGCGCGTGTTTGGCCGGGCGGTCGAGAACGGCGGTGGGTCGGTCCGGTTGTGAATGAGGCGATTTGCCCCAGACAGTTGCGCCTCTGTCGCCGCGCAGCGCAGAACTGATCTGCATACAATCTCTCTCTGTCAGTCACATCTGACCGTCCCGCAAGTGCGCAATCTGCGGTAGGGTAAATAAGGAGGATCTTGCCCGTGAAAATCACCGATCTGAAGTGCGCCATCATCGGCAATAGCCCGGTCATTCGCATCACCACCGACGAAGGCATCACCGGCTGGGGTCAGGCCGAGTCGCCCAAGCATTATCTGAAGCCGCACGTGTTGTTCTACAAGCCGTACATCGTCGGCGAAGACCCGACCAACGTGGAGCGCGTGATGCTGCGCATCCGCCGGCTGGGCGGCTTCAAGCCGTGGGGCAGCGCGGTCAGCGCGATCGAGATGGCGCTCTGGGACATCGCCGGCAAGGCGGCTGGCCTGCCGGTTTACAAGCTATTGGGCGGCAAGGTGCGCGACCACGTGCGCGTCTACAACGGCGGCGTGCGCTTCGAGATGAAAGGCCAGACACCTCAGGACTATGCCGACGATGTGGCAAAACAGAAAGCCTCGCCGGAGGGATTCAGCTTCATCAAGCAGGGCGTCAGCTTTCACAGCGCGATGCCGGGCCAGGTGCCCAACTTCTCCTATTCGGCGTCGTTGAGCGGCGCGCCGCATCCGAATCGCGGCTTGTTGACCGAGCGCGGACTGAAGCACATCATCGAATGTGTCGAGGCGATGAAAGCCGTGCTGGGCGATGAAGTCGGATTGGCGCTGGATTGTGGGCCGGGGTGGACTGTGCCCGACGCCATTCGTTTTGCCAAAGCCGTCGAGCATCTCAACCTGATGTGGCTGGAGGATTTGATCACCGGCGACTACACGCCCTACACGCTGGCCGATGTGTACCGTGATGTGACCATCAGCACATCCACGCCCATTCACACGGGTGAGCAGGTTTACCTGCGCCAGAACTTCAAGGAGTTGATCGAGCGGCACGCCGTCAACATCATCGGCCCCGATCCGGCCGACATCGGCGGCATTGCCGAGTTGAAGTGGGTGGCCGAGTACGCCGACCTGCATGGCATCCTGATGGCGCCGCACGGCATCCTGGATGGGTTGATCGGGCTGGCTGCGCTGGTGCAGGTGTCGGCCACGTTGCCCCACAACTTTATTGCCTTCGAGTACCCCCGGCCCAGAGAGCAATGGTGGTACGAGATCGTCGACGGCCTGCCCAACCCCATCGTGCAGAACAGCCTGATCGAAGTGTGGGACCGGCCCGGTCTGGGTGTGGAACTGAACCCCAACAAAGCGGCGCGCTACCTGCGCGAAGAAGACAAGGACTTCTTCGATTAAGTCTGGAGATCCATGAACGACCGTGAACGGTTTGTCGCATGCGTGCTGGGGGAGTCGGTTGACCGGCCCCCTTTCTGGTTGTTCTGGGGGCCGTGGCGCACCACCTGGGAACGCTGGGGGCGCGAGGGCAAGCCGGCCCATGCCACAGACCATCGCTCGATCTTTCAGCCCGATCACCCGCCGCAGGTCGTGCCGGTAAACTGTGGCCCATGCCCGGCCATCGACCAGACTGTGCTGGCCGAGGACGATGTCAGCGTCGTTCACTACGATAGTTGGGGCATCAAGCGTCGCGATTTCAAGCACTCCGAGTCGATGTCCGAGTTTCTGGAGTTCCCGGTGCGCAGCCGGGAGGATTGGGTGCGCTTTCGGGATAGCCGGCTGGACCCAGACGACCCGCGCCGGCTTGACGGCGACTGGCGCGATCGCTGCGCGCACTGGATGGCGAATGGCTGGCCGATCCAGCTTGGCTATTTCCCCGATGTGGGCATCTTCGGCGCATATCGCTGGCTGCTGGGTGACGAGGAAGCGCTGGTGTGTCTGCACACCGACCCCGCGCTGGCGCATGACATCATGGAGCACATGACCTCGCTCTACCTGACCGTCTTCGAGCAGGTGGTGAAGTCGGCGCGGGTGGATGTCATTCACCTGTGGGAGGACATGTGTTATCGCAACGGGCCGTTGATCGGCCCGCGCGCGTGGGAGGAATTTCTTGGCCCGTGCTACCGGCGCATCAGCGCGTTCGCCCGGCAGCACGACATCCCGGTGATCTCGGTGGACACCGACGGCAATCCCGACCTCATCACGCCGCCAATGCTGCGGGCCGGCGTCAACTTCCTTTTTCCGATGGAGGTGGCGGCGGGATGCGACGTGAACGACTGGCAGGCGCGCTATCCTGCTCTGGCGATGATGGGCGGGATCGACAAGCGCGCGCTGGCGCGCGGGCCGCGCGCGATCGATGACGAACTGGCGCGTGTCCGGCCGGCCGTGCAACGCGGGCGCTACATTCCCGATCTCGATCACCTGGTGCCGGACGACGTGTCGTGGGACGACTATTGCTACTACGCGCACGCACTCAGGGCAATGGTCGGGGCGTGATTCGGCTATCATGGCCTGAATTGCGCCGGCGCGCGGATGAGGGAGCTGTGAATGAACCGTCGATCTGTTCTGGTTGGCCTTGCCTTGTTCTCACTCGTTGCTGTGTGGCCGGAGCAGGCATGGGCGGCTGCGCGTCTGCCGGCTGCACACCCGACGCAGGCGACGGCTTCTACACCCCGGGTTGCGCCGCGCGTATCGGTGCGGCTCAGCCCGGTCACGCCGGCCCCGGGCGATGTGATGATTACGCGTGTCACAGTGGATGCCGGCACAACCGTCACCGGCGAGTTTGCCGGGCGCGTGATCCGCTTTGCCCCAGACGAATCGGCTGAGGCGGTCACGGACACAGAGGCGAACTACATCGGCCTGCTCGGCCTCGATGCGCTGTTCCCTGCCGGCGCGTATACCCTGACCTTGACCGCAGTGGATCAAGAGGGCAACGCCACGCAGACACTCCGGCCGGTGCGTGTGCTGGGCCGCCGCGCGTATCTGGAGAATGTGCGCCTGTCGCCGGCCTTATCGGGCACGCTCGATCCATTGGTCAATCAGGAAGAGGCGCTGGCCTTTGCGCAACTGTACGCCGGATTCAGCCCGCAAAAATGGTGGGACAGGCCGATGCAGTGGCCGGCGCGCGGCAAAGTCGTGGCCGTGTACGGCAATCGCCGCGCCTACAACGGCGTCGATCTGGGCACCTATCACAGCGGCATCGACATCTCGGCAGCAACTGGCGCGCCGGTCAAGGCTGCCGCGCCGGGACGTGTCATTGCAGTGCGCGAGTTCGCCATTCGCGGTCTGACCGTCGTGATCGATCACGGGCGCGGCGTCTTTACCGCCTACTGCCATCTGTCGCAGTCTGCCGTGCTCGAAGGGCAGATGGTCAACGTGGGCGATGCGATCGGTCAGGTGGGCAGCACCGGCCGCAGCCAGGGGCCGCATTTGCACTTTGAGCTGGCTGTTGGCGGGGTCGCCATCGAGCCAGACTACTGGATGCGCGTCGCGTTGCCCTGACTGCGCGTTGTTGGGTTGGTGATCTGCCTCGGGCGCGCGGTGTAGCGATGGTGATAGGGGGCACAGACATGAGGGCAATTGCATATTCGTCGAGGATGTGTGCGCTGAGCGCGTTCGGCAATGGTCAGGTATCGCAGCGTCTGACAGTCGAAGTCGTTGCCTCCCTGCGCAGCAACTAGGCGCATGTATATTTTGCAAGTGGCAACTGTGAAATGGCTTGCCCGCGTGTTGCGCGCGCTGAGTCGAGTCGCCGGCGTCATCGTGATGCTGACGCTGTCGCTCGGCTTATCTGCGTGTGGCGTCTCGTTGCCGCGCGATCTGCCCAATCCCCTGACGCCACGCGCCGACGAATTGGCCGCGCCCATGCCTGGTTTGCCGGCGCGCCTCACCGTCACGCCGCTTCCTGCTTCTATCGACGGCCTGCCCGTCATTCCCCGCGACCGGCTGCCACCCGAGGCCCGCGAGACGCTGGCGCTCATCGAACAGGGCGGCCCGTTCCCGTACCGGCAGGATGGGTCCATCTTCCAGAACCGCGAGCGCCTGTTGCCGCGCAAGCCGGCCGGCTACTATCGCGAATACACTGTCGTCACGCCCGGTTCACCCGATCGCGGCGCGCGCCGCATCGTCATGGGCGACGCGGGCGAGATCTATTACACCGCCGACCATTACCGTTCGTTTGCGCGGGTGCTGCCATGATCAAATTGCGCGCGCTGCTGGCCGGTGATATCGACCCCGGCGTCTACCGTTTCGCCTCGCGCATTGCGCCGGAACAGGTCTGCGATCTGGTCGAGCGGGCCGGCTGGCGCTGCGCCTACATCGACGCGCGCGGCGTCGCGTCCAAGCCGGCGTTCCTGGAGGCATTTGCCGGTGCGCTGCGCTTCCCGGACTACTTTGGCCGCAACTGGGATGCGTTCGAAGAATGCCTGCGCGATCTGTCGTGGGGGAACTACAACGGGGCGAAGGGCGTCCTCATCATCCTGGACCGGCCCGATCGTTTCGCGCGCGCGCAGCCGGAAGAGTGGGCAGTGGCGCGCGACGTGCTGGCCGGCGCCGTCGCAGCGCACGCGCAGGATGGCCGGCCGCTGGTTGTGCTATTGCGTGGATCGAAAACGGCGGCAGCCGGTTTGGAATCACTGTAGAGCTGTCTCAATCGGTGTCGGACTTCTGCAAGAAGTCCGACACCTGTATATATAAAAGGGGACTACAAGCCATGAAGCGTTACTTTCGATTTCGTTCGCTGACACAGACCTGTCTGGCGCTGGCGCTGGCAGGCGCAGTCGTGGCAGGATGCGGGGCGCGGGTGAGCGTGGTGCCGCGCGCAACAACTCCGCCGGCGCAACCTGCCCAACCGCTGGCGTATACGTTTGCCTGCGCCGACGGAAAAGCATTCGAAGCGGTTTTTGAAGGTGAGTCTGTCACTGTCTCGTTTGAGGGCGCGACGCGGACACTGGCGCAGCAGATCAGTGGATCGGGCATCCGCTACGCCGACGACACCTGGGAGTTTCGCGGCAAGGGCGATGAAGGAATGTTGCTCGATGCGAAGACGGGCGACACGCTGGCCGGCGACTGCAAGGCTACGCCGATCGAAGCTGGTGTGCTCAGTGGCGCGATCACTGGCGGGCAGAGTGACGCTGCGCCCGTATCGCTCTCTGGTGCGCTCACCGGCACCGTCGTTTATCTTCAGCGCATGGCGCTTGACCCGGCGGCGGTGATCGAAGTGCAGTT
>DAOUDB010000039.1:0-12981 GCA_034431495.1 Thermoflexales bacterium
GGCTGCCCACCATAGTTGGGCGTCGATGTTGATGGCGCCGAAGTCGTTCACCAGCACGGCCATGCGCAAGCCGTGGTCGGCGCGCAGGATATGGTTCAGCAGGCTTGTCTTGCCTGCCCCTAAAAAGCCGGAGATGATGGTTACGGACAGCTTCTTGCTCATGGGTTCGTCCCTCTCAACGCGCCGTCTTTATTGATAATTTTTCTCAATAAGGAGCGAAACAAAAAACGCGCGTTGTCAACCGACGAGCGCGCATCATGTCACGTCACATTCGGGATGTGCCTGCTGACGCCGGCCACAGCGCCGGCCCGGCAAATGCGCAAGTCCCTCTCGCGTCATGCTCCCGTGCCGAACCAGCCGACCTCATTGACCGACCACCATAGTTTCATGCTGTTGTGCTGTGCGCGGATGACACATTTGCCGTTCTCAACGGTGTGACGCTCGGCCAGATAGCCGGCCAGCAGGTGGCGGCTCTCTGCTGTGGTCACGTCGTATCGCTCGGCGTAGTCGTCCAACATGGCCTCGAAGGACTCGAAGATTTGCTCCCGCTGCGCGCGCAGCACGGTGACGTTGGGGTAAATCCCCATCTGACACAACACCTGGAACAGCAAGTCGCTTTTGGGGATGGGATAGTGCTCCCTGCCATGCAGTAGCGGCCACAAGTCACGCGCTTCGATGTCCCAGGGTTGATCGCCGATATGCCAGTACAGCAGAATTGCGCCGGATGTCACGGCCATCATGGTCTCAATGGCCTTGCGCAAATCCAGCATTCCCATTGAAAATGAAGCCACAGTCACATCGTAAGGTGGCTGCACGTTGCGTTGTGCGTCTATATCGTCCCAGGTTTTCTGCACCACGTGAATGTTGTCGAGCCTATGTTCGACGATCTGTTCACGCAAGACTTCGACCATGCCCTGGGCCGGCTCGACGGCGGTAACGTGGCGCACCTGAGCGGCCAGCGGGATCGCCAGCGTGCCGGGGCCGGCTCCGATGTCCAGCACGCGGCTGTCAGCGTTACAGAAAGACAGCACATCGTTCACACGCGCCAGCGTGCGCGGGGCGTCGCGCACATTCTCCCAGTACTTGAGGGCGGCGCGTTTGCTCTGCCAGGCGGCCGGGCAGCCGCCCCCGCGCCCGGCGTCGCGGCTGCGCGCCTGGCGCGCCATCCAGATCGCGTTCCAGTCAATATCGTCGTATGTGTTGAGAGGTTGTGGGTTCATTTTCTTCAATGCGCTATCTCGGCTGGGCTTGGCGGATCAATTCAGCCCACACAGAGGCAGGGCGCGAGCCTTCCACCACGCGCCCTTGAATCACGGTCACCGGCACACGCTGCCAGCCCAGCGCATTCCGGTTCTCATACGCAGCTTGCAGCTTGCGGGTCTCCCTGTGAATGCAGCGCGTGTTGTACTCGCCGATAACCGCTTTAGATATTTGTTGCATCTCCACATTGTTGTCGTAGCGGTCGGGCAAATCGATGGCGCGGCGCAGAAAATCCAGGTAGGCGTCGGGGCTTTTGAGGGCCACGCAGCGTCCGACGCCGGCGAACAGGAAAGACTTGCCGGATTGAGACAGGGGGTAATCGTAGATGCGCACGTGGGCGTCGGTCATGGCAGTCAGTGCCGGCACGCTCTCGCGCAGATAGTCGAGACAGTCAGCATCGCGGCAGTAAGGTTCGATGTACAGGCGCACATCGAGCGCCGACTCCGTGCGGCCGTTGTCCCAGACGGGCGTCAGAGCATCCAACATCGCCGGAGGCGGAGCGGTGGGTAGGGCGCTCCACACGTTGTTGCCGGCTGAGCCGGCGCAGCCGGCAAGCAGCGCCAGCGCAGCCAGCGCTGCAACCCGGCCTTGCAGCCAATGATTGACGGCATGCCTCATCTTGACGTGTCCTGACTGAGCAATGATTGAACTTGATCTGCTGTCAGCGCGCCTTCGATCAGCCGCGCCTGTCCGTTGTGGCGCACAAATATCGCCGGCACGCGGGTCAGTCCCAACGGATTGTTGTTTTCGAACAGCGCTTTGATCTTGCGAATTTCGCGTTGCAGGCATCGCGTGTCGTAGCGTTTGCCGGTCACTTCTTTAGCGATGCGGTACATCTCCAGCTCGTCCTTCAGCGCCTGCGAGCGCGCAGCTTCGGACAAATAGCGCAGGTAAAGTTCCTGCGATTGCTGCGCGACGCAGCGACCGATGCCGGCAACCATGAACGATTCGGCGACCTGAGACAGAGGATAGTCATAGACCCGCAGGCGTGTGTCAGGCAGCGCCATCAGTGCTGGCAGTGTCTCCTGGATGGCTGTCACGCAGTCTGCGGTTTGGCAATACGGTTCGATGTACAGACGCACATCGGCGCCGGCCTGGGACGCGCTGTTGTCCCAGACCGGCTCCAACTGATCAAACAGAACGCTCTCGCTTACGGTTGTGGCGCGCAGGGCAGGTGACGCCGGCATTACAGGCGCGCAGCCGGCCATCACTATTGCCGCGATCCATGCCAGCGCAAGGCGGCAGGCTTCTCGCCGGCGCCCTCGATCTGTCCAGTTCATTGCTGATCGCGCACCCAGTCCATCCACAGAGCGGACAGTAACCCATCTGCCGTGTCCTCATCGACATCGTATACATTTTTGAAGAAGTCGATCAGCCACCGTTCCAGATTGATGTCCGCAAATCGTTCGGGGTAGATGGCCTTTGCCATTACCATGACGTCGATGGGATATTCCAGCCGCTTGTCGCAGTTGCACGGGCTCCAGGGCAACGAGGCGATGCGCCGCTGTTGAATGGCGCGCAACGTCTCCAGGTTCTTGAAATCGGGGGTGTCATACAGCTCGCGCGGCGGATGATAACCGTTCGAGGTGGGCAGGATAATGACATCGGGGTCGAGCGCCAACACCTGTTCGGCGTTCAGGTTCTTGCTGAACGAGTCGTCCTGAAAAGCGTTCTTTGCGTTGACCACATTCTCCAGCAGGTAGGATTGAATGCTCTTCAAGCCGTCGGCGCTGCCCGATCCGCCTTCTTTGCGCACGTTGGGGTTCAAACCGAAGATCAATACGCGCGGCTTTTGGTCTTCTGGAATGTCTTTGGTGCGTTCGCGCACCAGGTTGACCTGGCTTTCTAGATATGCAGCCAGACGCTCGGCCTCTGCGGCCTTGTCGAAGACCTGGCCGATGATGCGAATGCCTTGTGAAAGCGACTCGATGGATGGCTCGCCGCTGAAGTTGGGACCATACACAACGACGGTGGGGATGCCTAGCCCTTGCAGTTTCTCAAGTGTGCTGTTCATGGCGGCATCATCGCCGGCGCGCCAGTTGATTGTGCACGTGCCGGCATGGATGATCAGCACGTCCGGCGCGGCGCTGGCGAGTGTCTCGAAGTTCATCTCTGTGCCCGGCTTGACGAAAAACGGCAGATCGCGCAGGTATTCGTTCAAGTAGTTCCCCGGATTCATTCCGCCAAAGTACGAGAACTTCTCCCCGCTGTTCGACGTAAAGTCGTAGGTGAAATCACGCACCAGGCAGGTGGAGCCGATGGTGTTCACCCGCGCATCAACCTTCAGCGCATGCATCACTTCTTCCACCATCGCGTCGCTGATCGTAGCGACCGTCCTGATAACAGCGGGGACTTTGACTTCAACACCCCGGCTATCGACCACAATGCGAGTCCGACCCGCGACCGGTGCTTCGGTTGATGCCGCAGTCGGCGCTTCGGTCGGTGCCGCAGTCGGCGCTTCAGTCGGTGCTACAGTCAGCGCCGGTGACGCTGGTTGAGGTGTTGTGCCTGCACAGGCGCTCACGGCCAGCACGACAGCCGCCAGCGCGCTGCTTGCAATACATGTTCTGTGATGGTGTGTCATGGTTATTACTACTCCTTTAGTTGTGATATATCGCGGCCGGCCCGATCACCAGCGCGCGTATTGGGAACGCGTTGTTATGGGGCGCGCGCGCCGCTGTCTTGAATCTGCCGCGGCAGGACCACTTTCAGGCCGTCAATGGTCTCGACCCGGCACGATCCCCGGTAGATGGCATCCAGATTCTTCTGGCTTAGCGCTTCGGCAGGTGGGCCATCGGCTACTACGCGCTGATTCCCGATGATCACCAGGTGGTCGCAGAACCATGCCACGTGATTGGGGTCATGACTGCATGCCAGGATGGTGATGCCCTGTCGCGCAAGATCGCGCAGCAGCGTCCATGTCTTGATCTGGTTGTTGAAGTCCAGCGAGGAAGTGGGTTCGTCCAGCACGATAACCGGCGTTTCCTGAGCGATGGCGCGGGCGATCAGAGTCAGTTGCCGCTGTCCGCCCGACAGGCGGTCATAGGGCTGGGACGCCAGGTCGGCGATGCCCAATCGCTCCAGTGCCTCCAGCGATTTCTGCCGGTCGCGCTGTGAGATGCCGAAAATGCCGCTGCCCATGTGAGGTGTGCGCCCCATCAGCACAACTTCCAGCGCGGTGTAAGGGAAGGGTGGCTTGTGCTCCTGCGGCACGTAAGCGATGTGCCTCGCCAGTTGCGCAATGGACAGCCGGCGCGTATCCTGCCCGTTTACCAGCACGCGCCCGCGCTGAACGGGAAGCAATCGCAGGCAGCATCGAAAGAGGGTGGTTTTGCCGCTGCCGTTTGGGCCAAACAGGCCGCATAGCTGTCCCTCTGCAACCCGAAAGGAGATATCATGAAGCACCGGATGGTTGCCATAGCTGAAGCTCAATTCTTGCGCCTCCAGCATGTCGCTCAACCTCCCATCGTGTAGCGTCCCTTCGTGCGCAGCAGATAGAACAGGTAGGGCGCGCCAATGATTGAGATGATGATCCCGATGGGGATTTCCGCGCTGGTCAGTGTGCGCGCAATCGTGTCACACACCAGCAGCAGGGCTGCCCCCAGAATGGCGGAGGCCGGAATGACGAAGCGGTTGTCCGGCCCCAGCACCATGCGCGCTGCGTGAGGCATCATCAAGCCAACCCAGGCGATGATGCCGACTGCCGAGACAGCCAGCGCTGTCATCAGGGTGGACAACACGATCAGGATCAGTTTCAGCCGGTCGGGGTCGATGCCCAGTGACCGCGCCTCTTCGTCGCCCATCGACAGCACGTTGAGCCGCCAGCCCAGCCACCAGGCTGCGACAAAGCACATGCCGATGAGCGGTGTCAGCGTAGTCACATCGCGCCACGAAGCGTAATAGAAGCCGCCCATCGTCCAAAAGACGATCGCCCGCAGTGCCTGATCGTCGGAGATGTACTTCATGATAGACACCACCGACTGAAACAGCGCACTGATGATGACGCCGGCCAGAATGAGCGTGACAACCGGCGTCTTGCCCTCCACCCGCGCGAGCAGGTAAGCCAGCCCGACCGCCAGCATCGCAAACACGAATGCCCCAACCTGCACGCTGAGAAAGAACTGCGGAAAGACGATGCCTAGCGCCGCGCCCAGCGACGCGCCCGCTGAGACGCCCAGGATGAACGGCTCGACCAGCGGATTGCGGAATGCCCCCTGATACACGGCGCCCGACGAGGCAATGCCAACGCCCACCACAATTACCAACGCAATGCGCGGCAGGCGAATCTCCCACACGATGGTGTTGTGCAGCCGGTTGAGCGAAGCGATGTCGCCGCCGAACAGATGCGTCGCAATCACGCGCCACACTTCGTCCAGTGTGATGGCGTAGGCGCCCATGAGTGAAGTGACCGCAGCCAGTAGCAGCGTGGCAATTAGCGCCAGACCCAGGAAGGCCCATTTCGGGCTGTCGGGGCGCGGGCGGGTTTTCTGTTGCCCTCCTTGCGCTGCCAGGCCCGCTTGCGACTCGACCCGCGGGGATATTAGGTCTCTTTCCACGGGCCGGCATTATATTGCACTTTATGATTTTTACAAGAAATTGCAATAACGAGCGGTTCGCCGAAAACGAGCCGGCGCGCCGATTTGCCCGGCCTGCGCAACGCGATACACTGAAAGCAGATCAGACAAGCTGAGGAGAAGGTGGATGAGCGAGATGGACACAATGCAAGAGCTTGAAGCGACGTTGGCCAGGCTACGTGTGCAAGGTGAGCGTCTGACGCACCCACGACGCAAGGTGCTCGAAGTCCTCAGCCGGAGCGGCGACCATTTGACAGTCGGGGAAGTGCAGGCCCATTTGCGGGAGGCCGGCGAAGACATGGATGCCGCCACTATCTATCGCGTGTTGCAATGGCTTAAGCGCGTCGGGCTGATCTCACAGACTGACCTGGGCCGCGAAGCGATTGTGTACCAGGTCATCGACGATCATCGTCATCACCATCTGGTGTGTCTGTCGTGCGGCTCGATCAGCGATCTGGATGACCGCGCGCTGGATGGGCTGCGCCGGACTCTGCGCCGCGATTACGAGTTTGAACCGCGCATCGACCATCTGGCAATCTTTGGGCTGTGCCGCAAGTGTCGCGCAAAAGGGTAGTTCCTTCAGACTGCAAATGGGCGCTTGATGACCGATATGGGAGCAGCGCGCAAATGACCCGCGTGATCACAGCCGGCGCCGGCTCTTACGCCGGCTTCACCAACCAGGCGCTTCAGCGCGCCGTCGATGACGTTGCCGCAGCCGGCGGTGGTGTCGTCGAAGCGCCGGCCGGCCTCTATCGTATGCGCGACGCGCTGCATCTGCGCAGCGGCGTGCGCGTCATCGGCGAGCCGGGCGCCGTGCTGTTCAAGGAACCCGGTATCACGGTGCCGTTGCTGGATTATCTTGGCTACGGGCACTACGAGTTCACCGTTACCGAGCCTGACCGGCTACAAGTCGGCATGGGGGTGCTCATCACCGACGACGACTCGATGGGCTTCTACGACACAGTAGCCACCATTGTTGAGCGCAAGGATGATCTATTCTTCATCGACCGCATGCTCAACCACGACTACTGGCCGGCCAAACGCGGGCGCGTCACCACCATTTTCCCCATCGTCGATGCGGTTGGCGTCGAAGATGTGGCGCTGGAGAACATCACCATTGACGGCAACCCTGAAGAGACGCACACGCTGAACGGCTGCCGGGGTGGGGGTGTCTTCCTGTTGATGGCGCGCCGGGCGCGACTGGAGAACGTAGAGGTGCGCCACTTCAACGGCGACGCGATCAGCTTTCAGCAATGCGTGGATGTGATCGTGCGCGGGTGTCACGCCCATCACAATGCCGGCGGCGGCATTCATCCCGGCAGCGGCTCGGTGCGCTACCTCTTGCAGCGCAATCATGTCCATGACAACGGCGCGTGCGGCGTGTTCTACTGCCTGCGTACGACGCACGCGATCTGCGAGGATAACCGGCTGGAGCGCAATGGCGGGGCCGGCATCTCCATCGGCGAGCGCGACACCGACCACTGGATCCGTAACAATGTCATCGCCGCCAATGGCGGGCATGGCCTTGATTTTCGCCCACCCATCGCGCATGGCGGCGATCGCACGCGCATCGAGGGCAACACCTTTGCCGGCAACGCGCAGCGCATCAATGCTCCGGCCTGGCCGGCTGAGATTCATATCCCCGCCGGCCTGCGCGACATTCTGATCGCCGGCAACGTCTTCCAGCCGGCCGGCGGCAGCCGTGCCCTGTTGATCGACGCAGCCTGTGCCGGGGTCGGTGTCATCGGCAATCAGATCGAGGGAACCCCGCAGGCAGATGGCTTTCCAGCGCGAGCGGATGAGTTCCCCCCTGTGGGGCCGGCGGCGCTGCCGCTGGATGGCGCGCGGCATCTCAATATCGACCGGCTGTCACCGTGGCTTCCGTAGGGCAAACCGCCGGGCTTGCCTTTTAATGCGCCACGGCCAGACGGGCTTGCGCCTCTTTACCGTTGCCCAAAGTCTGGGCCATTGTTTCCACCGGCAGGGGCGTATGCAGCCGCGACTGCACCTCGTTCAGATGCCTGTACAAGCCTTCCTGTGCCATCAGCTCTTCGTGCGTGCCGCGCTGCACGATGCGTTTACCTTCCAGAACCACAATCTGATCGGCGTTGCGCACTGTGGACAGCCGATGCGCAATGATGATTGTGGTGCGCCCGGCCATCAGCCGCTCCAGCGCCTGCTGGATGAGCAACTCGGTCTCGGTGTCCACCGAGGAGGTGGCTTCATCGAGGATCAGAATGGGCGCGTCTTTCAGCACGGCGCGGGCGATGGCAAGGCGTTGCTTCTGTCCGCCGGACAGCTTGACCCCGCGCTCGCCGATGAGCGTATCGTAGCCATCGGGCAGCCGCTCGATGAACTCGTGGGCGTTGGCAATACGCGCTGCCTCGATCAGTTCGGCGTCGGTTGCATCGGGCCGGCCAAACAGAATGTTCTCGCGCACCGTGCCGTGAAACAGAAACACGTCTTGCAGCACGATGCTGATCTGCTGGCGCAGGCTATCCAGCCGGATATCGCGGATGTCGCGGCCATCCAGCGTGATCACGCCGTCGGTCACATCGTAGAAGCGCGGGATCAGGCTGACGAAGGTGGTCTTGCCGACGCCGGTGGGGCCGACCAGCGCGGTGATGCTGCCGGCCGGGATGTCCAGCGTGATGTCATCCAGCACAATATCGCCCCGGCTGTAGCGGAAGCGCACATCGCGGAAGGCCAGCGCGCCTTTGGCCCGCTCGGTCAGTGTGATCGATCCTGGCCTGTCATGCGCCTCGACCGGCTCGTTCAGCAATTCCTCCACGCGATCGCCGCCGGCCAGCGCCTGCTGAATCTGCTCCCACGACCCGCTGAGCACGCGCACGGGCTGGTAGAACATGTCGAGGTACAGGAAGAAGGCTACCAGATCCTCGACGCGCAGTTGCCCGCTCAGGGCAAGATGCCCGCCGAAGAAGATCACCACGATGGTGCCCAGCGACGAGGTGAACTCGATGAACGGCTCGAAGGTTGCCATCAGCCGCAGCGCGCGCAGCAGCGAGTTGCGGTAATGCTGAATGTGCTTTTTGATCCGCCCGGCTTCGATGCTCTCGCGGGTGAACGCCTTGATCTCGCGGATACCAGACAGGTTGTCGGCCAGCGTGGCGTTCAGGTCGGCCAACTCCTTCTGCCGGTTGCGAAAGGCCGGGCGCACGCGCTTCGCGTAGATTTGCATCGACACCAGGATGAACGGAATGGGCAGCATACTGAAGAGCAGCAGTTGCCAGTTCAAGAGCGCCAGCACGACGGTCACGCCGGCAAACATGAGCACATTCACCAGAATGTCCGGCACGGCGTGCGCAATCAGTTGCTCGAACAGATCAGAGTCGTTGACCGTGCGCGACATGAGCTGGCCGGTCTGCTTGTCCTCATAAAACCGCAGTGACAGTTTTTGCAGGTGTTCGTAGATGTGCTGACGGGCGTCGGCCACCACGCCCCAGCCGGCCACGTGAGCCATGTAACTGCGCAGAAATCTTAAAACGCCGCGCGCGACGAACACCACCAGCGCCAGAATTGCCAGTCCTGTGATCTGGTCGCCGGCATCCTGCGGGGGCGGCGCGTTGGTGACCAGGCCGACCATCGACTTGATAATCCAGGGGGTCAGCAATTGCAGGCCGACCAGCAGCACCATGCTGACGACGGTGACGCTGAGCGGAGAGATGTAACGCCGGGTGTACGCGAAAACGAACTTCAGGGTTCTCATGGGTTACTCTGGCAATCGGTGGTCAGGCTGCTGGAAGGAGCCTGGCCGCTTTGTTAAGATTAGATTATAGGACTTCGACCATGACCAGCGAATACACTCCTTCTCCCTCTCGTTACGACACGATGCAGTATCGGCGCTGCGGGCGCAGCGGCCTTCGTCTGCCGGCCATTTCTTTGGGTGGCTGGGAAACGTTTGGCGGTTACCGCAGCGAAGACGTGGCGCGCACCTGCCTGTTTCGGGCGTTTGATCTGGGCATCACGCACTTCGACTTTGCCAACAACTACGGCACGCCGCCGGGCAATTCGGAAATCGTATGCGGCAGGATCATCAAGCAGATGCCGCGCGACGAGCTGATCATTTCCAGCAAGGCCGGCTACTACATGTGGCCGGGGCCGTATGGCGAATGGGGCTCGCGCAAGTACATCATCGCCAGTTGCGACCAGTCGCTCAAGCGCATGGGCCTCGAATACTTCGACATCTTCTACCACCACCGGCCCGATCCCAACACGCCACTCGAAGAAACGCTGGGCGCGCTGGATCAACTGGTGCGGCAAGGCAAGGCGCTCTACGCCGGCGTCAGCAACTACGGCGGCGCGCTCCTGGCCGACGCCGTGCGTGTGTGCGAGCGCATGGGCTACGCGCCCGTCCTGATCGACCAGCCGTATTACAACATGCTGGGCCGCAAGGTGGAGTGGGATCTGCTGCCCACAGCCGAGCGGTTTGGTGTGGGGGTGATTGCCTTCAGCCCGCTGGCGAACGGCCTGCTCAGCGACAAATATCTGGGCGGCGACATCCCGGCCGAGAGCCGCGCCGCGCAGAAGTGGGGCAAGGAGTGGGTGGAAAAGAACCTCGGCCCGGAGCGCAAGCGCATCCTGATCGAACTGAACGAGATGGCCAAAGCGCGCGGGCAGACGCTGGCGCAGATGGCGCTGGCGTGGACGTTGCGGCTGCCGGGTATCACCAGCGCGCTCATCGGCGCGTCGAGCGTGAAGCAGGTCGAGGAGAACGTCGCCGCGCTGAACAACTTGTCGTTCAGCGAAGAGGAATTGAAGCGCATCGATGCCCTGGCAAAGCCAATGTAGGTCTGTAGGGCAAGCCGCCGGGCTTGCCGCGTAGAGCAAGCCGCCGGGCTTGCCCCGCCCGGCCTGCCTGGTTGATGGGGCTTCGCGCTGCGCCCTGCGTCGGGCAAGGTTGCTGTAGGGCAAGCCGCTAGGCTTGCCCTACTTGACGTTCAACACTACGCGATAGGTGCTGAAGACGTTGCTCGCGCTGATGAACTCGTAGGGCCGCTGCCACGCGACGCCCAGCATCAGTTGCGGCATGGGCTGGCTGATGAAGAACAACTCATGGCGGCCCGGCCTTTCGGGCGCGGTGATGGTGACCACCAGCGGATTCCACGAGCGGGGTTTGGCGCGCAGATAGAGCGTCTGGTGCGTTGCGCCGGCGTAGCCAATCTCAACCTGCCGGTAATCAATGAAGGCCGCGATGCCGTAGTCCGCCGGCAGCGTTTCCAGGTTGTGCGCCTGCACGTGCAGCGCGATCGTTTCGCCGGGTCGGGCGCTGATTTCTCGCTGTTCCGTGTAGGTCCAGTGCTCGTTGGGGAACGCCATCGGCTCTGACACGCTGATGCCCATGAAGCCGAGGTTGGTTAGCGGCATCGGCGCGCGTATCAGCGACAGGGGACGCGGAGAGGGCCGGTCGCCCACCACAATGCTGGCGCGCAACGCCAGCGTCTCATACTGGGCGCGTTGCTGCCATGCGCTGGCCGGCACGCCCTCGAGGCGCATGGCGACGATTACCTGCAAGTCGTGCAGGCCGGCAGACAGATCGGGCAGCAGGATGGGAATCTCGTAAGAGATGTACTGGCGCACGCCGATGGTGTGGATCGGCGGGTCGCCGGGCCGGCAGGGGCGTTGCGCCAGATCGACCAGACAGAACACGGCAAACGACTGGCTTGTGCCGGTGTAGAAGCCGATTTGAAACGCGCCTTGAAAAGCCTCGCCGGGGCTGACGACAAACAGCTCATTTGAAGTGTTGGCCTGCTGACGCGGAATGGCCCGGATGACGTAGGTTCCCAGCCACTCGCGTGAGGCATATCCATTCGTGACCAGGGTGGGCAGCGTGCGCTCGTCGGCGGTCAGCCCGCCGGGGCCGGCCAGCGGCGGAATGAGAGCGGGATTTTCGCCGGCTACCAGTGGGCGCGGCGAGACCGGCTCGACCGGCGGCAGGGGTGGTTCGCCCTCCGGCATCAGCCAGAGATGCGGCAGTTGCAGCCACATACACAGCCGTATGTCAGGCCATTGACCTTCACAGCGCGGGTCTGTCCGCGTCACAAGAACAGAGAGCAGGCTGATCAACACTACCGAGGTGATCAGCACGGCCATGACGATAACAGCCCATGATCTGATAACTGGACGCATTGGCGTACCTCTGTGTCAATATCTCACTGGCCCGAAATAGCTGTGCGTCTGGAAGACCCACTTTCCATTCCGTTTCACCTGATGGTAGCCGGTGGCGCAATGAGAATAGCTGTTAGGCTTGGGGAGATAGTAATACGATCTGCCTGTCACCGATAACGAGTTCGTTGCGATGCGGTTGTAGGAGTAACCGTAGTGAGGACACTCTACGTCTCTGCCCCATTTGTGCCAGCCGGAGACGCGCAACTCGTTGATCACCCCGATGTCTGTGCCGTACACGTATGTTGTGCCGGCTGCCCGCACGCGCCACGCGGTTCCATTGTTCACCCGGTACCCTTCAGTCCAGGAGCCGTACCCGATTTGATACATGACGCCTATCTCTGTCAGCAGGTATGTCGTTCGAGAGATGCCCTGGATCAGCACTTCGCCGGGCATCCACACGCCGGGCGCGATTTCGACCAGTTGCGTTTCGGTGAAGGTATAGTTGGTCAATGCCGATTTGCCAATCACTGCGTCCGGCGTGTAAGGGCCCAAATCCGGCGCGGCAAGGACGGCGGGCAGGTATGCGGGCACGGTGAGAGTTTGCGTTTGTGAAAGAGGCGGGCTGTCGCGCAGTCCGGATGCCTGCGCCGCCAGGGCTGCCCAGTCAGCCAGATTCAAGAGCGTCAGAACGAGGACGAGATGCGAGATGCGAGATGCGAGTGAATATCTGCTTCATGCTTGCTTCTCCAGCGGGCGACTGTGCCATGTCTTCGGAGATAACGTTTCATGTGTAATTCATTTGCGCGGCGTTCCATGAACGTGGTTGCCTGCGACCTGCTAACGCAAACGCCAATCACGCTCGACATTGCGGATGGCCGCGCGCGTCTCATGCCCGGCAGCGACACCCCCGCGCCCGGCCTGTTCCTCAGTCCCGGCTGGTTCGATCTGCAAGTCAACGGCTTCGCCGGCTACGACATCAACTCCGCCGATGTCGAACCGGCGACGGTGGCCGGCATGGTGC
>DAOUDB010000040.1:0-2836 GCA_034431495.1 Thermoflexales bacterium
GGCGGGTTGCCGCCGGGTGCCGTGCCCAACAACACCTATGGCTATGGGTTGATCGACGCGCGGGCGGCCGTGAGCGAAGCGCACGCTGTGACAACGAGTGTTGCGGCGCCGGCGATGCAGTTTGTTCTGGAGCCGTTGACCTACACCGTCTGGATCACCAACCAGACGGCGCTGACACGCTCTGGCGTGGTCTTGACGGCGGCTTTGCCGCTTTCGGCATCATTCGTGTGGGCGTCTGGGGCGCCGTTGGTTGCCGGCGACACAGTGAGCTGGTCAATCGGCGCTCTGCTTCCCCACGCCACGCTGTCACACACGCTCGTGGTCAGCCTGACCCAGCCGCAAGTCGCCCTTGCGCGCAGCGGCGCAAATTACGCCGGGCTAACGATGCTGCGCCGCGTTGAAGCCGCTCCTGTTGCCACGTTTGTTTATGCGCACCGGCGTTGGATGCTGCCGGTCTATCGCTGAGGCGCTGCCTTCAATCAGCGCATGGAAGCCGGCAGGTACACCCGGCGCAACACCCAGCCGGGGTTTAGCTCAAATGCCCCGATATCAGGCCCAAATCCAAGCGGCCGCAACTGACCATCGTAATCATCGCCAATATCCGTGCTGGCGGCGGTGTCCACGGCCGAGCTGCCTGCCTGTAAACGATAGTTGTCTGTCGTTGGATCGACAAACGATGGCGCGCCGGCCTGGGTGTTTGCGCCGCCGGCCACTTGACCGACCACATTCGTGATCACGCCATAGAACAGGTTGAAGTCTTGTGTGACCGACACCTGCGTGCCACGATGAATGCCGATCGTGTGGCTGGTGATGATGGTATTGGTGATATAGGCAACCGTATCGCCGGCTCCGCTGGCGTAGATGGCCGACTGTGGATTCAGCGTGTCACCGCCAACGATCGTGTTGTGGGCCAGGTGTGATGCGTATGCCGACGAAATGCGGATGGCTGCGCCGCCGGCGGCAGACTCGGCGATGGTGTTGCGCGCGAACACGCTGTTCACTACCCAGTTCAGATGCGGGCTGTCAGGCGCAGTGTTCAACCGAATTGCGCCGCCGCCGCCGAGACTCGGAGAGATGATGGCCCCGCCTGTGGCAGTGTTGCTGATGAACAAACTGGCGCTGATGACTGCGCCGCCGGTGGTGTAGAGGCCGCCGCCGGCCTGGGCTACATTGTTGCGAAAGATGCCGCGTGTCACCTCGATCGGCCCCTGGGCAAAGATCGCGCCACCGTTGGCGGCGAGATTGTTCTCGAACACCACGTTCTTCACGGCAAGCGCGCTGTGATCGTTGACCAGCACGGCCCCGCCATTCAATCCGGGCACATACCCATTGCTGAGTCGCAGACCGGTGATGGTGACGCTGAATGGCGAACCGTTTGTGCCGCTAATCTCAATCAGCCGGCCGGGCGGCGCGCCCGGATCGCGTTGGATCGTCAATTCGTTCGGTCCGGGACCTCGGATTGCAAGCGGCTGGATGATGGTCGGCAGCGTCGATGTCAGGTTGATCGTGCCGGTCACGCTGATCAGGATTGTGTCGTCGCCGTTGCCGGCCGGGCATGCCCCTGCCGGCGCGTCGAGATTGGCTGCCAGAATGCCGTCTCGCAGCGAACACGCTGTGGGGTCGCTCCAGCCTGACAGCGACTGCACGATGATGTAGTCGCCGGTAGCCCGTGCCGGCAGCGCCAATGTTTGAAACCCAAACGTCCAGATCACGAACGCCAGGACAACGCACCCGGCGATGGCGCGATATGGTGATTGGAGCGCTGCATTATATGGCGCACCCCCGCTGCCCGCCGGTGATTTGCTTCTGAAGCAGCGCGCCATCTGGTTCAGGCGCGCGCATATGGGATGGTGCTTGAATGCTTGTGCCATGTTTCTCCGGAAACACGTGGCCGGCATAGCGGCCGCGCAATGAGCATCTACTCATTCAGTATGTTACTAATGGGCAGAAAAATCCTTACTGCCGGCTCAATCTCGATCTGAATCGGCAACTCGAAATTGATGGCCTGGCCGTCATTGCCTCTGGCAAGGCTGTTCAGCCGGCCCAGAGTAGCCTGCACCACAACGCTAAACGACAATGTGTGTTGCGCTCCGGGCGCCAGATCTCCGCTCCAGATGACCTCGCTTGCTGCTTGCGCTTCCGTTGCGTCTTCTGTCGGAAAAGCGACGCCATCGGGTATGCTGGCTGACAGCGTGATGCCCTGCGCAGTGCTTACGCCCACGTTGGTGACGGTCAACGTGAAGGTCAGCACGTCGCCGGGGCGCGCTGTCAGAGTGTTTACGATGTAAGTGCCGGTGAGCGTGCCTCCAGGCGTGTTTGCAGACTGGAGTGTGATCACGGTTGCGGCCGATCGGCCATTACTGGTGTGCGCGGTGACGGTTGCCAGACCCGGGCTGACGCTCGATGTGAGCACAGTGGTGAAGCGCCCGTCTAGATCGGTCACCCCGGCTATGTCGCGCAACTGGCCGAGCGATGTGGTCAACGTCACCAGTTCATTTGGCGTGGCGTTGCCGAATGGATCGACCACCGTCAGCGCAATCTGGCTGGCACTGATGCCATTGGCCAGGATCAGGCCGGGCGATGCGCTGACAGAGAGCGTGTGGGGCGCGCCGGCAATGATGTGAACGATTGCTGTGCCGCGCGCGGCGCCTTGCGTTGCTGTGACCACGCGACCGGACGCCACGCTGGTCTGAGCGGTGAAGAGGCCGCTGGCGTCGATCACGCCGCCACTTGTCGTCCATACAGGCGAAACGGAGACCGGGTTGTTGAACCGGTCAACGCCTGTCGCGGTGAACACCTGGGTTGCGCCGGCTACGACTATTGCCAGACTGGGCTG
>DAOUDB010000041.1:0-8963 GCA_034431495.1 Thermoflexales bacterium
GTGCGCGTTCGGCCTGCCTGTCATGCAGGCCGGACGCCTGACTCACCATGCCATCCCTGCGTCGTCTTGTTGTAACAGCGGTCAGTCTGGCCGCTCTTTGGGCCAGTGCGCTGGTCTCCATCGCGCCCGGCCAGGCGCAATCGCCACGCCATCGCGCCGGCGTTGTTGTGCAATACGCAGACCAAAGCATAGACACGCGCTGCGTCGAATTCGACGAACCAGAGATCAACGGATATGAGTTGCTGCGACGATCAGAGCTGCCGCTGGTCATCGCGCCGGGCAGCTTCGGCGTGACAGTGTGCAAAATCGGGGACGAGGGTTGCAACTATCCCGCTCAATCGTGCTTTTGCCAGTGCGAGAACATCAACGCCACATGCATTTACTGGATTTCGTTTGTGCAGGTTGACGGCGCGTGGAAATACGCCACTCTGGGCGCATCGAATACGAAGGTGAAAGATGGCGACATGCAGGCGTGGGTCTGGGGAGCCGGCAAGGCCGATGGCGCCAGTGTATCGCCGCCGGCCATGACAATTGATCAGGTGTGCGCCGCGACTGAGGCAACGGCGACCGCGCCGGCCACGAGCACATCGATCACCAACCCGTCCCCAACTGTCACACCGGCGGCCGCACAACAGGCCGGGGCAGAAACGAATTCAAACGGGTTGCTTGTATTCGCCGGGATCTTTGCGGCGCTGAGCGCCATCCTGTTTGCAGCCAGCCGAGGACGAAACGGTAGCCAGAAGAATACAGGTTGAGTTGACATGACCGCGCATGACATTGCAACCGGTTTTCGCAAAGCCAAAAGCGCCGACCAGCTTAACATCGGCCGGCAGACCCTTGCCGGCCAGTCAGTGCAGCGCGCGTTGAGCGCCGGCATCTACATGTTGACGGCGCTCATCGGCGTCCTGATCTTCCTTTACCCCTTTCTGTCCGTCGCGGTAGCGCAACAGCAGGGCAACACCGGCATGCAGACTCCCGGCAGTGTCTCATCGCCGTTTGCCCTGGCACTGGTCATTGTGCTATGCCTGGCCGCCCTGGCCGTCGAGACACAAGGCCAGGCCATGAGCGCAAAGCTGGTGGCGTTGCTGGGCGTGCTGATCGCCATGAACAGCGTGCTGCGCCTGGCCGACACGGCTTTTCCCGGCCCCGGCGGCTTCACGCCCATTTTTCTGCTCATCATCCTGAGCGGCTACGTCTTTGGCGCGCGCTTTGGCTTTCTGATGGGCGCGCTGTCAATGCTGGTATCCGCGTTGTTCACCGCTGGCGTAGGCCCCTGGCTGCCGTATCAAATGTTCACGGCCGGCTGGATGGGCATGAGCGCCGGCTGGCTCAGACATGCGCAATCGTGGCGCGTGGCCGGTCGATCGCCGCGCGCGCAGGGCACACACTGGAAAAGTGAACTGGCGGCGCTGTTTATTTTTGGCGCGCTGTGGGGGTTTCTTTACGGCGCGATCATGAATCTGTGGTTCTGGCCGTTTCAGGCCGGCTCGCCCGAGCAGAGCTGGCAGGCCGGGCTGAGCGCCGGCGACACGCTGCAACGCTATCTCGTGTTCTATGTCGCCACCTCGCTGACATGGGACCTTTTCAGAGCAGCCGGCAATGTGATCCTGCTGGCCTTGTTCGGCATCCCCACCCTGAAAGCGCTGCTGCGCTTCAAGCGCCGCTTCCTGTTCGAGACAGAGCGGACGTAGGGCGTGTTGCATAACGGCCCGGTCCGCAGTCCAAACTCCGCCATCGAAAATCCGAAGAGGCATCGTCGCGCCTGGATCGCCTGGATCGCCAGCCTGCTGATCGCTGCGCTGAGCACACGCAACCCCCTCTATCTGGCAGTGGTGTTGCTGATTGCAGTGGCAGTGAGCAGTCACATTGCGCAATTACGCAATCAGCCGGCCCCCACCTGGCTGGCGCGCCTCGCCATTTTTGTGTTGCCGCTGTCTACGCTGTTCAACACACTCACAATCCACATCGGAGACACGGCGCTGTTGGTAATCCCCGGCCAGATTCCCCTGCTCAGCGGGCCGGCCACACTGGAAGCAGCCGTCTATGGAGCCATCAACGGCCTGTCGCTGCTGACGATGATCTCTGTGTTCAGTGTGCTCAGTGTAGCGATGCCGGCGCATCAACTGGTGCGCGCAACGCCGCGCGCATTTCAATCTATCGGTGTGACGGTGGGCATTGCGCTGTCGTTCATTCCGCAAACACTAAGACGGCTGCGCGAGGTGCGCGACGCTCAGGCGGTGCGCGGCCACACGGTGAAAGGGCTGCGCGACTGGTTGCCGCTCTGGCTGCCGCTGTTGATGGGCGGGCTGGAGCAATCGATGCAATTGTCCGAAGCGATGGTGGCGCGCGGGTTCGGCGCCACGCAGGATCGGACAGCGCCGGCGCGAACACGCTTGCTGTTGTTTGCGGGGCTGGTTCTCATGCTGAGCGGCTTTTTGCTGAGTCTGGCAGCAGCCCATCCCGCGCTGAGCCTGGCAGCGTTGGCAGCCGGCGGGGCGTGCATTCTGATCGGCTTGCGTCAGGCCGGCAGCGCCTCGCCTCACACCACCTACCGCCTGCCCCCCTTCACGCGCCTGGACGCGCTATGTATCGTCCTGAGTATCGCCCTCGGCCTGGTCTTTGCCCTGCCGACGCACGTGCCGGGCATTGCGCCCGACACGCTGATTTACACCCCCTACCCCCGCTTCAGTCTGCCAGCCTTCGACCCCCTGCTGGGACTTCTGATGTTGGGCTGGCTGACCCCACTCCTGCGGCGCGAATTGCCGCAGGGAACATGAGCCGGCGTCAACCGGCTCACATGCGCTGCACATAGCGCGGCTCGCGTTCGTCATACAGGAACATCGACAGCACCGTTGCAACAACGCTGACGATCAGCGAGCCGAACAAAGCATCCCAGAAGCTTTCGACATAGAAGCCAATTCCCAGCCAGTTTGCCAACGACGTGGCGATCAGAAACGACAGAGCGTTGACAACCAGCACAAACAGGCCCAACGTCAGAATGATGAGCGGACAGGTCAGAATGGTGAGCAGGGGCCGCACCAGCGCATTCGCCAGACCCAGAATGATGGCCATCACTGCCACCACGGCAACACCATTGCCATCCACATGAATGCCGGGCACAATCGCCACTGCAGCCGCAATGGCAAGACTGCTAATCAACCAGCGGATCAATAAACGCATTGCACGCCTCCTGTATGGGTCCTGTATGGGTGGACGAATGGTAGCACGGAGCGACGTTAACAGGGTTGCGCAAGGTGTTTCAGTCTTGCCCGGCTGGACACGAGAACGGCACGCTCACCGCGTCGAACCAGGCCACGCTGCGCCGGCCATCGCCATCATTGCGCGCGCCCAGCAACAGCGTGACGCGCTGGCCGGCCCATGGCGACAGATCGAACACCAGGCGTTGCCAGTCAGCGGTCGGCGCGTTGGATTCGTAGAGCGTCGTCAGCGCCCCGGCCTGATCCCACAGGCGAATATAGAACGCATCGTCGTTATCTTCGGTGTCGGCGCGCAGCCACACCGAAAGCGCTGGACTGCCGACCGGCAACATCACTGTCTGCGAGACCGAAGAGAACGCCAACAGGCCGGGATCAGGCGTGTCGAAAGGCACGCCAACACGCATCGACCGTTGGCCGGCCCATGCCAACGCAGTCGTGTACGTCGCCGGCCAGGGAGTGGGATTGATCTGCCAGGCGGCATCGACTTCAAAGCCGCCATTCGCCACGGCATCGCACATCTCTTGTGCGCCGGCCATGCCGACCGCCGGCAGGAAAACTCTGGCAGGCAACTGCGTCAGCGGCGCCCCCAACAACGACACCACCCGCGCCATCAACGCACTGCGCGCTGCATCGGGATACACCGTCTCCAGCGGAAACGAGAGGAATACAGACGTTGTTTCGCCCTCGTGCCGACGCAGCACGCCGGCCCCACCACCCAAAACATGCGCCATGATCGAGGATGCTCCGGCGGCCGGCGCAATGACATCATTCGACCAGGCGTTGTAAGTGCCGCGTGTGCCATCATCGATCAATACAAGCGACAAACCGGCAAACAGGCCGGAGGAGAGCGGCGTGACCTGATAGGACAACGCGCTATCTGCGACATACTGCGCGCCAAGCACATCGCGCAAAAAAGCCGCGTCTGCGCCGTTGAGGTATGCGGCCACATTCGAGCCGCTGACCAGCAACACCCGCCGGGGCTGAGACACAAACTCTCGCAATGCTGCGCGCTCGGCCGGCGTCAATACCCCATCGCCAACCGTCTGCATACCGGCAAACCAGTCGACCAGCTTATACCCAGACAGCGGCAGCACACCGGCCCCAATCGCCTGGCGCACGGCGCTATCGAACGCTTCGGTGATGACACTGGCGTGCTGGGCCACATAGTTGTAGCGGTTCATGCGATCAAGGATCATGCGCGTGGCCGGGCCATCGACCAGACGCATCGAAGCGTCGAGCGAATCGAAACCATGCACCACCAACAGGCGTGGGGCCGGCCCCACCCGCGCCGCCAGCGCCGGGGTTGGGAACGACTCGCCAGCGTCGTTGATCGCGGTGACCCGCACAAAAACAGTCTGGCCGGCGGCATAGCCGCTCAGCACTGCCGACAGGCCGCTCACATCGCGGCCATTGTCCCAGGCAAAACCGTCATTGCTGGTGTAGAGGCGATAGCGTTGGGCAGGGTCTGTTGGCGTGCCAAGCGCAAACGTCGGCGGCGCCTGCCATGACACAGCCAACGCGCCGCCCCCCACATTACGCACAACCAGTTGCTCGGGCGGCTCGGGCAGATAGCGCGGCGGCACACCATCTTTCTGCGCGTAATAGTTGACGATGCCCTGATAAACAGCGCGCGCCAACAGCCGGGCAAAGCGCGGCTCGCGCAACTGTGCCGCGTCGGTGATGTTGTCATGAAAGGCCATTTCGACCAGCATGGCCGGCATGCTGCGTATCTCGCGCACCTCGCCCAGGTTAGCCTGCCACTGACCGAAGTCGTACCAGCTCGAGTCCCATCCAGCGCGAATCGCCTGAATAACCCGACCATGCACCGCCGACTGCAATTCGAGCGCGCCGGGGGCGCGCGCCCACTGGTTGTATGGCGGCGTGGGGTCGTTGTTGTAGACGAACGAAACTGTGCCACGCGCGTTGCCGTTACTGGCATTGGAATGCCACGCGATGAACACAGCGTCATCGCCGGCGCCGATGTTTTCCCAATCTGCATAGCGCGGGCGCGCATTGATGTCATCGCAGGCATCGGGCGCAAGCACATCGCACCACACTTCACCTTCGCGCGAGTCATACACACTGGCCGGCGCGCCCAGCAGCATCGTCCAGTAACGCGCCGCCTCTTCCCAGCGCGGCTTCAGGCTCGGGCCGGCCCCACGGTTGATATCCCCCACCCCGCCACCGAGCCGGATCGCGTCTGCGATGACAGCCGTGCCGGCCACAGACGACGCATTCGAGAGAACCACCTGCGCCAGCTGGCCGGCGCGAAAGTAGTACGTGCCCAGATAACGCCACGTGTAGCCATGCGTCCGCTGATCGATCACGGCTTCACTCGCGCCGCCGGCGTGAATGATGCGATAGCGCGCCTGCGGGACGCGATTGGCAGCCGCAACGTACCAGGCATAGATAGGGTACCAGCCGGACACATCCACCGGCGCACTCCAGGTTGCCACGGCCGTGGGAGTGATTGCCGCGACGCTGACCGCATAGCGGTACGACCCGCCGCGATAACCGGCCAGCGCGCTGGTGAACCACTGGCCGGCCTCCACATAGCCGGCGCCGCTCACATTGTCCGCATTGTCGATCACACGCTCGGCGTCAATCATCGCCGGGTCGCGCGTGGGAAAAACATCGGCGCCGGCCTGCCGCAGGTAGGCGATCAGGAATTGGTTCACGACTTCAGCGTTGTTGTGATCCTCGACAAGGCCATTCGTGACGCCACGCTGAGTTCGCCAGCCCAAGGAGGGATGAAAGTACCAGCCGTGGCCGGCGCTGACATACACACTCTTGCCCGAGAGCGCGCCGGCTGTTTGTGTTGTGCCTGCTTCGGACGATGCGTCAGAGCCGGCGCCGGGGGGCGCACCAGTCGCCAGGCGGGTGTCCTCTGCGCCACTCAACTCAGGTTTTGTTTCAAGGGGGCGCGCAGGGGCAAAAGTGTGCAGCGGTCTGGGCGGTTGGTCGGGCGCAGCAGCATCGACGGCCAGCACATGCACGCGCCGGATGGGCAGGTCGAGCAGCGCGTCGATGACCTGACGGGTCAGTCCGTCACTATCGACCACGCGGATCTGATCCGCGGAGACTGGGCGGCCATCCGTGTCCAGGGCGGGTGACACAAGGCGCAACACGACGGTCACAGCCTCGCCGGCGACCACAACCGAATCCAGCGCGGCCTGCGGGCCGACACCACCCGATGCGGCCCCGGTCGGCCGACCGGGGAAAAGGGGCGTCAAGCGCGCCTGCACCGTCTGACTGAGGGGGGAAGCCGGTTGCGCCGGGCCGCTGATTAGCCGTGCCCTTACGGAAGGCGGCCAGCCAGCCGCGCAAGCCATTACTGCCAGCATGAGGCCGGCAAACAGCCCCAGGATGATCGTGCGCGTCCACATGGCTGGTTTCATAGGCCCTCCGTCAGTCGAATCATAATTCAGGCTGCCGGCTGCGCGGCGCTGCACAGCCGGGCAAAATCTGATACAGCTCTAATGCGGCGCTTACAAGCCTGCAACTCAGGCACATATAATCACCATCACTGATAAAGCAGTTGCCAACGTCACCACTGGGCTGATGCTCAGTCTGGAGAACGATACCTATGATGAGATTCGACCGTTTTACCGAGCGCGCCCAGGACGCTGCCGCCCGAGCATATGAAATTCTGCAACGCTACAGCCATAACCAGGTGGACACCGAGCATATCCTATTGGCGCTGCTCGAGCAGCCCGAAGGGGTTGTTGCCGACATCCTGGACAAGCTCGGCGTAAGTCTGCCGGTGATCACGACCAAAGTCGATGAGGTGCTCAAGGCGTCGCCGCGCGTGAGCATCTACGGCGGGGGGATGAGCAACCAGGTCTTCATCACCCCACGCGTGAAGCGGGTGCTGGACCTCGCCAACGAGGAGGCCAACCGGCTGAAGGACGAGTACATCAGCACGGAACATATCTTTCTGGCCATCGCCAGCGAACGCAACACACCTGCTGCACGCATCCTGGCCGAGCTGAGCATCACCAAAGAGCGCATCTACGACGCCATCAAGGACATCCGGGGCGGGCAGCGCGTGACCGACCCGCAGGCCGAGACCAAGTACCAGGCGCTGGAAAAGTACTCGCGCGATCTGACGCACGCCGCCAAAGAAGGCAAGCTGGATCCGGTAATTGGCCGGGACGAGGAGATTCTGCGCGTCATCCAGGTGCTGTCGCGGCGCACCAAGAACAACCCGGTGTTGATCGGGGAAGCCGGCGTCGGCAAGACAGCCATCGTCGAAGGGCTGGCGCAGAAGATTGTGTCTGGTGATGTGCCGGAGGTGCTGCTAAACAAGCGCGTGGTGTCGCTCGACCTGGCCGGCATGGTGGCCGGCTCGCGCTTCCGAGGCGATTTTGAAGAGCGGCTGAAAGCGGTGGTGGATGAAGTCAAGCGCAGCGAGGGCGAAATCATCCTGTTCATCGACGAACTGCACAATGTGGTAGGCGCCGGCAACGGCGCGGGCGCGCTGGACGCGAGCAACATGTTGAAGCCGGCTCTGGCGCGCGGCGAGTTGCAGTGCGTGGGCGCGACCACCCTTGACGAGTACCGCAAGTATATCGAGCGCGACAGCGCGCTGGAGCGCCGGTTTGCGCCGGTGTTCGTGGACGAACCCTCGGTGGATGAGACCATCGAAATGCTGCACGGCCTGCGGGACAAATACGAGGCGCACCACAAAGTCCACATCGCCGATGCCGCCCTGGTATCGGCGGCCAAGTTATCGGATCGCTATGTGACGGCCCGCCATCTGCCCGACAAAGCCATTGACCTGGTCGACGAAGCGGCCGCCAAGCTGCGCGTGGCGCTGTACACCCTTCCGCCGGACCTGAAAGCTAAAAAAGTCGAGCTGGACAAGATGCGCGCAGAAGAGGAAAACGCCGCCACCAAGCAGGACTATCAACGCGCCGCCGAGCTGAAGGTGCAACGGCTGCGTCTGCAGACCGAGTTCGACGAGGGCCGCGACAGGTGGCAACGCGAAAAGAACCTGGACGAAGTGGTGGATGAAGACGACATCGCCAGTGTGGTGGCCCAGTGGACCGGCATCCCGGTCACGCAAATGCTGGAGACGGAGAGCGAGAAGCTGCTGCACATGGAAGAGCGGCTACACGAGCGCATCATCGGCCAGGATGAAGCCATCAAGGCTGTCAGCGACGCCATCCGCCGCGCGCGAAGCGGCTTGAAGGATCCGAATCGACCGATTGGCTCGTTCATTTTCCTCGGTTCGTCTGGCGTGGGCAAAACCGAACTGGCCAAGGCGCTGGCCTGGTTCATGTTTGACGATGAGAACGCGCTGGTGCGCATCGATATGAGCGAGTATCGCGAAGGTCACACGGTCAGCCGGCTGTTTGGCGCGCCGCCCGGCTATGTGGGCTATGAAGAGGGCGGCCAGTTGACCGAGGCTGTTCGCCGTCGCCCGTATCAGGTGGTGCTGTTCGATGAGATCGAAAAGGCGCACCCAGATGTGTGGAATGCGCTCTTGCAGATCCTCGACGACGGCCGGCTGACCGACGGCCAGGGTCGCGTGGTCAACTTCACCAACACCGTGCTCATCATGACCAGCAACCTGGGCACCGAGTATGCGCGCAAGGGCGGCACGCTGGGTTTGATCAAGTCTGGCGCGCCGGATGACCTGAAGGCCGCCGCCGACCACAAGAAGATCGAAGAAGCGCTGAAGCGCACCTTCAGGCCGGAGTTCCTGAACCGCGTGGATGAGATCGTGCTGTTTAAGCCGCT
>DAOUDB010000042.1:0-24491 GCA_034431495.1 Thermoflexales bacterium
CCACCGGCACGGTGAGCGGCTCTTCGGTGTCGATGATCGCGTCGCCGCGCGCCAGGCCCTGCGTGGGCGACAGCGCGATGCCGCGCGCGACTTCGGCGCTGACATGGCTGATGGTTTCGACGACGATGGATTGATTGCGCCCGGTGAGCAGGCGCGTATGAACAGCGGGGAGCCGGCCGGCGAAGCGGGCGTCGATGACGCTGCCCCGGATGGAGATGACGGTGCCGATGTTGCTGGATGTGTCGCTCATGGGTGCTGGGCTGTTATGCGCCGGACCTGTCGGCAGACGGAGGCGCGATACGCGATGCGCCGGCGCGCGGTGGCGCAAAGTCATTATATCGATTTGCGCCCGATCAAGGCTCAAGGCGCGCCAGGACGATGCCCGGGCTGCGGCATAATACCCTCTACTGATTGTCTGGAGGTAACGTCTTGGCACCTGCATTGGCAACTGCGTTGGCAACTGAAGCGTTGAGCGTCGAGCAAGTGGGTCAGTTTCGTGAGTTGGGCTATGCGACTGCGCCGGACTTCTTTACCCCGCGTGAAGTGCAAGCCATGCTGGCCGAGCTGGAGCGTTTCAAGCGTGAAGGGCTGGGGCGCAACGTGGCGACCGATGGGGACGGCGCAACGCATTCACGCACCCAGATTAACTATCAGATCATTCCCTTGAACGACAAGAGTGCTCTGTTCCGCGCGCTGCCGTTTCACCCGAAAGTAAAGCAGGCCATAAGTCAGTTGATCGGCGACCCATACCTGCGCCAGCTCGATCAGATCTTTCTGAAACCGGCCCATAGCGGGGCCGGCACGGCGTGGCACACCGACAACGCCTACTTCAAAATCGCCGACCCGACCATGGGCACCGGCCTGTGGATCGCCCTGCATGAGGCCACTATCCCCAACGGGACGATGCGCGTCATTCCCCGCAGTCATCTGCAAACCTTTCAGCACTACCGCGACCCGAACAGCGACCACCATATCCGCTTCGACGCCGATGAGAGCAAGGCTGTGCCGATCGAGCTGCCAGCCGGTGGGGCATTGTTCTTCAACTACGGTGTGGCGCACTGCACCAAAGCCAACACCACCGACAGAGAGCGCGCCGGCCTGGCCTATCACTTTGTGCGCCGCGAAGTCGCCCCCCTGCCCAAAGACTGGGGGCTGAAGAAGGAATGGATTCACATCACCGGGCCGGAAGCCACCGGCGGCGAGCGCGAGTATGGCGCGCGCGTCGAGGGGACGTGGGAAGATGAAGTGCGCCGGCTCACTGCGAACAATTGACTGAACCAATCGGGATGTTTCGAGGAGATGTTAGTGTTGTGAGGGCAGGACAGATGAGTGTGAAGGAACAGACCACGCACAGACTGACCGCAGAGCAGGTTGACACATACAAGCGCGAAGGCTATCTCATCTACGCGCAGCCGCTGTTCCCGGAGGCCAAGTTCCAGAAGCTCAAAGCGCATTTCGAGGAAAAGCTGGAGCGCCTGCCGCCAGATGTGCGGCCCGAAGAGATGGACGTGCCACACTTCACCGACCCGGCCTTGTTCGAGTGGTTGTTTGCCGACGAAGTGCTCGACCTGGTCGAGCCGTTGATCGGGCCGGACATCGCGCTGTGGGCCAGTCATTTCATCTGCAAGCCAAAGGGCAATGGCAAGCGTGTGCCGTGGCATGAAGACTCGGCCTACTGGAAGACCGCGCTCAAGCCGATGGAGGTCGTCACAGTGTGGCTGGCGATCGACCCGTCCACCACGGCCAACGGTTGCATGTACGTGGTGCCGCGTACGCACGACAACGGCTACTCGGACTACGTGCCGGTGGACAAAACCACGCACGTCTTCGACACCGAGATCACGCCGTCCAAGATGCGCGACAAACTGGCTGTGCCATGCGAATTGCAGCCTAACCAGGCCAGCCTGCACGACGGCAAACTCATTCACGGCAGTCCGCCCAATACCAGCAATATTCGGCGCTGCGGCTACACCATGCGCTACATGCCCACGCATGCTCGTTTTGATCAGGAGAGCCTGGGGGCGTTGCATCAGATCTACCTGGCGCGCGGGCGGGACCGGGCCGGCAACACCTATGCCGATCCTGGCAAGGCCTATCCGGAACTGGCACGCTATCGTGAATCGAGCGGCAAGAAGTTGCATTGATTGTCTCAGCGCAAGGAGGAAGACATGGCACGCGTGAACGTGGGAATCGTGGGAGCGGGATGGTGGGGCACGGCGGCGCATATCCCCGCACTGAAGGATCATCCTGATGCGGCGGTCGTCGCGGTGCAGTCGCGCTCGCTGGACAAGGCGCGCAAGATCGCGGCTGACTTTGGGGTGCCGCACGCCTGCACGACTGTCGATGAAGTGCTCGCAATCGAGGGGTTGGATGCGGTGGTAGTCAGTTCGACGCCCAACGTGCACTACGCCCATGCCAAGGCGGCGCTGGCGCGCGGCAAACACGTGTTGATCGAAAAGCCGATGACCATCACGGTGGCCGAGTCCGAGGAACTGGTCGATCTGGCGCAGCGCAACGGCCTGCAATTCCTGGTCAGTTGTCCGTGGCATTTCACCCCGCATGGCATCGAGGCACGCCGGCTCATCCAGTCCGGCAAACTGGGCCAGATCAAAATGATCGGCGTGATGATGACCAACTTCACCGAGGGCCTGTATCAGGGGCTGACCTGGGATGAGGTGTTCGGCAAGAACCCGACCCGGCAGAATGCGGCGCAGCCCTACCGCGCGCCGGGGCTGGCTTCGTACAGCGACCCGGCTGTGGCCGGCGGCGGGCAGATCTACTGCCAGGTGTCGCACACCGGCGCGTACATCGGCTTCCTCACCGGCTCCGACCCGGCAGAGGTGTTCGCCCGCTTCGACAACGGCCATGCCAACGTCGATGTGTATGACGCGCTCAACATCAAGCTGAAAGACGGCACGTTGGTGTCGATGGCCAGCCACGGCGCGCCCATGCCCTCTGACCGGCAGAACGAAGTGCGCGTCTACGGCACGAAGGGCCAAATCCTGCTGGAACTCTGGAAGGGCAAGATGGAGTATCACGACGACGCCTTCCACGTGACGCGCTACCCGGACATTCCAGAGGAAGACATCTACCCGATGTTCGAGCCGGCGCGCAATCTGGTGGACGCCATCACCGGCGCGGCGCCGAACGGGTCGCCGGCGACGCTGGGCCTGTATGCCATGCGCATCATCGAGGCGGCGACGAAGTCTGCGCGCACCGGCGCGAATGTCATCATCGGCTGACTTGAACGGAGTCGATCAGGCCGGCGCGATGGATAGCGCGCACGCGACGCGCCGGCACGCAGCAGGGGCAAGCTATTGGCTTGCCCCTGCTTGCTGCTCGCATGCGCCCCAACTGGCCGTATTCCGGCTTTGCTATGGTCTGAACACGATCGGCAGGTATGCCTGATAGGTGGCCGGCACGAAGAAGCCGCCGCCCAGCGTGTAGCTGCCCCCGCTCATGGCGCCGGCATCGTGTTGGCCGATGGCGCTGTTCAGTTCGTAGCCACCGCCGGTGCTGGCGCCCAGGCCGCCTTCGGTGTTATTCCATGTCAGGTCGTATCCGCCGCCAGACTGGGCCATGGCGAGCGGGCCGGGCAGGCCGGCCATCAGCGCAGTCAGCGCAACGACGGCCAACGCGCGTTTGATCGTTTTCATTCTCATCCTCATCGTCATGATCTCCATTTCCCAAACTAGCGAATCAATACACCGCCAAGGGGCGCCTGCCAGGTCATGGCTTTGTTGTAGGTGGCCGGCGCGGTGTAGGTGTCTGGCTGAATCCACAATGTGCCGTTCACCGGCGTGAGGCTCACACCGGTGGCGATAGTCTTGGCCGGGTTGAAGAACGTGCCGAACTCGAACAGGCCGGTGTAGTTGCCGTCGGCAAAGCGCCAGTTGCCTTGCGGATACAGGAACGACATCGTCAACTGATCCATGTCGCTCAAGTGATCGCGCTGGCCGATGGCGTTCTGCCATTGCGCATTCCAGGTCGCCTTCACCGTGATGGTGTCCTGTCCGTTCACCGAGAAGTAGTCGCGCCCGTAGTGCATTACCGAATCGAAGTCGTACGGCCCATACCGGCCGGAGCCAAGCTCGAGCGCGAAGTTGTGCTCCCGGCCGCTCTCGATGTTGCCCCAGTTGATCGTCACGTATGTGTCGCGGTCGATGCGAGACTGCTCGTGATAGACGCCCAGGGCGTGACCCAGCTCGTGCACCTGGCGATACATCTGGGTCCAGCTCACGATGTTGATGATCTGCTGGCCGCCCTGCCGGCCCACTGCCGAGTTGTTGCCGGTGGAACTGCGCACGTGGATGTAGTCGCCGACCAGACAGCTGTTGCTGGGGCACTGTGTGAAGGTGACGTTGGCCACGGCCTCCCACTCATCCATCGCAGATCGGAAGGTCGCGCGATTGGCGGCGCTCACATTGGCATTGAACTCGTAGCGCACCTGCCCACTCGGCCAGAAGTTGGTGGTGATGAAGGTGCCCAGTGGCTGGGGGTCTTCGCCGGCCGCAAGCGACTGTTGGCGCGCGACGCGGTAGCGCTCGTAGTCAGTCACGCGAATCTGGATGTCGCCCTCGATCAGCATATAGCCCGGCGGGATGTCCTGCAGCGCCAGATCGATATCGACAGCTTGCAAGTCATCATTCGGCGCGCCCGGCGCGGCGTTGGCGTGGCCGGCGGCGCCCAGCAGGCATACCACGAACAGGGCTGTCAACAGACCTCTCGCGCGACGCTGACCCGCGTTGCGTTCTTTCATTGCATTCCTCCAGCCGTGGCAACGACTCCGGCCGGCCTGACCGAAGTCATTACCATGGCGTTGCTCAGCGAATCACCGCCGAGCCGACGGGCGCTTCGAGCGTCACCGCCTTGTTGATCGTCTGCGCGCCCTCGGTGTACGTGCCGGCCACGATGCTGACCCGCCCGCCGGCCGGCACAGCCGTCACGCCTTCGCCCACCGTGTTGAACGGGTTGAAGATGAGACCGGTCTCGCCGCCGGTGGGATAGGGCGCCACCGCATCCACGTAGCGCGTCGGAGAACCGGGGAAGTTCTGGATGGCCGTCTCCAGCGCGTTCACTTCGAACGAGGTGCCGTTGTTGGCCCCGCTGCCATCTCCGGCGCACCCGGCATTGGTATGAATGCCGACCGTGTAGCCATTGACCGTCCAGATGATCGGGCTGCCCGAGTTGCCGCCGGTGGTGTCCACCTGATAGCGGTGCCAGATGTCCGCGCCAGAACTGCTCTCGCCCACATAAGGCCCGGTGTCGGTCTGATTGGTGAAGTTGGCCGTGCCTGTGTCGCTGCCATAGCCGGTGATGCGCATCGTGTTGCCGGCTGCAGGATTGCCGTTGGTCATGCGAAAGAAGCCGCGTCCCGCATGGGCGCGCTCGCCGGTGGTTGTGTTCGGGTTGATGCGGAACACGGCCCAGTCTTTGCCCAGCCCCTGGCCCTCGCCGTCGAAGCGCCACGTGATGCTGGTGAAATCGATCGGGAACTGGTCTGCTGGCGCGGCCATGTTGACGTTGCCGTTGGCCTGCGAGAGCGGCACGTTGAATTCGACGACGCCGGTCAGGTCGAGCACGCCGTCTGGCAACTGTGACCCGTTGCCATCCGGGTCGAGATCGACACAGTGGCCGGCCGTGAGCACGGCGCCGTTCGAGACGAGCCAGGCCGTGCAACTGCCGTTGACATGGCCCCATAGCCGGCCCGTGCGCGTTTCGCTCGAAGCCACGCGGTTGTCTGCGCCGCACAACGACACCGGCGCGTTCGTGCCGGGCGGGGTCAGACCGCTCGTCGCCAGGGCAGTAATCAGGGCCGGGTCGCCGTACCACAGGCTTTCCATCCGCACGCGGGCATCTGCATCGCCCGGCGCGGCAAACAACTCGAATGTCACGGCATCGCCATTGAAGAAGGCGCTGGTGTTGCCCCATAACGCGAGCGCGCCGGCGTCCAGTTGTTGCGTGCCGCCGTCCTTGAGCGACGTGATCTGGATGTAGCTGCCGAGTCCGAGGGTCGCCTCTGCGAAGTTCAAGCGCAGCCATTGCGCGCCATCGACGCGGATCGTCTGCTTGAAGGAGCGCCCTGTTGCGTTCTCGCTCTGGTCAGCCGGCGCTGCGCCAGTGTCGAGCGCGTAGGGCTGGCTACGATAACCCAGTGGCTGGCCCGGTTCAACCTCCGCCTGCATTACGCCGGCCTGTGTGGCGCCGGCCTGCGCGCCGCTTGTTGCGGCCAGGCACACACCGGCCAGGCCGGCCAGCAAGGCATGTGCCAGTGTGCGCCTGAAGCGCTGCCTAAAAGATGCGTGTTGCATGATCGCCTCCGTCTGAACTACGCTGGGCGCTCATTGCAGGTTGACCAGCACCAGCACCAGGCCGGCGCCTTCGTCCAGTGCCGTCATGGCTTTGCCGATGATGGCGCCGTGTGAGCGAGACGCATCGCTGGCTTTCATGGCGTGGCCGGGTGTGTCGGAGGTGGTGAGCAGGTCGCCCGGCTTGATCGGGCCGTTGCTGGCGTCCGCTTTGACGTACACGCGGCCCACAACGGCCACTTCAACGTCGCCGTCGAGCACGCCTTCCTGGTGCAGGACCATGCCGGGGTTGACGCCGCCCGCGCCGCTGACGATGCCGGCCACCTTGTGATCGTATGCAGTGCTGCTGACCTTCAGCTTGCCGGGGTTGTTCTCGTCGATGACCATCAGCGTGCCCGGCTCGGGCCTGTCATCAGAGGTCTCGAATTTCTCGGCCAGGTCGCCGCCGCCGTAGATCTGCACGGCGCTGGTCCACACGCGCCCGTTGTTGCGCACGGCGTACACGACGTCGCCGGCCGCGCTGAGCGAGCGGTATGCGTCGCCGGCGCCCGTGTTGCGCGCCACGATGGTGGCGTCGCCGCCGGCGTTGCGCGCGTAGATGGCGATGCCGGCCGGCTCGCTGGCCGTGGTGTTGGTGTTGTTGGCATACACGGTCGGCGCGTTCAGCGTTGTGCCGTTGCTGGTGAAGTAGCCGGCCACGTTGTTCGTGCTGTTCCCAAACACACCGCGGCCGTCAGTGCTGCTGCCGTACACGCCGCGCCCAGATGGCGACTCGCCATACACGCCCCATCCACTGCCATCATGGGATCCCCACACGCCGATGCCCAGCCCGCCAGTGCCGTTGTTGATGCCGCGCACGCCGGCCGAGCTGCCACCTGGCGCGGTCGATTGAATTTGGCCGAGCACGGCAGTCGCCAGGCTGGTGGTTGATGCGCTGTAGCCGGCGATCGCCGGCAGCGTGCCGGTGGTGGCTTCGCGCCGGCCAATGACGCCGGTGCCGAACGTGCTGATACCCTCGACGCCAACACCGCTGGTGCTGAGCGCATAAACGCCCCAGGCCGAGTCGTCGTTCTGGGCGCGAATGGCTGCCGAGCCAGCGCTCTGGTTCCAGAAGTAAGCTGATCGACCGGAGCCATAATTTTCGGCGGTGAGCAGGTTGGTGCTGGTGCCGCTGATGGTTGCGCCGGGGCGCAACGTCATCGCGTAGGGCGCGCCGTAGAGCTGCTGGCGGGGCGCTAATGTGACAAAAGCGCCGGCGCCGCTGGGGCAACGCACGCGGATTTCGAGCCAGCGCGCATCGCCGGTGAACGCACTGGTGCCAAAGTTCAGCGCAGAGGTGAACAGACCGTTGTTAACGCCGAGCGTCGTGCTGATGGCGCTGCCGACCTGATTGCCGGCGGCAGCGGCGTCATACAGCCGGAACGCCATGTCGCAGTTGCCGTTCACCAGCGCGCCGCCCAACTTGAGCTGGCCCTGGTAGGCAATGGCCGAACTGGCAATAACTTCCACGGCCGCAGGGCCGACCCCTGGCCCAGCCTCCGAAGCGGACACTTCTCCTTCGACTTGCGTTTGGGAGAGCGCGGCTGGCGCCGGCTGACCCGTCTGTGGGTCTGGGGATTGTGCTGTGGCGCTGCCCAACAACGCGACGCACAACGCGCCGCCGGCCAATACAGCAATCCATTGATTCCGTCTCATCTCACTTGCCTCCAATAACATGACAACGACCGAACTGAGTGCGAGCATATTACCTGACCAGCCCCTCCCACTCATACGCAGGTTTGGCGCCACTGCCGCGCCTGGCGCTGGACGATACGTAGACGATGTGTCATGCTTTCGGTAGTACCATTGACCCAATCGCAAGACCCCTGCTTGAACGGAGAGATTACGGATGCCAATCGAGTTTTTCGTCTCGCCGAAAGGCAGTGATCGTTGGTCGGGTCGCCGGGCGGCGCCGAACAAAGCCGGCGACGATGGCCCATTCGCCACTGTCGAGGCTGCGCAAAAGGCCGTGCGCAAGTTGAAGCGCAAGGGCGAGTTAACTGAGCCGGCGCGGGTCATCATTCGCGGCGGCGTGTATGCCCTGAAGAAACCGCTGAGGTTTGGGCCACAGGACTCCGGCTCGCCGGCGCCCACCAGCGGCTGGAACATCCAGTCCGGCCCGGAGCGCAGCGTGACGTACGCGGCTTACCCCGGCGAGACGCCCGTCTTCAGCGGCGGCCAGCGCATCACCGGCTGGAAGGCGTCGCAGCTCAACGGGCGCGAGGTGTGGGTGGCCGACTTGCCGGAAGTAAAACGCGGTAAGTGGAACTTCACCCAGTTGTGGGTGAATGGCCGGCGGGCAAAGCGCACCCGCCTGCCCAGACAGGGCTTGTTCCAGATCGCCGAATTGCTGGGCGAAGTCTCGAACGTGGGCGACATTCACAAGGATCTGTTTACCGGCCAGGACGCCTTTCGCTTCAACCCGGACGACCTGAGCGCTTGGCAGAATGTTGAGGACATCGAGTTCGTGGCGCTGCATTACTGGATCGAGAGCCGCATCAACTTCAAGTCGATCGACCCGGCGGCCAACACTGCAACTCTGCAATGGAAGTCACGTATGCGGTTGACCGATGACTTCAGCAAAGGCGGCGCACCGTACTATGTGGAGAATGTGTTCGAGGCGCTGGAAGAGCCGGGCGAGTGGTATCTCGACCGGCGCGCCGGCAAGTTGTATTACCTGCCGCTGCCGGGCGAGACCTTGCGTACGATCGAAGTATACGCGCCGCGATTACCGCATGTGCTGATCATTCAAGGTGACGAAAAGCGGCCGGTGAAGCACCTGGCGTTCGAGGGGTTGACCTTCAGCCACTCCGAATGGACGCCGGATGCGGAGAGCATGAAGGCCACCCCGCAGGCGGCCTGCCATGTGCCGGGGGCGGTGATCGTGGGCCGGGCGCACGATGTTCGATTCGAGAAGTGCGCCATCACGCATGTCGGCAGCTATGGTATCGAGATCACTGACGGCAGCCACGATGTCACGGTGCAGTCGTGCGACATCACCGACCTGGGCGGAGGTGGCGTGAAGGTGTGGCATTCGTTCACCGGCGAGCCGCCGATGGTCGGCGCGGGGCCGGACTGGAATCACACGCTCACCTGCCGGCGCATCATCATCAGCGACAACGAGATCAGCGACGGCGGCTATCGCTATCACCAGGCAGTGGGTGCGTTGATTGGCAAGTGCACGGGTGTGCAACTGGTGCACAACCACATCCACGACTTCGACTACTCTGGGGTCAGTGTGGGCTGGACGTGGGGCTATGAGGATGGCGAAGCCTATGGCAACATCATCGAGTACAACCACATTCATCACGTGGGCCGGGGCAAGTTGAGCGATATGGGCGGCATCTACACGCTGGGTGTGCAGCCGGGCACCCGCCTGCGCTATAACGTCATCCATGATGTGCAGTCGCGCGGATATGGCGGGTGGGGCATCTACAACGATGAAGGCTCGTCGTACATTCTGGTCGAGAATAATCTGGTGTATCGCACCAAGAGCAACGGCTATAACCAGCACTACGGCCAGGACAACGTGATACGCAACAACATCTTTGCGTATGGCGGCGAGGCGCAGTTCTCGCGCGGACGCATCGAGGCGCACAACAGCTTTTTCTTCACCAACAACATCCTGTATTTCGACACGGATGGCGCAGTGCTGGCCGGCAACTGGAAGGAACTGAACGCGACGATTGATCGCAACCTGTACTGGAATGCGTCGGGCAAACCGTTGAACTTCGCCGGCGCATCGTTCGCGGACTGGCAGGCGCGCGGGTCCGATCAACACAGCCTGATTGCCGATCCCGGCTTCCGCGACCCGGCCAACGGCGACTTTACGCTGCCGCCCGATTCGCCGGCGGCGCAGATCGGTTTCACGCCGTTCGATCTGTCTACTGTAGGGCCGAGGCGCTGAGCGCGCTTGTGCTCTGGCAAAAGTTGGGCTACAGTGTTGTTGGTCGTCACGCGACACAGGAGGAAGTATCGCCCATGGCAGTGTCGGCAACACAGGACACCGTTCGACCAGGCAGCGAGCCTTTACTCACGAGCGCGCCGCGCAGTTTCTGGTATCTGACGAGTCGCAGAGTCATGCGCAGCAGCAGCGGGCGCATTGGCGTGGTCATGGTCGCCATCGTGCTCCTGATCACGCTCGTGCCGCTGATCTTCGATCCGTACGATCCCACGCGCGACAGCAACCTGATCGAGCGCATGCAGCCGCCCAGCGCGCAGCACTGGATGGGCACAGACAAACTGGGCCGCGACATTTTCCGCCGGCTAATGCATGGCGCGTTCACCTCGATGTCGGCGGCGGTCATCGTGATCGCAATTGGCACGGTTGGCAGCACGGCTATCGGCATGGTGGCCGGCTACTATGGCGGCGCCGTCGATTCGTTCTTCCTGCGGCTGGCTGAGCTGATGAACGCCTTCCCCAGCATTCCTCTGGCGATTGCCATTGTGGCGATTCGTGGGCCAGGGCTGGTCAGCACCATTCTGGCGATCACGGTGGTCGGCATCCCCGGTGGCATGCGTATGTCACGTGCAGTCACCCTCAGCCTGAAAAACCGGCAGTATGTGGAATCGGCCATTGCGCTGGGTGTCAGCCATCCGCGCATCATTGCGCGCCACATTCTGCCGCACCTGATGGCTTACCTGATCGTAGGTGTAACGATGGGCATCGGCGGCACCATCCTGTCGATCTCGGCGCTCGGCTTCCTGGGGCTGGGTGTGCAGCCGCCGACGCCGGAGTGGGGCGTGATGATCTCGGAGGGCGCTTCCTTCCTGACCACGCACCCCCATCTGGTGCTGTTCCCTGGCTTGATGATCGCGTTCACAGTGCTGGCGTTCAACCTGTTTGGCGACGGCCTGCGCGACGCGCTGGATCCGGCGCTGCATGGCGGTTCGTGAGGGGCGATAGGCGTTGCGCGACGCCTTGCAGCGTCCCGAAAAAGGAGGTGATGACACAGGGTAAAACCGAGCAGACGCGCTTGCGCGTGTTGTGTTGGGATTGCAGCCCGCTGCGAGCTACATCCCTTGTTCGAGCGAACAATGATCTGCCATGATGTACGAGCACGACAGGAGGAGAGAATGAAACTCACAAGAGCTTTGATCACTGCGCTGATGGCGACCTCGCTGGTCCTGAGCGCCTGCCGGGTGGCAGAACCCGCTGCAACCGAGGCGCCGCCGGCTGCGCCGGCCGAGGCAACGACAGCCCCGGCCACTGCCCCCGAAGCAGCCGCCACGGATTCCTGCAAGGACAGCACCTACATCGGCACACTGGCTGCCGACCCCGCTGCCATCGATGCGTCGGTCACGACCACCGGCGAAGGCTGGGGCGCAGCGCAGTACATCTATGACACCCTGACCCGCTACGAAGGCACGTCGGCCAAGATCGTGCCGTGGCTGGCCACGTCGTGGGAATCTCCCGACACCAAGGTGTGGACGTTCAAGTTGCGCGAGGGCGTGAAGTTCCACGATGGAACGGAGTTCGACGCCGAGGCGGTGAAGTTCAACTTCGATCGCTGGGGCGACAAGAATAACCCCTACCGCTTCCCCGGCCAGATCTTCGAGTACTACGAGCAGAACTTCGGCGAGGGCGCCAGCGGCGCGATCGAGAAGACCGAAGTGGTGGACAAGTACACCTTCCGCATCACGCTCAAGCAGCCCTCCGTTATCTTGCCGGTCAAGCTGACCCTGCTGTCCTTCAGCATTGCCAGCCCGACGGCGATCATGGAGCAGAAGGAGAAGTACGCCACGCCGGCCGGCACGGCAGTCGGCACGGGTCGCTTCAAGCTGGTGTCGTGGACGCCGGATGAGAAGGTCGTCTACGAGCGCAACGATGACTGGTGGGGCGGCAAGGGCGACGTGCCCTACACGCAGCTCCCGCTGCTCAAGTCTGTGATCCTGCGCGTCATCAAGGACGCCACGGTGCAGAAGGCCGAGTTCGAGGCCGGGCGCGTGGATACGATTTCGCTCACCGCTGAGGAGATCAAGGCGTTGCCTGATGACGACCCGACCTTTGCCAAGTACCCTGGCATGGCCCTCGGCGTCGGCTACATTCGCTTCAACCAGGCCATCGAACCGTGGAACAAGATCGAAGTGCGCCAGGCCATCGCCCACGGCGTGAACTGGGACGCCATTTTCAAGGCGTTCTATCGGCCGACCGACATGCGCGCCGGCGGCTTCCAGCCGCCCGCCATCCCTGGCCACAATCCCAACATCAAGCCGTATGAGTACGATCTGGAGAAGGCCAAGAAGCTGATGGCTGACGCCGGCTACGCAGACGGCTTCGAGACGGACTTCTGGTATATCCCGGTCGTGCGCAGCTATATGCCCGAGGCCAAGGCGCTGGCAGAAGCCATTGCCGCCGAAATGGCCAACCTGAATATCAAAGTCAACCTCAAGACTGAGGACTGGGCCGTGTATCTGTCTGACCGCGCGGCGGGCAAATTCGGCATCTGGCAAGCCGGCTGGGGCAGCGACAACGGCGACCCCGACAACTTCATCTCCTATCACTTCATCGCCAAAGAGCCGGGCAAGCCAAACCCAGAGGACGGCTACTACAACCCCAAACTGCAGGAGTTGCTCGTGGCCGGCACTCAGGAAGCTGACCCAGATAAGCGCATCAAGATCTATCAGGAAGCGGAGGAAATCCTGCACAATGACTATGCAGTGATTCCGCTGGCCTGGCCGATTGACACAAGCATTGTGCCGCGCTTCATCAAGAACTGGAAAGTGTTCGTGTTCCGCGACAACATCGAGTTCATCTGCGTGGATCGCCAGCGGTGAACATAGCGTTGCGCATGGGTGGCGCGCCGGCCACCTGTGTCGTGCAAGGGTCGGGGCGGCGCCGGGTCGCCCCGACCATCCCTTACCCGGCTGCTCAGACGAGAGTGACTCATGACGACCTATATCATCCGCCGCATCCTGGCCATCATCCCGACGCTGATCGCCATTTCGTTTCTCTCCTTTGCCTTCATCCGCATGGTGCCGGGTGATCCGGCCACGGCGATGTTGGGCGAGCGAGCTACCCTGGAGTCCATCGAGCGGGTGAAGGAGGAGTGGGGATTGAATGAGCCGATCCCCGTGCAGTACGTCAAGTGGGTCCAGCAGGTGTTTCAGGGCAACCTGGGTATCTCAATCTCGAGCAAGCTGCCCGTGATCGATGAGTTAGCTACTCGTCTGCCGGCCACCATCGAGGCGATCATCTTTGCGCTTATCATCGGCATTACTGTTGGCCTCTTCCTGGGCATCGTCGCCGCTCTGAATCGCAACACCGGCATCGACACGGCCGCAACCCTCGGCGCCCTGGTGGGCGTCTCGATCCCCATCTACTGGCTGGCGCTGATTCTCATCTTCTTCTTCGGCGTCACGCTCAGAATTCTGCCCCCCAGTGGGAGGTTGGATGCCCAGTTCACCATCCCGCGCATGACCGGCTTCTATACTATCGACAGCCTGCTGATGGGGCGCACCGACATTTTTCTGAACGTGCTGGAACACATGATTCTGCCCAGCATTGTTCTCAGCATCTCGGTGATGCCGGGTATCGCGCGTCTCACGCGCACGTCCATTCTGGAAGTGCTGCGCCAGGACTATGTCCGCACTGCGCGCGCCAAAGGCTTGCCGCAGCGTATGGTCATTCTCAAGCACACCCTGCGCAACGCGCTGTTGCCGGTCGTCACTGTGATCGGTGGGCAGGTTGGCGGCATGTTGGGCGGCGCCATCTTGACAGAGCAGGTGTTCTCGTGGACGGGTATGGGCTCGTGGACCTATCGGGCGATCACGCTCCGCGACTATCCCGTCATGCAGGTCGCCATCATGTTCTCGTCCTTCGTCTACGTGTTCGCCACGCTAATCGTGGACATATCCTACGCCTTCATCGACCCCCGCATCCGTTTCAAGTAGCCGGCTACAGCTGTTCAGCGGCCCGCTCTCCTCATCCAGCCCCGCCTTGCGCGCAACACCGCGCGGAGATACGCATCCCGATGCGCGCTGCCGGCCTCTCCGGGCATATGCTTGCCCTGTGCTGGCGCGAACTCACGTGCCGGGAGGGCAGTCATGAAACGGGTGGCGATCGCAAGTGTTTCGTGTGCGTTTCTGGTTGTCAGCAGTCTCGTTCAGGCAGACATTCGCCGGTCTTCAGGCGACACCGCTGCCGCGCAAGACGAAACCCCGTACACATGCGCCGCGCTCTTTCACAAACGGTGGGGACCATCACGACTCCGGCTATATCCTTGATCTTGCCGCTCTCAGTGGCGATGGCCAGCGTCTCATCGTGTCCGTCTTGCGTAAGCCGAGCAAGGGCCGTTGCCGGTTCGCTAATCCAGATGCTCGTTGTATGATTGCCCAACTCATGGGCAACTCCATCCTCGCCGATCACGTCCAACACATTCTCGTCATTGGTTCGGGCGGGCGCGAACATGCGCTGGCATGGGCGCTCGCCCGATCTCCTGCCGTTCAACGCGTCGTTGTCGCGCCCGGCAATGCTGGCACTGCCGGCGAACAGGGCAAGACGACGAATGCGCCCATCTCGTCAGACGATATTCCCGCGCTGCTCCGCTTTGCGCGCGAGCAGCGCATCGACCTGACGGTTGTCGGACCCGAAGCGCCGTTGGCCGCCGGCATTGTCGATGCTTTTCAGCAGGCCGGCCTGCGCATCTTCGGCCCCACACAGGCCGCCGCGCAACTCGAAGCTTCCAAAGCCTTCGCCAAAGCCTTCATGCAGCAGCAGGGCATCCCCACCGCGCGATACGCCGCCTTCACCGACGACGATGCCGCGCGCGCCCATTTTCAATCCAGAATCCAGAAGCCAGAATCCCAAGTGGTTGTCAAGGCCGATGGCCTTGCAGCCGGCAAGGGCGTGATGGTCTGCGATAACCTTGAGCAAGCGCTGGACGCCTTGCAGCAGATCATGCGCGACCGCGAGTTTGGCGCAGCCGGCGACACGGTCATCATCGAGGAGCGGCTTAGCGGGCCAGAGTTGTCGGTGCTGGCGTTCTGTGATGGACAGACTGTGGTGCCCATGCCCCCTGCCCGCGACCACAAGCGCGTTTTCGATCACGATCAGGGACCAAACACCGGCGGCATGGGCGCATTCTCGCCTGTGTCGGATCTCGACGACACCTTGCTGGCTGATGTGACACGCGCCGTCTTGCAGCCGGCCATCGACGGCATGGCCGCGCGCGGCACGCCATATAGCGGTGTGCTCTATGCCGGCCTCATGTTGACCGACAGCGGGCCGAAGGTGTTGGAATTCAACTGCCGCTTTGGCGACCCGGAGACGCAGGTCATCGTGCCGTTGCTGGATCAGACTTCGCCCGGCGTGGCCTCGCTGGCCGAGATCCTGTTGGCTTGCGCCGAAGGCCGGCTGGCCGAAGTTGCGCCGCGCATCCGCTGGCGCGCCGGCGCGTGCGCTACCGTGGTGATGGCCGCGCCGGGCTATCCCGGCCCGTATCCCAAAGGGCTGCCCATCTCTGGCCTGGATGACGCTGCCGCGCTGGACGATGTCATGGTCTTTCATGCCGGCACGTCCTTGCGCGACGATCGTGTGGTGACAGCCGGCGGTCGTGTGTTGGCGGTGAGCGGGCTTGGCCCCGATTTGCCGGCTGCGCTCGAGCGCGCCTACGCCGGCGTGGCGCGCATCCACTTTGAGGGCGCGCACTATCGGCGCGATATCGGATCAGCGCGTCGATGAATGAATGACGATTAGGAATAGCATGACCGGTTCAAACACATATTCGGCAGCGGGAGTGAACATTGCGGCCGGCGCACAGGCGGTTGAGTTGATGCGCGCAGCGGTGCAATCGACCTATGGCCCGCAGGTGCTGGCCGGCATCGGCGCGTTTGGCGGGTTGTTCGACGTGTCGGCATTGAAAGCGCTGCGTGAGCCGGTGCTGGTCGCCTCGACCGATGGCGTGGGCACCAAAACGATGGTTGCGGCGCGCATGGGGCGTTGGGACACCATCGGTCAGGACATCGTCAACCACAGCGTCAACGATATTTTGGTGCAGGGCGCGCGTCCTTTGTTCTTCATGGACTATGTCGCCTCCTCGAAGCTCGACCCCGCGCAGATTGCCACGGTTGTCGCCGGCTGCGCTGTGGCCTGCCGCGAGGCCGGCTGCGCGCTGCTGGGTGGCGAGACGGCTGAGATGCCCGGCGTCTATCAACCCGGCGAGTTGGATCTGGTCGGCACAATCGTAGGCGTGGTGGAACGATCGGCGATCATCGATGGCCGGCGCATTCAGCCGGGTGATGTCATCCTCGGCCTACCCTCTGTTGGCCTGCACACGAATGGCTTTTCGTTGGCGCGGCGTGTGCTCGGCGAACTGGACTGGCGCGCCCCGCTGGCGGCGCATCTGCCCCCCGGCGAGCGTGAGATGGCCGGCGCGCAGCAGCCCATCGGCGAGGCGCTGCTGGCCGTGCATCGCTCCTATCTGAAGCCGGTGCAGGCTTTGCTGGATGTAGGGGTCGATGTGCGTGGCCTGGCTCACATCACCGGCGGCGGGTTCGTGGACAACCTGCCGCGTGTGCTGCCGGCCGGCGTTGGCGCAACCATTCGGCGCGGCACATGGCCGGCGCTGCCGGTGTTTCGCCTAATTCAGCATCTGGGCCGCATCGACGACGGCGAGATGTTTCATGTCTTTAACATGGGCCTGGGGATGCTGGTTGTTGTGCCGCCGGCCGATGTGGCGCGCGCGCTGGCGACATTGCCGGGCGATGCCTGTGTAGTGGGCGAGATGAGGCCCCTTGCCGCTCAGACATCGCGCGTCACGATTCAGTAGGCCGGCGGCCAGAGCAAGATTCCGCGCACAATTTGCAACATCGAATCCATACCATGCCCACGACCTCTTCTGTGTCGAATCCCTCTTTGTCCCGCCTGGTTGTTCTGCTCTCCGGCTCCGGCAGCAATCTGCAAGCCATTCTGGATGCTTGCGCCGGCGGCCATCTTGCTGCGCAAGTGGTGCTGGTGGTCTCGAATCGCAAGGCGGCCTATGGCCTGACGCGCGCAGCGCAGGCCGGCGTGCCCACCTTATACGTCCCCCTCAAACCTTACACCGACGCCGGCAAGTCTCGCGCGCAATATGACGCCGACCTGGCAGCTCAACTCGTCCCCTTCCAGCCGGACTTGATTGTGCTGGCCGGCTGGATGCATGTGTTCAGCCCGGCCTTTCTATCGTGTTTCGCCGGCAAGGTCATCAATCTGCACCCGGCGTTGCCGGGTATGTTCCCCGGCACACACGCCATCGAGCGCGCCTATGACGCCTGGCGCAGAGGTGAGATTGCCCACAGTGGTTGCATGGTGCATTTCGCCGTTCCCGAAGTGGATGCCGGACCGGTCATTGCACGGCGTATTGTGCCCTTCCAGCCAGGCGACACAGCCGAGGCCTACGAGGCGCGTATGCACGCCGCAGAGCATGAGCTGATCGTCGAAGCCATTCGGCTGGCGTTATCGACCTGACGAACCCAAATAAAAAGTGACGCCCTCGGTATATCGCTCGTCGAGCGCTGGTAGGGGTTGCTGTGTGAAGCCGTCGTACACCAGCACTGTGCCGGTGAGATCGCCGGCGTAGTCGCCAACGCGCAAGGTGTGTCGATCTGTCACCAACGATCCGCGAATCCACTTTAAGGTTGGGACTGCGCCCAGCGCCGGCACACTGTCGTGCGTCACGAACAGGTTGTCACCGGCAATGCGCGCCGAAGCGATGTAGTCGGTTGTGATCGCGCGCGCCGAGAGCCATGCCAGATCGACCCGCATCTGATCGCCCTCGCGCCAGGTCGATGCGCCGGCCAGTGCCATCTGATTGCCGAACGGCACGTAGCGCTCGCCTTCTGCGAAATCCGGCAGCGTTATATTTAGGTCAGAGGCGTTGCCTGTCATCGACAGCCGCAGTCGTTTCCACTGTGGCGCGTCGAAGCGCAGCGTCAGATATTCAGGCGTTGCCATTTGTGTGGCCGGCGGAAGCCGTTGCGTTGGCGCAAGTGGTTGGCCTTCTGCAGAAAGAATCGTTATTGCCGCATCTTCGGTCGAGAGCTGCCAGTGGGTGTGCACGCGCAGCTGGCCGGCGATACCGGTGTCGTAATCGACGCCGATGAATTCCGGCGCGGCAGTCGCCGACGTGAACGGCGCGAGCGGCCGGCGTTGCGGATGGCGCGTTGCCGGCGGTTCAGCAGCCGGCAGCACGCGGATCACAGCTTCTGCCGGGTTGCGATCTTTTAGCTTCAGCCGAACGAAGTCAGCGCCAGCATCGCTTGTCACTTGCTCGAAACCCTGCTCGGTGGCGCGATACACGCCGGCATACAGAAAATACTCGCCCGGTAACATGTCCGGTGGAATCCCCAGTGTCAGCCGTCGGTGGTGTGTGGATGTGGACAGCATCGCGGCGTCCAGTTGAAAGTCGGCGTTGGCGGCCAGTTGTCCATCGGGCCGCATGATGCGAAAGGTCAGCGACTCGCCGGACTGCGTCTCTGTGACCTGCCAGAACACATCGATGTTGAATGCCGATCCGGCCCGCGCTGGCGTGTCCGGCGCGTGAAGCAGGCCGGCCTGGATGCGGTTGTTGTCAAAGCCGGCGGGCACGCCGGCCGGAATCACGTCCTCGTCAGCGGGGTTGATCTGCCAGATGGGTTGCCCCGCCACCGGCGTGATGCGGGTGAAGCGCGCCTCGAAGGCCGGGCCAAAGTGATTGACCACATAGGTCGGGCCGATCTGCGCCGCAGCTTCGGCGAACGTTTCGGCATAGGGTTGTGCGCCGCGCGGAAACACATAGACCACGCGCACATCCTGCCGCAGCCCCTCGATATCTTGCAGTGCCCACATGGGGGTGGCCTGATGCCACATGGCCAGGACTGTTGCGCCGGGCGCTGCGACTTCGAGCGCGCCGGCAGCCAGTTGACGGGTTGCGCGATCGCGCGCCAATGCGATGTAACTGGGCAGCCGGTCGCCGGCATCGCGCAGCACCACAGTCGTCAGCGCGCCGGCCAGCAAGAGGTAGGGCAGCCGGCGTGCTGCCTGCCTGCTGCCGGATGCGCCGGCTGCCAGGTTCCCAACGATGCCCATTCCGCTGCCGAGCATGACGCTCAGCATCACCCATGAGGGTAGGGCATACTCGACCGTCTGGGGGGCGCGATAGGTGAGTGTGACGAACAGGTGCACGGCGCAGGCCAGCAACAGTGTCGCGCCGAAGACGGCGCGTTTCCAGATCAGTACCAGCGAGGCCACACCGCACAGCAGCAACACCGGCGGGCTGAATTGAAAAGTCAGCAGGGTGGGCAGAATTGCCAGTCGGTCTCCCAGGAATTCGGGCGTGGCAAAGGCAAACATGTCGCCGGCGAATCCGCGCGCAAAGATGTGATACAGCACGCCGTCCAGTGTGTTGAGATTGCCCGGCGCAAAGCGTGCGCCGGCGGCGTCTCGCAAGGGCAGATACAGCCACACCAGTTGTGTCAGCGCGAAGGCGAACGCTGCCAGCGCATAGCCCCAGCGGGGCAGCCGGCTGTGCGCGCTACTGCGCGCGCTACTGCGCGCGCTGGCCCACAGCGCGAACACACCGAATACGGCGCCCATGAACGCCAGCGAGGCATGATGACCCACGCCCAGCCCGAGCGCGATGGCAAACAGCACCAGAGACGAAACGCGCACGCTACCACTCTGGCTGCCTTGTGTTCTCAGGTCGCCGAAAATGCGTGCCGTGCCGCAGACCAGCAATGCAGCGAAGAATGCAGTCAGGCTACGGATGTTGGTGGTGGTTGCCTGTGCCCAGAACGTCGTGCTCGTTCCCAGTGCGACGGCGGCCAGAACGCCGGCCAGTGTGGCTGTAAGAGAGCCGGCCTGTGTATTTGCTGGCTGCGCGGCTTGCGCGACTCGCTCCACCGAACGCGCCACCACGACGAGCGTGGCTGCTGAGGCGATGACCGACAGAAAGGACACCCGCGCGAATGCCGAGCCAAACGGGATTTGCGCGAACAACCAGCCCAGCATCGTGAACAGGGGATAGCCGGGCGGATGCGGAATGCCGAGTGTGATGGCTGCGATTTGAAACTCGCCACTGTCAGCCGGCTGCACGTCCGGGTTGAGCGTGGCGGTGTACAAGGCCACCGCGCCGGCAAACAGGCCGACGTGCAAAGCGAAGCGCGCTGCGCGAGATGCGAGGGGTGTCACTTTCGCACGACCGATCTCAGCGCCGCCAGCGTCTCGAACGCTGTGCGCTGCCAGGAGAACTTGGAGGCTTGCAACACTGCGCGTTGACTGAGCTGCTGGTGCAGATCATCTTCGGTGCAAATTGCGATCAACGCGCCGGCCATGCGTCGTGCGTCGAGCGGGTCGACCAACATGCCGGCGTTGCCCACCACTTCGGGAATGCTGGCGGCATTGCTGCCGACCACCGGCACGCCGCAGGCCAGAGCTTCGAGGACCGGCAGTCCGAATCCCTCGTACAGCGACGTGAACAGGAAACAGCGCGCGCCGGCATACAAAGCCGGCTTGTCCGCTTCGGCGACGCGCCCGATGAAGCGTACCGCGTCGTCCACCTCCAGCGCCTGCGCCATCTGGGACAGCGTCATGGCGTGTCCATTGGTGTCGTACACGAGCGTGTCTGGCTCGCCGGCGATGACCAGGGGAAAGTCGTGGCCGATTGGTTCGCCGCACCACACGTACACCTGCAACAGGGTCTCGATGTTCTTGCGGCGGTCGAAGTTGCTCAAGTACAGGACATACGAGGGCGGCAGGTTATAGCGTTCGCGCGCGGCCTCGATCTGTTCGGCCGGCACCGTTGGCGTGAATTGGGCGTCGGCTGCCAGCGGTATGGCGCTGACCGACTCGGCGCTGACCGGGAGATGTTTCAGAATGTCGTTCCGGCTGAACTCCGAGTCGGTGAGGATATGCGCGGCGTTGGCAGAGGCGGCCCGCACCAGGCTGGTGTAGGCGCGTTGCAGTGGGCCGCCCCGATAGTCGGGCAGTGCAAGTGGGATGACATCGTGAATGGTCACGACGACGGGCACATCGCTGCGCAACGGTGGCGCCCAATACGGCGCGAGGGCGATGTCGGCCTGCATGTGGCCGGCGCTGCGTGGAAAGCCGACCTGCTCGAACCAGACCTTGGCCAGATTGCTGCGCCGGCCGGGTTTCACCAGCGCAATCTCGATATCGGGCGCAATCTCGCGCAGAGCTGACTCGAGCTGGCGTGTGTATTGCCCACTGCCGGTAGTGGGCATGTCGTGGAACCAGGCGTTGAATGCGATCCTCATGGGGTGATAGGTGTTGAGGGTGAGATGCCGACTGCGGCGAGCTCAGTCGAGCCGTCGGCGCGCCTCATGCGCTAGAATAGTGCGCGCAGACGTCTGACTGTCTGGGATATTTATTCTGAATCCCCACAAACCCGATTATGCCTGATCAGAATGACTCAAGCGCCCGCCGGCGCGCGATTGGATTGTTGATTCGCCGCGCGCGTGAAGTGGCCGGCAAGACGCGCAAGGAATTGGCTGCCTACGCCGGCTTGTCGCAGGCTGCCATCACCAGCATCGAAGAAGGCAAGCGCGAACCCTCGCTGCCGCAGGTGGAAGCGTTTGCATACTATCTGCGCATACCTGTGATTGCATTGCTCGACGAATCTGCGTCAGCGGCTCAGACCACGTGGCGAGCCACCATCGACGTCGATGAAATCCAGAATCTGCGCAACCACATCATCGGCGTGCGGCTGAAGCAGGCGCGCCAGCAGAAAGGTGAAACAGTCAAGCAGGTGGCGCAAGCAGCCGGATTGCCGCCATCGCGTCTGAGCGCCTATGAGCTGGGCGAGCGCCCCATACCGATCACCGAGCTTGAATCACTGATGGGGCATTTGGGGTTGACGTGGACTGACCTGTTGGATGTGGGGATTGGCCCATTGGGCGAGGCGCAGTTGTACCACCAGCAACACGCGCAGTTTGATGCGTTGCCATCCGATGTGCGCGAGTTCGTGTCCGACCCGCGTTCGTTGCCCTACCTGCGCGTCGCGATGCGGCTGCGCGATTTTCCGGTGGAGCAGGCGCGCGCCGCCGGCCAGGCGCTGATCGATCTGAGCAACCAGGTCTAGGGGTGATCGCACAACTCGGCCGGAACCAGGCTGAGGTGGCCGCCTGCCTCTGTGACTTTTCCGCGCGCGACGAGGAATGCAATCAGTTCATCAAAGCTGAACCGGTCTCCCCGGCAGTTGGTGAAGGTTGCGCCGGCGCCAAAACGGGCAACAGCCCGTGCCTGCAATTCCGCTGTCGATAGCGACGCCTCGCTCGCTTTCAGAATATCCAGCACATCGTGCGCGTGAAAGGTCTGATTCATCGTGCTCTCCCGACTGTGTGACCCAGTGAGTCTCACGCCAGCCTATCACGTGTGGCTGTGTCCTGTCCTTGCTCCAGCGCAAATGAGCGCCGGCCTGCGCCCCGCTTGCGCAGGCCGGCGCGGGAGATGCGGGGCCGGCAGATGATCGCCTATGGCGCCTGCTTGAGGATGTAATACGTGCCCTTCTTCTCACCGATGCGCATGAGCGCCCCTTTCTCCACTAGATCGCTCAAGTCGGTTCGCAGGGTCTCGGCGCTGACATCGGGGCAAATGGTCTGATAGTCGCGGTTGGTGATCCGGCCATGCTCGCGCACGTATTGCAGTGCGCGGGCCTGTCGCTCGGTCACAGCCACGTTGGGCGGGGCGTGCGGCGACACACTGAGCGGCTGATTCATCCGGCGTTCGCGATGGTTCGACAGCACCACAGTGAAGCTGTGCGCTGTGGCATTGAAGCGCGGCATCGGGTGGCCGGCTGCGGTCATGTCTTCGATCATGCGGTCGATGCCCAGCCCCAGTTCTTCGATATACCCCCACTGAAACAGGCCCTGCACGATGCGGGGGTTGCGCGAAAAGTGCTCTTCGACGATGTTGTCGAGGGTGATGTAGCCGGCCAGCCCACCCGGCGAGATGATTTCCAGCCGGTCCGCGAATTTGCGGATTTCGATGCGCCGCCCGCGCAGCCGGTAATCCCGGTGGCACACGGCGTTCACCAATGCTTCGCGCACGGCGAACTCCGGGTATTCGAGCACCTCTTCACGCTCCAGTCCTTTTACGACTGCACCGACGCGCATTTCTTCGAGTGTGATTTGCCAGGCGCGTTCGATCACGCGCGCCAGTGGGCCGTTGATCTCCTCGCGCCGGCCATACCCAAAAGCGCCGCCTTCGCCACGCGCTTCGACGCCGGGAAACTTCACAAACACCAGCCCGCTCTGGGGCAGAAAGGTTTGCGGCGCGCGGCAGAACAACAGGATGCCGGCCACAGTGGGTTGGCCGCGATAGTCCAGCGCGCCGATGTCGCGCAATAGCGCGGCGCGATCCTTAACCTCGACGCTGCGCCGCGAGCGCAACTCGCGCTTGGCCAGGTACTCGTCGATCATCGCCGGATCGAAATCGTCGCGTGTGGCGCCGGGCACCGTTTCGGCTTCAAAGTCGCCGCTGGATTTGCTGGTGGCCAGGTTGCGGATCTCATCGCCGGCCAGGGTGCGATTTTGCCCGCCCACCCGCACAAGCACCCGCCCGTCGCGCAAAGAGTGCATCTCTGTGGCGCGCGGCACGCGCACCACCAGCGCCGGCCCGCCGTCGTTGCCATCGGCCGGTTCGAGCGACGCGCGCACCGGTGGCTGGCACAAACCCACGGCTGCCCGCAGCGCGCTCTCAATGTCCTCGGGCGCGATGCGCGCGATCTGCCGCCCGCGTTCGTCGAAGCCCAGCACGATGGTGCCGCCATCGCTATTGGCAAAGGCGACCAGCGTCTCGGCCAACGCCTGTGGATCGGCTTCCTGCAACAGCGCCAGAAACTGTGACGGCGTGTTCATGGGAGTCACGTGTGATTGGATTCTACACTTCGGCCAACCGGGCAACGCTGGCTATTGCGTCGCCTTCGCGCAGGTTCATCAACCGCGAGCCGCGTGTGGCGCGGCCACTCTGTGGGATGTCACTCACTCTCTGGCGCAACACCACGCCGTTCGAGCTGATGAGCGTGACCTGATCCGTTGATTGCACAACACGCGCAGCCACCAGCAGGCCGGTCTGCTCGAGCGTGCCGCCCATGGTGCGCAGACCGCCGCCTCCGCGCCCCTTCACGCTGTACTCTTCCAGCGGCGTTCGCTTGCCAAAGCCTTTCTCGG
>DAOUDB010000043.1:0-4287 GCA_034431495.1 Thermoflexales bacterium
CGACCAGGCCATCCATTTGCAGAATCGTCTGGATGCCGGTGGACTGCTCGACAAATTCGCGCACGCGCTGCCGCACCCGCTGGAACAGCGCGGTGTCTGCCGTTTGATAGCGCGCCCCCAGAATGGCTTTGACCATCACCGGCTCCATGACGCCCTCCCAGCCCTGGCGCAACGTGGAGACAGTGCCGTCATGATCGAACACGGCAAATCTTAAATTCGTTGCGGATGGCGGCGTCTCCACGATTTCAAGGTCGGCGTTGCGAAAGTGAACAGCCCGGCGCGAGTCGTCGGCCAGCATGGGGTTGAACACGTAGGACAAGTTGCGCGCCGCCGACAGCAATTCCTCGGCGCTGGCCGTGCCGGTCTGGTTGAGCTTGCGCACGGTCACCGACGCAGCCATGTTGGCCAGCACAGCAGCTTGCGCCGGCGCGATGCCGCAAGCCAGACACGCCGCAAGCGTTGCCGTTGCAGTGTCACCGGCCCCAACGGGATCGGTCGGGCCGGTGATCGACACGCCGGGGATGAACGCGATCTGGCCGGCCTGTGCCACAGCCATGCCGCGCTCTCCGCGCGTGATGAAGCGCGGCTCCCGGACCGTCCCCCTGTGCTGCGCGAACAGATCAGCCACCTGCTCATCAGTCAGCGGGGCGTCAGTCGGCAACTCGCGGCCGGCCATGCGCGCCGCTTCGCGCTCGTTCAACTTGTAACAGGCATCCCCAAACAGGCTGGCGAACTGACGGGCATCGACCAGATGCCGGCCCTGCCAGTGAGTCAGCTCATCGGCCACGTGCTGCGCGCGGCGCGTGTCGCACCATCCCTGCGGCAACTGCTGGTTCACCACCAGAAAATCAAGCCGGCTGCGCGCGGCGCGCACACCGTCCAGGATGTCTTGCCAGGTCGCGTCGCTTAGCTCATTGAACGCGCCAAAGTCGAGCCGTTGCAACTCTTCATCGCCGAGATAGGGCTTGCCGTACACCGGTGTGTCCCATCCGGCAGCCTGGGCGCGCAGGCCATCGGTTGTCGCGCCCAGCGCGCGCAACAAACGCACCAGCTCGTAGCCGAACAGATCAGGCCCAATCACCCCAAACGTCTCGATGTGGCCGACGCCGAGCGCAGCCAGGTTCGCCACCACATTGCCGGCTGCGCCTGGAGAATAACGCTGCCGGCGCACATGCTGAACTCGCTTGCCTGTCTCGATCGACCACTCTTCGCGCGCAGGATCGATGAACCAATAAGCGTCCAGGCAAAAATCGCCCAACACACCAATTCTTACCGTGCGCGCGCGTTGCGCGAAAGCCCGAATCTCGTCCAGACCGAGAAACAACTGCACTGTCACCGTGTCACCCCATCACCTTGTTACTTGCCGGAACAGTTCTGGCAACGTGACGAGCTGATCACCCTGCACATAGTAGCCGCGTCCGCCGAACGCCTGCGGGATGCGCGTGACCACACTCTTCTGATCACGGAAGTAGTAACCAAAGCGGCGCTCATCCGTCATCGCCTCGGGTTGGTAGGGGCGAATGTCAAAGTCGGCGGTGACCAGATCGCTCGACAGCACATCGCCGGCATTACACACCATCGACACCGACTTGAGAAACACCTCCGGCCCAATCACAGCAGACCCCATGTTGATCAGCACACCACCCTGTCTGAAGCGCCGGATATGCTCGACGAAAATCAGAAAATCGCGCCCACTGGTTCCGCCTTTGGCTTCGCCGTCGAAGCTGGGATGTTGATCGATCACATCGCCGCCGATCACTGCATGAACGGTGACGGGAACGCCGGTCTCGGCCGACGCATTCAGCACGCTGATTTCAGGATGGGCAAATGCGCGCGGCGCGCCCTCGCGCCACACGCGCGCCAACACCGCAGCGCGGAATTCGTCATCGGCGATCATGCGGCTCAGCGACTCGCCATATCCCAGCGCGCGCCGGTTGCCTTCGCGGAGGGCCTCGTTGATGTAACAAAACTCGTAGGCCATACCAAACTCGCCACGCCCCAGCACGTTGGGCACGTTCTCGCTGGTCTCGCCGATCAGGGCCAGTTCAAAGTCGTGGATTGTCCCGGCAGTGTTGACGGCATAGAGCGTGATGACACCGCGCCGCATCCAGTCGATGATGAGCGGGCCAAAACCGTTCTTGAGAACGTGCGCGCCGGTGAATAGCACCACCGGCCAATCGTTGGCACGGGCGCGCCGGATGGCCTGCGCGACGGGCGCGATGGCAGCCTGAACCTCTGGACCGGCCGGCGCTGCCGCCAACACATCCTGCGGGCGCGTCAATGCAGTCCAGCGCACTTTATTCTGGCGTGTCGCCAGCGGGTAGGTGCGAATGCAAGAGGGATCAAAGATGGGAAAGCGGCCCTGGTACTTCATTGCAAGTGTTTGTCAGCTTTACGCAACCAGGCGCGCGCCTGGCGAATTTGCTCGCGGATGGCGCGCGCAGAAGTGCCGCCGGCCACATCGCGCGAGGCAACCGATTGCTCAAAACTGAACACCGTGCGGACATCCGACCCAAATCGATCGGAGACGCTGCGCCAGTCTGCCTCGCTCAATTCGTCCAGGCGCAGCCCTTTTGATTCGGCCAGCGCCACTGCCCGTCCGGCCAGATGATGCGCCTCGCGGAAGGGCACGCCCCGCCGGGCCAGATACTCGGCGACATCGGTAGCCAGCATGGCCGGGTCAAGCGCGGCCCGCATTCGATCGGCGTTGACGCGCAGTGTGTCCAGGGCGCCGGCCATCACCGGCAGCGTCATGGTCAGCGTGTCGAGCGAGTCAAACAGCGGCTCTTTGTCCTCCTGCATGTCTTTGTCATACGTCATCGGCAACCCTTTTAACATGGTTAAAACCGATACCAGGTTGCCTGTCAGCCGCCCGCTTTTGGCCCGCGCCAGCTCGACCGCGTCGGGGTTTTTCTTCTGCGGCATCAGGCTGGAGCCGGTCGAGTAGGCATCCGAGAAAGTGACGAAAGCGAACTCGGCGCTCGAATAGATCACCAGATCCTCGGCCAGCCGACTGAGATGCACGCCCAGCAGCGCGCAGTCGAACAGCAGTTCGGCAACGAAGTCGCGGTCACTCACGCCGTCCAGGCTGTTCTTCGACACAGCTTCGAAGCCCAGGGCAGCGGCCAGGGCCTGCCGGTCAATGGCGAACGGATTGCCGGCCAGCGCGCCCGACCCCAGCGGCATCACACTAGTGCGCCGGGCACAATCGCTCAACCGCTCACTGTCACGGGCCAGCATCCAGAAATAGGCCAGGCACCAGTGGGCAAAGGTGATCGGCTGCGCGCGTTGCAGATGCGTATAGCCCGGCATGAGCGTGGCCACATGCGCCCGCGCCTGAGCCAGCAACGCGGATTGCAGTTGGGCAATCAGAGCTTGCAGATCGGCGATGGCGCGCAGACAGAACAGGCGCATATCGGTAGCCACCTGATCGTTGCGACTGCGGCCGGTGTGCAGCTTGCCGGCCACATCGCCGATCAGCTCTTTCAGCCGGCGCTCGACGGCGGTGTGAATGTCCTCATCGCCCGGCTGCACGACAAACGCGCCGGCGGCAAACTCGGCATGCACGGCGCGCAAGCCCTTGACAAGCTGCGCCGCCTCGCGGCGGGTGATGATGCCGGCGCCGGCCAGCGCGCCGGCATAGGCGATGCTGCCGCGAATGTCGGCGTCCCACAAACGAATGTCGAAACGGATCGAATCGTTCAGTTGCTTCATCAGCGCGTCCATATCCGCGCTGAATCGGCCACCCCACAGTTTTGCCATGCTGTTGTCCTATTTAGCAGCGCGCTTCTCTTCGGGCGGGCGTCTTCTGTAGTCCGGCGCCCTATTTTCAAGCACAGTGACGAAATCGGTATCTTGCAAACGCGACGTGATGCGCGGATCGAACTGATCGAGCGGGCAGTTGGTGACGATCATCGTAGGCAGTCGATTGCGATAGCGGTGATCCAGAATCTCATACAACACGGCGTCCGACCAGCCAGATGCCGACTCGGCCCCCAGATCATCCAGAATCAAGACAGGGGCCGTCTTGATCGTTTTCATTCTGCCGCTATAGCTTTCCTGCTCGGTATTGGCCTGCAAGTCCATCAGATGTTTCAGCGAAGCCAGCAGGTCAGGCATGGTGAGGAACAAGGTCGGCGTCCCCGCATTGCTCAGATGGTTGGCTACAGCCGCGCACAGATGCGATTTGCCGTTGCCTCGCGTGCCCCACATGACCAGCCAGCGGCCCTGTGGGCTGTCGGCAAATCTTTCAGCTTCTTCAAGACAGTCGCGCAGAATTTCATCTTC
>DAOUDB010000044.1:0-3203 GCA_034431495.1 Thermoflexales bacterium
GCCGCCTTGTGTGAACTGCACAGCAACCGGCTAGACGCCGCAATCCGTCAGTGCCGCCAGCGGTGACGGTCACAAATCTGCGCTACACCCACCAGCTTTTTTGCAAACTCGTCGAAAAGTGGCCGGGTACGATGCGTGCGGGTCGTGCGCTGGCGCACTGACGTTGCCTGGTTCGCTCTATAATCCTTCGGGCAGGGGATGCCGGTCGTTCCCTGTGAGTGCGATGTCTACGATCACCATTTCCCGGCAGATGGGCAGCCTCGGGCGTGAAGTGGCGGGTGCCGTCGGCGCACGGCTGGGGTATCGCGTTGTGTGGCGGGAACTGATCAACGAGGCGGCATCGCGCGCCGGCCAACCTGAGGTTGCTTTGGCTGCGATCGACGAGCTGGGCTTGTTGGGCCTCAGCCCGGCGGCGGCGGCCATTGAGTCTTACAACCGGGCCGTGGCGGTTGTAATGGAAGAACTGGCCGCCGGGGGCAACGTGATCATCGTGGGGCGCGCCGGCCAGATGATCTTACGCAGCCGGCCCGACGTGTTGCATGTCAGGGTTGTCGCGCCGCAGGATGTGCGTGCCGCGCGTGTCGCCCGGCAACAGGGCATCGCGTTCGATACTGCGCTGGCGCAGGTCAAGGCCAGCGATCGCAACAGGCGAGATTATCTGAAGCGCTTTCATCACGCGCACTGGGATGACCCTGATCTTTACGATCTCGTCATCAACACAGCGCGAATCACGGTGGAAGCAGCCGCGGATATCATCTGCTCGGCCGTGGCGCGCGGCATGCCGTTCACCTCAGACTCAAACACAGGAGACGGCAAGACCTCGTGAGCAACCCGGAGCGCCGCGCCCCCGCATTCGCCCATCCGGCCGAAGAGATGTTTGCGCGCATTCTCGACTTCTATGGCATTGCCTGGCAGTACGAGCCGAGGACTTTTCCGCTGGAGTGGGACGAGCAGGGCAATGTCATCGAGGCGTTCTCGCCCGACTTTTACCTGCCGGATCAGGATCTGTATGTGGAATTGACGACGCTGCGGCCGCAACTGGCGTCCTACAAGAATCGCCGGCTGCGCCGGATGAAAGAACTGTATCCCGATATCAACGTGAAGCTGTTCAAGCGGCGTGAGATGCGCGACCTGATGCTGAAATACGGCCTGCTGCAAGAGGCCGGGCGCATTCAGGGCACGGCCGCTCAGCCGCCATCGAAAGACCATGGCCCAGAAACTGCCTGAAGCCTACGCCTGGCTGTCCGACGATATCAAGGAAGTTCTCTTTTCCAGTGAGGCGCTCCAGCAGCGCGTGAGCGAACTGGGCGCGGCCATCTCGCGCGACTACGCCGGCCGCAACCCGTTGCTGGTGGGCGTGCTGAAGGGTGTGGTGTTTTTCATGGCCGACCTCTTGCGCGCCATCACTGTGCCGGTGGAGGTCGATTTCATTGCCGTGTCGAGCTATACGCCCGAAGCGCGAGCGCAGGGTATTGTCAGATTGGCAAAAGATCTGGAAACGCCGCTGGCAGGCCGGCATGTGCTATTTGTGGAGGACGTGATCGACACCGGCCTGACGCTGAGCTACCTGCTGCGCAATCTGCGGGCGCGTCAGCCGGCCAGCCTCGAAGTGTGCGCCCTGTTCGACAAGCCCGCCCACCGGCTGATCAACATCCCGGTGAAGTACAAAGGCTTTGACCTGCCCGATCGCTTCGTGGTCGGCTATGGGCTGGACTATCAGGAGCGCTACCGCAACCTGCCGTTCGTTGGCGTGTTGCGGGCGCAGGCGCTGGCCTAAGTCTTTTCTTCCCAGACTTCTGCGTACATCACGCTCACCAGCGGTTGGGCGAAGCTCAGCAGCAACGCGCCGGCGCTGCGTCCCTCGCTGGAGTTCAGCGCCTGAGTCAACTCGGTCAGACTCTCGAAGTAAAGCTCGTGAATGAGGTAGTACGGCGGATCGCCGCTCGGCGCGCCGGCGGCCCGGTTGACCGTTGCCCGCTTGACATGCGGGATGGCGTTGACAGCCGGCACGTAGTGCTGCGAGAAGAAGGTCTCGAACGCGGTCACATCTGCGGGCCGGCGGAAGAAAGTGATCAGTTTTATCATGATGACAATTTGGAGGCGATTCTAGCTTGATCTTGACCGCGACAACTGATCCAACAGCACTGCATTCTCGACAAACGCGATGGTCCTTTCCTCCACCTTGCGGACTGCTGTGTCGATCACCTCAAGCTCTTTGGCGCGCGCGCGGGCTTCCGCGTAACGATCGCTGAATCGATTGGATCGCTGGGCGCGGTTCATGTCTGTCTGCAAGCTTGCAATAAGCGACTGCGTCGCAGCCGAGGTCAGTTCGGGCGGCAGCCTCAATTGCACGACCAGTATTTCTCGAACCTGAAATCGACTCTTCGCGGCTTCGGACCAGTTGACGCTGCGCGCCACTTCCCGCAACAGCGGCGCCAGATTCGCCCGAATCTCTGCCAGAGATCGCTTGCCGAGCGCATAGGTGAGTTGAGACTGGACATGCCGGGAGATGTTGTCGGTGAATTTCGTGTTGTCGTCCAATGCGGCCAGCAGGCTGTCTGGGTGAACTTCCCATGCGATCTGCGCGGTGATGCGGATGGTCACCGGGTCGCCGGTGTCGAAGTCAGCAGAGAAATCGAGCGGCTTTTGAGACAGCGTATGGATCTGTCCTGTTTCGAGCAACAGATTGAGTTTGATTTTGGCCGGCCCTGCTGTCACGCGCCGCGAGCCGCCCAGCGTTGTGATGACGGCTGCTGAGCCTGCCGGAACCTCCACCCCTTTTGTTTGGTTGAACAAACCCCAGCCCAGCAGGATGAGCAGGAACAGAATCAGCGCCACCGCGGCGACAGACCCCCGATCGTTCGGCGCAAGCAACAACCAAGATAGCGTTAACAAAGCCCAGGAACTGAGCAGTGTGCCCAGAACAACGCGTGCTGGCGTGAGTTTCATATGGCAGTCCCCTCGATACTGACCATGGTGAGGCTTCTATCCACGCTTGAATTGTAGCCGGTTCAGTCCACAGCATGGCTGTGCGCAGCCGGGGATGGGAACATGAGATGAGAGCTTGCGAGCTTACGAGCGAGCTTACGAGCTTACGAGCTTACGAGCTTACGGGTGTAGCGCAGATTTGTGACCGTCACCGCTGGCGGCACTGACGGATTGCGGCGTCTAGCCGGTTGCTGTGCAGTTCACACAAGGCGGCG
>DAOUDB010000045.1:0-2129 GCA_034431495.1 Thermoflexales bacterium
CCCGCGCCGCGCGCGGGGCCGGCGCGCGCGCCGCTGCCCACAGCCGCGCCGCGCTATGTGGTGCTGGAGAGCGGCGACGCGCTGTGCCAGATGGTCAGACACTACATGCACAGGGTCGATGTGACGCACACGCGAAGCCTGCCACAGGCGCTCAAGGAACTGGCGCGCGCGCCGGCCCAGTCACTGATCGTCAACACGGCGGCCCTCGACGATGCGCCGGCGCTGGACGACCAGTTGCGCCAGTTGCCCTACGACACGCCGGCCCTGATTTGCCACGTGCCCAGCCGCGAGGAAACCGCGCGCCGGCTGGGTGTGGTGCGTTATCTGGTCAAGCCGGTCACGCGCGACGCCCTGTTGGGCGCGTTGGAGGAACTGGGCGCTGACACGCGCACAGTGCTGCTGGTTGATGATGATGCCGAAGTTTTGCAATTGTTCGCGCGCATGTTGTCGTCGGCCGAGCGGCCCTATCGTGTGATTCAAGCCATGGATGGCCGGCGCGCTATCGACCTGATGCGCGAACGCCGGCCCGATGTCGTATTGCTCGATCTGGTCATGCCGGGCATGGACGGGCTGCAATTGCTTCAGGCCAAGAGCGACGACGCGGACATCGCCGGCATTCCGGTTGTCATCATCTCTTCGCGCGACCCCAGCGCCGACCCCCTGACCCATGAGCCGTTGAGGGTGACGCGCGGCGGCGGGCTGTCGGTGCGGGCATTGCTCGATTGCATCCAGGCGGTTAGCGAGGCACTGGCCCCCCGGCTTGAGCAACAGCGGCCATCTGCTGTCGCAGCGCCGACAGAAATGCCTGTCGTGTGACCGGCTTGCGCAGCAGGGCGTTTGCGCCAAGCGAGAGCGCCAGTTTCTCCTGCGGCAGGATGCTGCACACGATGATGGGTGTGGTATCGGCGGAAGGGTGCTGACGCAGCCGGCCCAGCAGCTTCCAGCCGTCGATCTGGGGCATCATCACGTCGAGCACGATGATCTGGGGCGCGTGCCGGGCCACCAGATCCAGCGCCGTGTCGGGCGACTGGGTGGCAATGACGCGGAAGGGCGTGCCGGCCGTGTAACGCTGGAGCAGTTGCAGGGTGTCGGCGTTGTCATCCACGACCAGCACCGGCGTCTGTTCCAGCGCGGGCAATAGCAGTTTGGCCTTGAACGTCCGCGCATCGTCGGTGATCAGGATCCGCCCGCCGCACATCTCGGCCAGTTGGCGCGAGATGGTCAGCGCCGCCGCATCGTCGTCGGCGGGGAGAGGCGCGGGGTGGCCGGGGCCGGCCTGGATGCGGATCTCGACGAGCCAGCGCACGGCGCCGGCGCTGATCGTAACGTGCGTGCCGGCTGCGCGGGCCATGGCCACCCCCAGCAGATTGAGCAGAATCTGATGCAGCGCAACAGGATGGGCGGCCAGATGCGGCACGCTGGCCGGCGCTTCAATGGAGAGGTGAACCTGATACTGGTCGGCGAGTGGCTGGGCCAGTTCGACCACAGATTCGATTTCGGCACGCACGTCAGTGGGGGTTTCGACTGGCGTATCGCGCAGCCAGGCAAACTCCTGGGTGAACTGAGCTTCGGCTCGCGCCGGATCGAGGGTTGCCGGGTGGGAGGAGGCGGCATGGCCGGCCTGATCCATTTGTGCCTGGTTCCACAGCCGGTCGGCGATGATCTCCAGCGCCGCCTGCTGTTCGCGCCGCAATTGTCGGGAACTGAGTGCCAGTTGATCGGCCACAGCCTGTTGATTCAGCCGTTGGACGTAGCAGCAAAACAGCGCTTCGTACAACCGCCACGACCTTTGTTGTGGTGGGGCATCGGGTGGGGGTTTGAGCGATGAAATCGCCTCGGTGAGCAGCGAGCGCAGGGCGGTGGATGCGTCGAAGCGATCGGACAATCCAAAGTGGTGGACAAGCGGATTCTGGCGCAGGCGATTGGCGTCGTAGAGGTGGGTGAGCGCCGCGCGCAAATGGGACACAAATTCCTGGCGAGTCACTTTGTCCACATCTTGTCCTGTTGCTGGCCGCATCTCGGCCCAGGCCGGCCAGCTGAGCTTCTATTATAGGTAGGGTGGGCAGTCCCCTCAGCCCATGGTACAGGAGCCGAACAGGAAGGAGAAATCATATGGCGAGTTCCAAGTT
>DAOUDB010000046.1:0-32289 GCA_034431495.1 Thermoflexales bacterium
CCATGCAAAGCGACTCTCCAGGACAGTGGTGGGTAGGGCTGGCTCTTTTTCAGCGCAGCGCGTTCCGGGAAATTGCGCAGGCGTCTGTCACACGCGCGGCAGCCGCCATCGTAGCAGCCGGCGGCCTGATCGTAAACGGCGCAGGCGCGCTTATAGCCGGCCTGTCAGCAGAGGTCATCATTGCCAGCGCGCTGGCCGGCATCGCTGCAGCGCTGCTGGCGTGGGTGTGTCTCTCGGCATTGGCTGCGCTCCTCGCATCACGCGGGTTGCGCGCGCCGCTGGCACTGCCGCCGGTGTTGCGTGTGGCCGGCTTTGCCAGCGTGTGGCGCTGGGCCGGCGTCGTGCCGGCGCTGAGTCTGGCCGGCGATGTGTTGGCCGCTATTGCGCTGGGCGTTGCGCTTTACACACTGGCGCCAGGCAAACCCGGCCGGGTTACGCTCGCCACCGCCGCGTGCGTGGGAGTGGGCGCGGTCGTCCAAGCGATCTCCGGCCGGCTGGCCTATACGGCGCTGTTGGCGCTGTGGGCGTGGATCGGCTCGATTCAACTGTGATACGCCCTACGCCCCCTGAATGGTGCTATATTGAGCGCGGTATGATTCCGCTCATTTTGCTCGCAACAGGAGGAACGACATGCAGTTGAACACACGCTCACTATTGATAGCGGCCGGCATCGCCGGCGTTGCCATGGGCATTCTGAGTTCTGTGCCGATTCTCAGTCTGGGCAACTGCCTGCTGTGCGGTTGGGTCTGGGGTGGCGCAATATTCGCCGTGTGGTTGTACAAGCGCAACGAGAACGGCGTCATCGTAACGACCGGCCAGGGTGTCGTGATCGGACTTGTCGCCGCGTTGATTGGCGCAGTGATTAGCTGGCTGCTAAGCATCGTCATGGGCGGCGCGACGATGGCAGCCATGGGCCCATTGCTCGACCAGTTCCCCGACGCGGAGTCACGCCAGATGCTTCAGCAGTTAATGGCTTCCGGCGGCGTCTCGATCATCAGTCTGTTGTTCGGCCTGATCATCAATGCGATTTTCGGCATCATCGGCGGATTGATCGGCGCCGCCCTTATCGGCAACAAGCCGGCTGCTCCGGCGACGCCTTCCATGTGATGTGAAACAACCATCTCCGGAGGATCATCATGATTGACATCGGTCGCGCTGCGCAGCACCCGTTCGAAGATCAAAACTGGATTTCCAAGTTCCTGATCGGCGGTCTGATCAACATCGTCCCCATCCTCAACTTCGCCGGCTTCGGTTACGCCATCGACCATCTCAAGAGCGTGTCGCGGGGCCAGGATGTCCCTCTGCCAACCTGGGACGATCTGGGCATGAAGTTTGTCACCGGCCTCAAGCTGGTTGTCGTCAATTTCATTCTGGCGTTGCCGATGCTCGCCATCGTGTGTGTCGCCAGCGTGCTGCCCGCCTTGGGCGCCGGGGCGAGCGACCGCGGCAACGACGCAATCGCCGTCGCCTTTTTAGGCACATCCACACTGCTGCTGTGTGTGGTGGGCGTCTACGGGCTGGCGCTGGCCCTGCTCGCCCCGGCTATCTACATCCAGCTCGCCCGCACCGACACCGTCGCCGCCTGTTTGCGGCTTGGCGAACTATGGGCCATCGCCAATCGCAATCTCGGCGACTACATCCTCGCGATCGTGGTTCTGATCGCGGCAAGCATCGTGATTGGCATTGTCGTCGGCGTCCTCAACGTCATTCCCTGTATCGGCCAGATCGTGACCCTCGTGCTGGGGTTCCTGATCCTGCCCTATCTGCAAGTCCTGAGCGCGCACCTGTTCGGGCAATACGCCCGCCAGGCTTGACAGGCGACGGCACATGTAGCGAGTTTTGACCGGCGAACCCCGGCCTGATTTGCAGGCCGGGGTTCTTGCTTTAGAGGAACTGGTGGCTTTCGGGTTGCAGCACGACTTCGTTCAGCACGCTGTGCGCCGGCGCTTCAAGGGCGTGCAGGATGGCGCCGGCGGCATCGTCAGGCCGCAACATCTTGTCGCGTTGCGCGGGCATATCAATCGTGTCCCAGAAATTCGAATCCACCCCACCGAGATAGAGCAGCGTGAATTGCACCCCCTGCCGTTGAAACTCGGTTGCCATGGCCTTGAGCGCGCCGGCTGCGCCCCATTTGCTGGCACTGTAAGCGGCACTGCCGCGCATGACGTAGCGCCCCATCGTGCCCACCGGCGTGATGACACGGCCCACAGGCCGGCCGGGCGCGCGCTTTGCAGCGGTCTTCAACATTTCGGCCACCACAGCCTGCGTCACCAGAATAACGCCTCTGGTGTTGACTGCCAGCATGCGGTCGATGTCTTCGTCAGTCAGGTCCAGCGCAGGCCGGATCACGCCTTGGCCGGCGCAGTTCACCAGCGCGTCTATCCGGCCATACGTAGCAACAGCCTCACTCACCAGGTCGCTCACTTGGGCGCGCACAGTTACATCAGCCGGCACAGCGATTGCCTGTCCGCCCCGTTGGCGAACTTCCTCTGCGACGCGCGATAGCGGCGTGTAGCTGCGCGCAGCCAGCGTCAGCGCTGCGCCGCGTTCGGCCAACGCCAGCGCCGTCGCCTGCCCGATGCCCCGGCTGGCGCCGGTGATCACGACGCTCATACCTTTCAGATCCGTAGCCATGACTTCAACACCTCAATCACAAAGAGAAGCCTGGCAGCCAGGAGGCAGCGGCCAGGCTTCAGTTCATGTGCGCTGACTCGTCCGATAACTCGACCCAGAACTTATCCGAAGCACGCGCAGGGAAGCCGAACGCAAGCCAGCTACACAGAGACGCCAGTCGCCGGCCCCGAATGCGCTGCCGGTTCCAACGCCTTGCGGGTCGCCGTCTGGCGGGACGCAAAGATCACCTTCATCATCAACGGGCCACCGATACCGGCGGCAATTTTGCCCAGCGCGCCAAACGGCAGTTCGTACTCGATATGATCGATGATGCGTGTGCCGTCGTTGGCCGGCTCGAAGCGATGCGTGTGGCGCCAGTGTTTGAACGGCCCCTGACCGGGCAGTTGCTCGTCCACGAACTGGCGCGGCGGCTCGTGCGCGATCACCTGCAAGGACCAGCGTCGTCGCAAGGGGCCAACACCCATCGAGAGGCTTACCCGGCTGCCGGCGCGCATGGGCTGGTCGTAGCCTTCGACCCTCAGGCCAAACAGAGCCGGCATGATTTTCGGCAGCGCGCGCGGATCGTTGTGAAATTCCCACACCACATCCAGCGGCGCGCGCACGAGAAATGATGATTCGACGACGGGCATAGCACAGCGCCCGGCCTTCAGCGATTCGCAGTCGAGTTGCGCCGGCGTCGGCGGGCAACAACGCGCGCCCATTGCGGGGCCGCTTTCCAAGCTGCTTTCTGCGCCGCAATGTTGCGCCACGCAACCATCAAACCCATAGCCACTGCCAGGGCAGCGCCAACCATCACAAAAGCATCCATCAGCATTTCGTTCTGCATGTTGTCCCCTGCCCTGCGCCTACCACCATCAGCGATACTCAGCGCGGCCGAGCGAACGCTTGATCAGGAAACCCAGGGTCATAGCGCGCACGTAACCGATTCCTTCGCGCAGACGAATCGGTTGCACTCCAAACACTTTCTGTGTGGCGTTATCGGTTGCCACGTTGTCCACGCCAAGTTGCGCCAGCAGGCTGGGCGTCACCGGCGGCTTGGGCAGCACTTTGTCCATCACGCCGACAGCGATGCGCAACAGGCCAACCGGCATGTGAAGCTTGACGCGCGACACGCCCAGCTCGGCGATCACGGCGTCGATGATCTGCTCCAGCGTCACGACCTCGCTGCCGCAGATTTGCAGGCGCGCATTGACGACTTGCGGATTGTTCAGCGAACGAACGACGCACGCCGCCACGTCCTGCACAGCGATAGGCTGGAACTTCGACTTGCCATCGCCCGGCACAATCATGATCGGCGGAATGCGCGCCAGGCCGGCCAGCGTGTTGATGAACTCGTCGCCCTCACCAAAGATGACCGACGCTTCCAGAACCGTGTATGGGATGCCGCTGCCCATCAGGTAATCCACGCCAACGCCCTGTGTGTGGGCCAGCGGATAGGGCCGGCTGGCGTCGGCGCCCAGCCCGACCACGGTGATGATATGTTTGACGCCGGCCCGTTTGGCAGCGTCGACCACGTTGATGGCGCCCTGAGCGTTTACCCGCTCCATCGTCACTGCGCCGCGATCGCGGTTCACAGCAGCCAGATGGATGACCGTCTGGACGCCTTGCATCGCAGCGTCCAGCGATGCAGGGTCGGTTACATCTCCCTGCACCGGCTCAACCCCGCTGCCAAGCCGGCGAATCTTTTCAAACTGGCCCTGGCTGCGCACCATGGCGCGAATAGTCGGTTTTGTCCCGCCATTGGCGAGGAGTGCTTTGACGGTCTGTGTTGCCACGTACCCATTTGCGCCCGTTACCAGAATCATCAGATTTCCCATTCCTTCGCCGCAGCCGGCGATGTGAGACGGCACTGTTGACTTCTGCGCGCCGTATAGGCCCATCATAGTCCGGCAACTGAGACTCGACTTAAGCGCGCCTAAGATGGCCCATACACTTTGCCCAAAGTCGCGCCGCGTAACAGGCCGGCCCATCCACCCAACGACCGAATCGCTTTCAACAATCGCGGTGATAGAATCCTGCGCGTGAACGAGAAGCACCTGAATACCCTGGAATTGCCGAAGATTCTGGAGCGGTTGGCTGCCTATTGCAGTTTTTCCGCCAGCGTCGAACTGGCGCGCGCCCTGCGCCCTGCCACAGAAGCCGCCGAAGTGCAACGCCGGGTTTCAGAGACAACCCAGGCCCGCGCGGCCCTGCTGGTGAACGACAACCTGAGCATCGGCGGGGCGCGCGACGTGCGCGAACGCGCCGAGTTCGCGGCACGCAGCGGTGTGCTTGACCCCTCTGAGCTGCTCAACATCCGCGACACACTGACAAGCGCGCGCAACGTGCAGCGCGCCCTGTCGCGCTACGCGGCCATGTACCCGCAGTTGACGGCCATCACCAATCAGATCGAGCCGTGTGGCGGCCTGGTCACCGAGATCACCCGCTGCATCGACGACAAAGCTGAGGTGCGCGATAGCGCGTCGCCCGAGCTGTCGAGCATCCGGCGCGAAGTGCGCGTCATCCACGACCGGCTGATGCAGAAGCTCCAGCGCCTCATCACCGACGGCAGCAACACGTCTTGGTTGCAGGAGCCGATCATCACCCAGCGCGGCGGGCGCTACGTGATCCCGGTCAAGGCCGATCACAAGGGCCGCATTCCCGGCCTGATCCACGACCAGAGCGCCAGCGGAATGACGCTCTTCATCGAGCCGTTGGCAACGCTGGAATTGAACAACCAGTGGCGCGAATTGCAGTTGGCCGAGACGCGCGAAGTGCGGCGCATTCTGGGGAATCTTTCCACCTTGGTCGGCCAGGAGGCCGCGTTCATCATTCGCACCGTCGAAGCGCTGGCGCAATTCGACCTGGCGCTGGCGAAGGCCAAATACGCCGACGGCATTCGCGGCGTGGAAGCCGGCGCATCTGCGTCGCGCGTGGTCGACCTGCGCCAGGCCCGGCATCCCTTGCTGAAAACGGACACGGTGGTGCCGATCGACGTGTTGATGAACGACGAGGCGCGCCTGCTGGTGATCACCGGCCCGAATACCGGCGGCAAAACAGTGGCGCTCAAGACGATCGGCCTGCTGGCAGCCATGCACCAGTGCGGGTTGCACGTGCCGGCCGAGTCAGCCATCCTGCCCGTGTTCGAGAGCATCTATTCGGATATCGGCGACGAGCAATCCATCGAACAAAGCCTGTCCACGTTTAGCGCGCATCTGACGAATCTGGTGTCGTTTCTCGGCAACGTGGACGCGCAATCGCTGGTGCTGCTCGACGAATTGGGCGCAGGCACCGACCCGACCGAGGGCGCGGCCCTGGCGCGCGCGATCCTGGAACATCTGCTCGCATCCGGCGCGCTGTGTGTCATCGCCACCCACTATCCGAACCTGAAGGCGTGGGCGTATATGACCGATGGCGCCGAGAACGCCAGCGTGGCATTCGACTATGAGACGCTGCGGCCCTTGTACAAATTGCAGATCGGCCTGCCCGGCAAGTCGAACGCTTTCGCCATCGCGCAGCGCCTGGGGATGCCGCCCGATGTGCTGCAAAAGGCGCAGAGCTACATCGACGCCAGCGACGCCCGCACAGAGGACATGCTGGCCGAGATTGCCAAGTTGCAGCGTCAGGCCGAATCGGCCCGCCAGGCTGCCTCGCGGGCGCAGCGCGAAGCCGAGGCCAATGCCGACAAGATTCGCACCCGGCTGGCCGGCATCGAAGATGAGCGCCGGGCATTGCTGGCCGAAGCGCGCGAGGACGTGAACCGCGAGGTCGAAGCGTTGCGCGCCGAAGTGCGCCGGCTGCGCAGCCGGGTGTTGGCCGCCGGCGGCACGCTCGACGAAGTCAAAGCGCTGGAGCGTGAGGCCGAGCAACTGGAAGAGCAGGCCAGCCGCGAAGCGGCGCGTGAGACGCATAGGCCGGAGCCTCCGCCGCTTCAGCAGAAACGTCCGTTGCGGGCGAACGATCGCGTGCGCGTGCGCTCGCTCGGCACGGATGGCATCATCGGCGCCATCGTCGGCGAGGATGCCGACGTGCAGGTAGGCCGCATGAGAATGCGCGTCAAGGTGAGCGACCTGGAGCGTTTGCGCACGGCGCCGGCAGAAGAAAGGCCCTCCGAACAGGTATACGAATCCTTCGACCGCCCCGCGTCGCCGGGCATGGAACTCGATCTGCGCGGCCTGACCTCCGATGAAGGTGTGACACGGCTGGATCAGTATCTCGAGCGTGCGGCGCGGGCGTCGTTGCCCTTCGTGCGCATCATCCACGGCAAGGGCACGGGCGCGCTGCGCCGGGCAATCCGCACTGCCATCAAAGGCAATCCGCTGGTGAAGTCGTTTGAGACCGGCCAGGATGGCGAGGGCGGCGACGGCGTCACCGTGATAAGACTGGCTGACATCTGACGCGGGCCGGGACTGCCCATTTCACAGACCATGACGCGAGAGAAGACCTTCCGGATTGCCACGATCCTGGCAATCGTCGCGTTGACCATTGTGATCGTCGAGCAGGTTTGGCGATTTGGCCAGACGATCAGCGGCCTGCTGTCGGTGTTGGCCGGCGCGTGGTTCCTCGCGCTGGTCTTGCGCCCGTTCATCACCCTGCTGCGCCGCCTGACGATTCCCCCGCTCGTCGCGCAGTGGGTGGAGCGCCGGTTTGGGCAACGCGCAGCCCGGCGACTGTCTGGCGCGCGGATGCCGTTTAGTGTAGCGGTCGGTCTGGTCTACATCACTGCCCTGGTGATCGTGTCTGGCCTCGTGACGATCGGCGTGGCCACCGCGCTGGATCAGATTCGCGCATTCGTCAATCGCCTGCCCGAGTTTTCGACCGCGCTGCCGGGGCAAATTCGCGCGCTGTGGGCGTCGTTCGCGGCCCAGTTCGATCTCGACCCCACTGCCATCGATCAAATCCTGTCGGCTGAGGCCATCACCACCCAGGTGCGGGATTCGATCGGCAACATCGCCCAGCAGACTTTGAGCCTTGCAGCAGGCACCGCCAACCTGGTGGCGCAACTGGGATTGATGCTGATTCTGAGCCTGTTCATGACGATGGAAGGCCGGCTGTTGCAGCGTCAGATCTTTCTGCTCATCCCGCGCGAAGCGCACGAACCGTTGATCGCCAGCTTTGCGGCCGTGGACCGCTCGTTCACCGGCTACTTGCGCGGCTATGTGTTCGCGGCGCTGATTCGCGGCGCAATTGCGCTGGCAGTGTGCAGCCTGTTTCAGATCAATTTCAGCGTGGTGATCTCGCTGCAATATGCCATCCTTTCGTTCATCCCGCTCCTGGGATCGCCACTGGGCATCCTGGTGGCTGCCATCATCGCGCTGGTGGTGCGGCCCGAGGTGGCTCTCGCAATGACAATCATCCTCCTGGTTGCTGACCAGGTGGTGGCTTACATTATTCTGCCGCGCATCATGAGTGACATCGTGGGTGTGCCGGGGCTGGTGCAACTGGTGTCGGTGACAATTGGCGTGCAGTTGATCGGGTTCTGGGGATTGCTGTTCAGCATCCCGTTTGTGGGCGCGGCGTATGCGCTGGCGTTTGACTTCTACCTGCCGCGTATGCGCCGGGCGCAAGGGTTGCCGGAGACGGATAGTAGCCTGGAGGAGATTCTGCATCGCAAGCAGAACAAGTCGCCGGCTGTTGCGCCGGCCGGAACCCGGCCTGACTCGTCGGTCGCTGCACCCGAGCGACCATCTGGCGAGCGCCCCCAGAAAAGCGCGGGGCCGGTGTGACCCTGATCGCGCTGGCCGGCGATGTGTTCAGGCAGTTATCACAGTCGCATCATCGGGCCTTAACCGGCCTGCGCCTATCATGAGTTCATTCTGGAGAGGTGACAATGGGTTTGTTTGGTCGCAGGGACAAGGAAAACGAGATTCGCAAGATGGGCCGGCTGCCGCCTGGCCAGGCGCTGACCGAGAAGTTCCCGGTGTTGCACTACGGGCCGGTGCCGACCTACGACATGACCAAATGGGACTTCCGCATCTTTGGCGAGGTGGAGCAGGAGCGGCGCTTCACCTGGGCTGAGTTTCAGCAATTGCCCATGCGCGCTATCACCATGGACATCCACTGCGTGACCCGCTGGAGCAAATTCGACACCGTGTGGGAAGGCGTGTGGCTGCAAGACTTGATCGACCAGGGCATCGTGAAGCTGAAGCCGACGGCCAAATACGTCATCGAACACTGTGAGTATGGCTTCACCACCAATCTGGACATCGAGCACTTTCTGAGGCCAACCACCCTGCTGGCAGTGAAGTACAACGGCCAGCCGATTGAACCCGACCACGGCTATCCGGTGCGGGTGGTCGTGGGCGCGACGCGCGACCAGGCGCAGGACCCGGACACACGCTATTTCTGGAAGGGGGGCAAGTGGCTGCGCGGGCTAGAGTTCAGCCCAGTGGATAAGCCGGGATTCTGGGAGCAGGCCGGCTATCACAACATCGCGCGCGTGTGGCCCGAAGAGCGCTTCGAGGGGCAGTGGTAGCCGGCGCTTTCGGCTCTGAACACACAAGCCTTCAACAACGCCGCCTCAACGGGCCAGATCGACCGGCTGGCCGGCATACGTTCCGGTTACTCGCGCTGTGCCATTGGCCTCGCGCACATAGGCCAGCCGGCCCTGCGCCGCGCCATCCACCCATCCGTCGAGGCTGAACCGGTCCGCGTTCACGTCGTATTCTCCCGCCCCTGTGAACGCCAGCCCCCGGCTGAAGCTGCACGCCTCCAGCGCAAACACGACCCGCTCGCCACGCATTTCAAAGGACACCCACCCCCCGCGCGCGCACCCCACCACAACCCTGGCGGCTCCATCCCAGTAATAGTAGTCTGGCAGGTGCTCGATCTCATCGTTCAGCGAGCGCATGGCTTGCAGCGGGTCGGCGAAGCGCGTCACATCGGCTGGCGCGATGGGCACATAGTCATCCACCCAGATGTCGTCGCAGATTGTCTCGCGCTGCGGCGGCGGAATTCCCTCCACCAGAAAACGCGCCACGGCGTTGTCCACGCAGCGGTTGCCCCGTCCGAACATGACGTGCGCCCCGCCGCGTGTGGTGATGAGATACCCATCTTCCAGCCGGCCAAACACGCGCTCGCCATTGGCGAAGGGGGTCAGCGGGTCGGCGGTGGCGGCCAGCACCAGCGCCGGAATGCCGGGGGCAGTGAATGGCCCAGGGCGCGGCGCGGGGAGCAGGTCACGCCGGCCCGCAGCCGGCCAAAACGCGCACGGCAGATCGCCGTAGACCAGCGCGCCCAGGCGCGGCGCGCGGGCTAACACATCTTCACCCCTGTTCAACCAGGCTGCCGCGCGCGCCGCCGGGGACTCGCCCGCGCCATCAGCATAGTCCAGGCATGTCACTGCATAGTAGGCTGCGTCTGAATAGGTCGGATCAGGCTCGATGGCCAGCGAGTCTGCATTCAGCCCCAGCGCGCTGTAGAGCAGGCGCGCGAGGGGCACGAAGTCGCCCTGCGCGCCGGCGGCGATGGCACGCAACACCAGTAGGCGCGCGTCGGGGGCGCTGAGATAACTTGCCACAGCCGTGTCGATATCCGAGCGCGACAGGGCGCGCGCGACCATCTCGCCCGTGCTCAACGGGAACTGGAATACGACCGGCCCTTGATCCACCGAGGCCAGCAGCCGGTCATAGGCAGCGCGGGGGTCGCCGGCCATATCGTCCACGCACCGCGCATCGCCGTCACAGGCATCCAGCGTTTGCGCCAGCACATCCTCGAACGCCAGCGCAGATTCGGCGGCATAGTCCACAGCCGACAGCGTCAGATCCACTGCGCCATCCAGCACCAGGCCGGCTGTTTGGGCGGGGTAGCGCGTAGCGTAAGTCTGGACGAATTGCGTGCCATAGCTCTCGCCGTACAACCACAGCCGGTCTGCGCCAACGATCTGCCGAAAGCGCTCCAGATCTTCAACAGCCTGACGGGTGCTCAAAAAGGGCAACATGTCTGCAGCGCCGGTCTGTGTGACACAGGCGTCGGCAAACGCGCGCGCTGCTTCCAGCAGGGCTGCGCGTTGGGCCGGCGTGCTGGCGCGGCGGTGCGTCGCGGTGTCGGCGGCAAAGTAGTCGGCTGCCGCCTGAGGACATTGGATGCCACGCGACAGGCCGGTGCCCCGCTGATCGAAGAACACAATGTCGAACCGCTCGCGGATGCGCCGGTCATAGGCGTCCACGTAGGCATCGGCCAGCGCCAGACCAGACGACCCCGGCCCGCCCACTGCCACAACCAGCATCCCTTTGCGCAACCCAGAGGCCGGCAACACGCCGAATACCACCGGGATGGTCGCGCCATTCTGCGCTGCCGGCGCGTCGTGGTCGAGCGGCATATTGAGGGTGACGCAGGTAAACGCGCTAGCCGGGCAGGGCCTCGCCTCCAGACGCTCCAGGGCATCGACGATTTGCGATTTGCGACTTTGGATTGTGGATTGTGGCGTGACAGAGGGGGTAGGCAGAATGCGTTCAGGGGTAGGCGTTGTAGCAGATGGCCTGCGCGTTGGCACAGGCGCGGTAGCGGGTGGCATCTGCGCGGTCGGCAAAAGCGGCGCGGGATCGGGCGGCGCAGCGCAGGCGGCGCACAACAGCACCGCCGCCAGCAACCCCAGATGCGCTCTCAAGCGCGACAACATGGCTCAGTGACTCTCCTGCAGATTCGGAACCTGCGGGAGGCGGCAGTCCCTCTAAAGGGGCTGTATCTTCAGCCCCTCGAACGTCACGCGAAATCCTTCGCCGTCCGGCGAGGCGCACATGATGCCGGCGTCGATGGCATCGCTCGGCGGCAGATACCCCAGCCGGAGCAGCGTGTAGTGCGCCCCGTCGAAAGCGTAGCGCACTTCGACGGCGTCGCCCTGGCGTGTGACGCGCAGCCACACAGACGGCGGGTTATCCGGCCTCGGCACGACCGACCAGTCGGAGAAGTCGTTAGTCACCACCGCGCTGACGTGTTGCACGCCGTCAACATACTCGATGCCGCACTTCATCCAGTGGCGCTCGTCCAGCCGCAGCATGACGCCGGCCTGATCGTACTGGTCGCGGTACTCGCCGGTCACTTTCACCGTCATCTCGAAGTTGCCGGCCACGCGCTCGAATCCGAAGTGGCCGTTGTCGCGGATGAAGCCGTAGTGGGTTGTGCGCCAGAAGTCGGTTTTGGGGCCGGTTGTGACGGTGATCACGCCGTCCAGGGCTGTCCAGCTTGAGGGTTCGTTGTGCCAGTTCATGGGTATTGCTCCAGCAAAGTGTGTGTCGGCGATCATGCGGAAGTAGGGCAGCCCGTCGTCGCCGGTGAACGCGCCGTACTTGACGAAACCGCGCCGCTCGTACATGCGCCAGGCTTTGTCGTTGTCGCGCACCACGGTGAGGAAGACGCGAGACAGGCCATGCTCGCGCGCTGCGCGCATCACGCGATCCATCAGCGCACTGCCCACGCCCCGGCCCTGCCATGCATCGGCTACGCCCAATCCAAACACCGGCTCCGTCCCATTCCAGTCCCAGATGAAGCTCCACCCGACGATGCGCCCCTCTGCCACCGCCACCAGATCATATTTGGCGCCGGCTTCGGGCTGGTTGTCTCGAATGATGGCTTCGCACACCGGCAACGTGGTGTTCACGCCCAATGGCTGGAACGTGCGGATGGATGCGGCGCTCAGTCCGTTGTAAAAGTCGCGCAATGCAGCAGCGTCGCCGACCTGCGCGCGGCGAATGGTAATCGAGGGGTCAGGCATAGTTCACCAATGAGGCGATGCGGGAGGGCGCATCGCTCAACTGCGGAACCACACGCGCATCTCACCCGGCGCGCGGTTATCCCACACGCAATAGGGCACAGCGGTGACTTCGGCGCTGGTGTAGCGGGCCGGCCTGGCCGGCGCATACAGGCTGCTCGCCGGGGCCGGCTCCAACACTTTGACCGCGCCGCGCAACACAGCCACGCCGCCCAGCAGATCGGGACGATAGTCCACATCCCAGCGCGTGTTCAGCGGGATCACGATGCGATCCAGTGGTGTGATGGGGTTATCCACTTCTTCGAGACAGTACACCACCGGCCCGCGCTGAATCGCCACACGCCCCACCATCTGCCGCACGTGCGGATGCGCAACCATGAGGCGCACGGGCATATCCAGCGTCAGGTCAACGCTGTCGCCGCTCTGCCAGGCGCGGGTGATGGCGAGGTAGCCCTGCTCCAGCTTTGCCACAACACGCTTGCCGTTGACGGCAACGCTGTAACGTTCACACCAGCGGGGGATGCGGGCGCGCAGGGTGAACGTGGCCGGCTGATCCAACTGCAACTCGATGCGCACCGCGCCATCCCAGGGATAGTTGGTGGTCTGGCGCAGCGTGATCGACTGCCCCTGCAGCGGGATGGTGGCCTCGCCCGAGGCGTACAGATGGGTCCAGATTCCATCTGCGCTGGTTGAGTAAAAATACTCGCCCACGCTGGCGATCATGCGCGCGATGTTGGGCGGGCAGCACGCGCAATCGAACCAGCCCTGGCGGTGATGCGCCCCGCGCGAAGCCAGCGGATTTTCGTAGAAGAACTTCGTTCCGTCGAGCGACACACCACTGATCGTGCCGTTGTATAGCGCGCGTTCCATCACGTCGGCGTACTTGCCATCGCCGCTGAACTGGAGCATGCGGTGGTTCCAGAACACCATGCCCACGGCGGCGCACGTTTCGGCGTAGGCAGTCTCGTCCGGCAGGTCGTAGGCCACGGTGAAACCCTCGTTGCGCGCAGAGGGGCCGATGCCGCCGGTGATGTACATGCGTTCGTCGGCCACGCTATGCCAGATGCGCTCGCAGGCGGCCAGCAACGCCGCATCGCCGGTTTCGTTGGCCAGATCGGCCATGGCCGAGTACAGGTACATGGCGCGCACGGCGTGACCGGTGACAACGCTCTGCTCGCGCACCGGGATGTGCGACTGGTTGTACTCGTAGGTTCTGGCCCAGAAGGCGCGCGGGTCTTCGCCGCGCCGGCGCGCTTCGATGTCGTAATAGTGCGGTTGCCGGCCGCGCTCATCCACAAAATACTGAGCCAGCTTCAGATAGCGCTGGTTGCCGGTGGCGTGATACAGCTTGACCAGCGCCAGCTCGATCTCCTCGTGGCCGCAGTAGCCGCGCAGTTTGCCCCTGCCCCGGCCAAACACGCTGTCGATGTAGTCCGCATAGCGGCACAGCACGTCGAGCAGGGAGCGTTTGCCGGTGGCGCGGTAATGCGCCACGGCGGCTTCCATCAGGTGGCCGGCGCAGTACAACTCGTGGTTGTCGCGCAAATTCGTCCAGCGCCTGTCCAGCCCCTCGCGCTCGAACACGATGTAATGCGAGTTCAAATAGCCGTCGGGCTGCTGGGCTTTGGCGAGTTTCGCGATGACGCGATCGAGCAGTCTGTCCAGCGCCGGGTCGGGGCTGGTCGCCAGCGAATAACTGGCCGCCTCGATCCACTTGGCAATGTCAGAGTCCCAGAAGATGTGGGGCGGATTGGGCCGGCCTTTCTTCCACTTCAAATCCAGCGCGGCAATCCGGCCGGTGGATTCAAGCATGTCGTATTCAGCGGGCAGCGTCACCGCGCGGTTGACCTCGATGCGTGGCGCCCAGAACTGATCGGCCAGTCGAACGTGTGTGAACGGGACAGGGATGAGTTTGCGCGTGAGTGTCATGCGCGCATTGTACTGTCGCTGGAGAGCCAGCATTCGATGGCGGCCAGACTGTTGCCGGTGGCCATGCCGGAATCGACTTGCCCGCACTTGTCCGGCCCCCAGAATCGCCCGCTGTGCTGATCGAGGGCGTGAATCATGCCGCCGTGCCAGGGCTTATCCGGCTGGTCGATCTGGTAATGGCCGATGAAGCTGGCCATCTCCCCGGCCATGCGCACATAGAAGGTATCGCCGGTGGCGCGCGCCAGCCGCAACAACGGCTCGACGGCCTTGGCCGGCCCGATCGGATAGAGCAACGGAAAATCGGGCATGCGACACGCCTGACCACCGCGCGCGACACCCCGATAGGCGTTGGGCAGATCGTAGAAGTATGTCCAGCACAACCCAAACGCGGCAGCCTTCTGACACAGCGCCAGCACCCACGGCGCGCGCGTTGCCTCGTACAGCGGCGCCAGCCCCTCCAGCGCGTAGTAGGCGGCCTCGCCATCCATCAGGTCGATCGGCGCAGCCAGCGCGTCGATCATCTGGTTATAGAACCCGTAGGCGTCGATCTCGGGCTGAACTGCGCGTGCCAGTCGCGCCGCGCGATCGAGCCAGGTTGCGTCGCCCGTCGCCCGGCTCATCAGCGACCACAGGCCGGCCACCACCACACGCGCCGGGATGCGCCGCTTGCCAGTGACGATGGCCTGGTCGGCGTCATCCATGATGTCTGGCAGATCGCCGTCAGCGGTCTGATGTCGGGCGTAGTAGCCGGCGATGGACGCGGCTGCGCGCAACCATTCCTGGCGCGCCTGCGCGTTGGGATAGTCTGAATTCTCCAGATAGCATTGCAGCAACTGGCTTCCGGTGTGGCCGAGTGAATGCGTCCAGATGCGCCGCGCCAGGCCAAAATCGCCGAAACGTTGCCCATCCGAACGGTCGAAGAATGGCGCATCCGGCCCTGTGCCGCATTGGAACAGCGCCATGTTGCGGGTCATCTCGTCAACATAGGCCAGCACATCGGCCCGGCCAGTGCGCCGCCAGTGGCGCGTCAGGGCCACAAATGTCTCGGCGGCGATGCCCTCGCCCCAGCCCAGATCGAAGTAACCGCCACCCGGCCCTTTGCGTTGTGGCGCGCCGCAGTGGGTGTAGGTCCACATGTTGAGGAACCAGCCGCGCCCCTCGCCCAGCGCATTCGGCTCCCACAGCTCGCAGCGCGGGTAGAAATCGGCGATGCCGGCTGCGACGCGCTCCAGGTCTGGTATGGCGCGCGGCGCGAGGAGCACATCGGCGGCCATGCGCTCGGCTTCCAGCAGGGGTTCCTGGCCGGCCTCCAGCATTCTCGCGCCGATGACTTCCGACAGGACGATCTGTGTGCCGCTCTCGAAGCGGGTTGTCTCCGGTGGCAATGGGTACTTGTAGAACTGCTGATACAGATCCGGTATCTGCGCGGTCGAGTCTGGCACATACACGCGCACAGTGGCGCTGTTCGCATCTGGCGCCGGCTGAAAGTCCAGCGTGCCCCCCGAACGGCTGCGATCGACGCCGTATAGTGCCACCCAGTCGCCGGCATGCCAGACGTGAAACGGAAAAGGCAAAGCCCAGGCCACGTCGGCGCGCATGGCCGGCAACCCGGCCAGGGGTTGCTCGTGCGCGTACAGCGGGAAGGTGTAGTGCAGGCCCGGCGTCGCGGGCAACTGCCAGCCGGGGTGAATGGCGCCCTCGCAGCCGGCGAGAATGCGCCAGGTCTGCTCGCGGCGCAGCCAGGGCTGATCGGGCAACAGCGTGATCGTCTCGCGGGCTTCCCACGTCTCACGCCGGCAGGCCAACTCAATCCGCCACCCACCCGACGGCATTGGCGTTGCGTGGCAAGTGGACGCATCTGCGCTGCCGAACGAAGCCGAGAACTCCTGGCCTTGCGCGCCTCGCAAGAGCGTCTGCCAGCCGCCGGCGGTTCTCAACTCAATCGACTCAACGAAGTGCGTTTCGGGCGCGGGATTGGCGACGAGGACGCGCAGAAAGTCGTTCTCAAATGTTTGGTCACTCATGGCTCATCTCTGGCATCGTCTGGCGCAGAGACCACGGCACACGTGTCGCGCCAGTCCCGTGGTCTTTCAAATACGAAGGGGGTATGTACGCGCTGCTAGATCGCGTCGATCCGAAGCGACTGGCGCGCGATGAATGCCAGCGCCTCGGCGCGGGTGAATACGCCGGCGGTGCATCCCAGCCGGGTGCAGGCCGACGCGCCGATAGCCGAGGCGAACTCGACCGTTCGCCGCAGGTCCCAGCCTTCCAACATGCCGACGATGAAGCCGGCGTCGAAAGCGTCGCCGCCGCCCGATGGATCGACCACATCGACAGGGTACGCGGCCGCGCGCCACGCCTGGCCGCGCGTCATGGCGATGGCGCCGGCGCCGCCCTGGGTGACCACCACCGTGCCGGCGCCGCGCTCCAACAGCATGTGCGCCTGGCGCACAGGGTCGGCCTCGCCGGTGAGGATGCGGGCTTCGTCGTGATTGGGCAGGAACGCATCGGTGTGCGGCAACAGATCGATCAGGTCGCGCATCCCGTGCGACGGTTGCACGCCGGCCACATCCAGCACCGTCTTCACCCCACGCTGGCGGGCCAGGCGAAACAACTCGACCAGCGAGGACTGCTTGATGCCGGGGAACAGCAAATAGCCACCCACGTACAGCACACGCGAGCGCGTCACGAGGCCCAAGCTGATGTCTTCGGCGCGCAGATCAGCGTTCGCGCCCACTGCGTGAATGTAGCGGCGATCCTCGCCGATCACCGGCAGGATCACCGTGCGCGAGGTGGGCATCGTCTTCGAGACCTGGATGCCCGACACGTCCACGCCCTGCGCGTCCAGGTCCCTGCGAATGAAATCGGCGTACACATCGTTGCCGACTTTGCCCACCACCGTGACCCTGGCGCCCAGCTTTGCCAGATCGACGCCGGCATTGGCCGCGCAGCCGCCCGTCGTGAGCAGAAAGTCGTCCACCAACAGCAGTTCGCCGGCTGCCGGCAGACGTGGCAGCGGCGGCGCGAATAGATCGGCCACCAGGATGCCGACGCAGAGAACATCAATGTCGCTGCTCATGAATTCCTCAGCGAGATGCGCGCCAGAGGTGTCGGACATCTGGCGAATTACTGCACCACCGGGATGCGTTGGATGGCCGGGTCGGTGAAGCGGTCGGCCTCATCGGTGCTGCGCGTGGAGAACTCGGACACGATCGCGCCGTCTGGCCCAGCCTGGAACCAGTGCCACGTCTCCGGCATCAACGTGTACTGTTCGCCGGGTCGCAACACGATCTCATGCATGACCTTGAAATGCTCGGCGCGAGAGGCGGGCACGCGCGCTTTGATCGACGGCGTGGCCGGGCCGGGCACGTACAGGCGCACCTCGCCCCACCGGCAGCGGAAGGTTTCCTCTTTGCCGGGCTTGCCGTCAACCGGCGGGTGCATGTGCTCCGGGCAGGTCTGCCAGGGGAACATGATGATTTCCTTGGCGCACACCCGCTCTGTGTTGACGTAGGTGAACACCTCCAGCCCGATCTCCTCCAGTCGGTCGAGGCCAAAGTCGGCCACTTCGAGCCGTTCGAGTTCCTGCGGCGTCAGCACGATACCGGCCTGCTGCAACATTGCCCAGGCCCGGTCGCGGGCCTGCCGCCATTGTTCTCGTGTCAACATCTTTTCCGCCTCCTCAATCAGATTGAACATGTTGCATCACGCGCCGGCCCGGCCGGCGCAGCCATACACATGCATCAAACGCATGATCTCGGCCTTGACCTTCAACTTGCCGCGTTGGAACACATCAGTGGACTCGCGGCTGCCGACCCGCGCATGCACCGTCAGCCCGGCCTGCGCATCGACCAGCGCCTCTCGAACGCCGTCGAGATAAAGCTGCTTGAGCCGGGTGCCGACGTTGAACTTGGCCACGCCGCGCGCGATCATCGGCTGGATGGCGTCGTCGGGGATGCCGGTGCCGCCGTGGATGACCAACGGAACCGGCACGGCCCGCTGCAAAGCGGCGAGATGGTCGAGGTCGATCGTTGCATGGCCGCTGGTGAGAATGTGCACGTTACCGACCGACACGGCCAGCGCGTCCACGCCTGTGCCGGCCACAAAGCGCGCTGCTTCGGCGGGGTCGGTGCCGCGCGCTTCGACGGCAGGATCGCTCCCATCGGCAAGGCGGCCCAGTTCTGCTTCGACTGCCGCCCCCAGGGCATGGGCCGCCTCGACCACCTGGCGCGTGGCGGCCACGTTATCCTCGAATCCCAGTTCGGATGAATCGAGCATGACGCCGGTGCAGCCGGCTTTCAAGCCGCGCAGCACTTCGCCGAACGTCTTCGCCTCGTTGAACAACACAGCAGTGGGCACAGAGGAAGCGCCGGCCAGGCACAACGCCATCGCCGCCAGCTCTTCGATGCCACGATGCTCGAGCCATTGCTGGCCTGTGACTGCGCCACCAAAACCGATGATGGCCGGCGCGCGCATCTCTTCGGCGGCTTCCATGGCCGCCTCCAGGGAATACTGATCCCAGGACTCGAAATAGCCCAGAGCATAACCGCCCCGACGCGCGCGCGCCAATAGATCATCCATTCTGGCAAGTGTCATATGGGCCGTCCTGTGCGGCGCAATGTAACATCGGGCCTTTCAAAAGTCAAAGCGCGTGTGGAAGCGCCCGCGAGTTTGACAAAGGTAAAGGCGCTTGTTATTCTGGCCGGCATGAATGCCTCACCTCACGCGCCTTCCCCCGGAGGGTCGCTTTCCGCTCAAACACTTGCCGGCATGTATCGCATGATGCGGCTCATTCGCCGGTTCGAGGAAACGGTGAATGATCTGTACATGCAGGGACGCATCCCCTCTACCCTGCACCTGTATATCGGGCAGGAAGCTGTGGCGACCGGCGTGTGCGCCTGCCTGCGTCCCGACGACTATATGTTCAGTACGCATCGCCCGCACGGCCATGCGCTGGCCAAGGGCGTTGCGGCCCGCGACATCATGGCCGAGTTGTTTGCCAAAGCGACCGGCACGTGCAAGGGCAAGGGCGGCTCGATGCATGTCGGCGATATGCGTGTGGGCGCGATCCCGGCGATTGCCATCGTCGGCGGCAACATCCCGATTGCGGCCGGCACAGCGCTCGCCGCAAAGTTGCAGCGCACCGACCGCGTGACGGCCTGCTTCTTCGGCGACGGCGCGGCGAACGAGGGCGCCTGGCACGAAGGGCTGAACGCGGCGGCCATCTGGAATCTGCCGGTCGTCTATGTGTGCGAGAACAACCTGTACGCAGCTTCCACGCCCTTCAAGACTGCCTTCAAAGTGGAGCGGATTTCCGACCGCGCTTGCGCGTATGGGATGCCGGGCGTGACCGTGGACGGCAATGACGTGCTGGCGGTCTACAACGCCGCCTGCGAGGCTGTGGCACGCGCCCGGCGGGGCGACGGTCCCACGCTGATCGAGTGCCTCACCTACCGACAATGCGGCCATTCGCGCTCCGATCCGCGCACGTATCGCAGCCGCGAGGAGGAGGCCGAATGGCAGCAGCGCGATCCGATCGTCAACTTCGGCAAGTGGCTGGTGGCTGAGGGCAAAGCCGGCGAAGATGACTTGCGCCGGATCGAGGCCGAGGTCGAAGACGCGCTGAAGGAGGCCATCGACTTCGCCGAGAACAGTCCTGCGCCCAGGCCCGAAGACCTGTTCACCGATGTGTATGCATAGCCAGAACTCACCACGAGACGGAGAGCGCGAAGTCACTGCAAGCTTCGTGTGCTTCGCGCCTGCGTGGTTCAATCCTCCGAGGAAATAAAGACACTATGCCCAAGATGAGTATTGCCGAGGCGTTGCGCGAGGCCATCCGCGAAGAGATGCGCCGCGACGCGCGCGTGTTTTGCCTGGGCGAAGATATCGGCGTCGAAGGTGGATTCGGCGGCGCGTTCACCGTGACGCTGGGGCTGTCGCAGGAGTTCGGTCACGAACGCATCCTGGACACGCCCATCTCCGAGGCGGCTATCGCCGGCCTGGCGATCGGCTCGGCCATCGCCGGTATGCGCCCCGTCGCCGACGTGCAGTACGGCGACTTTCTGTTCTGCATGATGGATCAGCTCGCCAACCAGGCGGCCAAGTTGCGTTACATGTCCGGCGGCACGCTGACGATCCCGATGGTTATGCGCGCCCCGATTGGCGCGACGGCGCGCGGCGCGCAACACGCCCAGTCGCTGGAGGCATTCTTCACCCACGTACCCGGCCTGAAAGTCGTCGCCCCGGCCACTGCCTACGACGCCAAAGGATTGCTGAAAGCAGCCGTCCGCGACGACAACCCGGTGTTGATCTTTGAGCACAAACTGTTGTACGGCTCGAAAGGTGCGCGGACAGAGAAGGGCGCCGTCAGTCCGATCGGCGAGGTGCCGGAAGAGGACTATATCGTGCCCATTGGCGAGGGCGTCATCCGCAGGCCGGGCAAGGATGTGACCATCGTTGCCAACCTGCTGATGTTGTATCGCGCGCTGGGGGCGGCCGAAACACTTGCGCAGCGCGGCATCGAGGCTGAGGTGATCGACCCGCGCACGCTGGTGCCGCTCGACAAGCAACTCATTCTCGAATCGGTGCAGAAGACGGGCCGGCTGGTGATTGTGGAGGAGGACAACCTGACCAACGGCTGGGGCGCGGAAGTGGCCGCCCTGATGGCCGACGAGGCGTTTGTCTGGCTCGACGCGCCGATCAAGCGCGTGGCCGCGCCCGACGTGCCGCCGCCCTTTGCGCCGGTGCTGGAGCGCGAGTACGTGCCCAGCGAGCAGCGCGTCGTCGATGCAGTCTGTTCACTCTTCTGATTCGGAATTGAGCGCCGAGCTGCCGGCTTGCTCCGGCATTGAGTTGAGTGCAATATGGCCATAGATATCCTGATGCCGCCGCTCAGTCAGACCATGGATAGCCTGGTGCTGGTGGAGTGGTCAAAAAAGATTGGCGAGCCGGTTGCCAGGGGTGAAACCCTGTTCGTGGTCGAGACGGACAAGGCGATGCTGGAAGTGGAGTCGCCTGCCACCGGCACGTTGCGCGAAACCCTGGCTGCGCCCGGCGCCGAGGTGAAGATCGGCGCAAAGATCGGCGTGATCGCTGAGTCGGGCGATCCCACCGTAGCGGATGCCACTCCCGCGCCGACCATGCGCCGCGACGGGCAACCATTGCCCCCCGAACGCCAACAACGTGTTTTCGCCAGTCCGCGCGCGCGCCGACTGGCACAAGCAGAGGGCATCGCGCTGTCATCGCTCGAAGCCAGCGGCCCGCAGGGCATGATCGTCGAACGCGACGTGCGCGCCGCGCTCGAGCACCAGCGCGCGCAACCAAAGATCACGCCGGTGGCGCGTCGCGTTGCAGAGGCCGCCGGCCTGGATGTGACGGCGCTGACGCCGGCCGAGGCGGGCGCGCCAATCACACGGGACGATGTCGAGAAGGCAATCCAGCAGCAGCCGGCCGCGGAGCCTGTGTCGCCGCCCCGCCAGCAGGCCGGCGGTCGCATTGCGTTGTCGCCGGTGCGCAAGACCATCGCCCGCCGGCTGCAATCCAGTCATCAGACCACGGCGCCGGTCACCCTCAACCGCGAAGTGGATGCGACGGAGCTTGTAGCCCTGCGCGAACGCCTGTTGGGCGAGCTGCAAACCGGCGACCCGCGCCCGACGTACACCGATCTGCTGGTCAGCATCGTCGCGCGCTGCCTGAGCCGCCATCCGCGCTTCAACGCGCACTTCGACGGTGACGCGATCGACTTGCGCGACGAGGTCAATATGGGCCTGGCGATGGACACCGAGCGCGGCCTGTTCGTGCCGGTAATCCGGGATGCGCAGCGCAAGGGCCTGCTCGAATTGGCGCGAGAGCGGATGCAACTGGCGCAGCGCGTGACACATGGCGCCATCACGCCCGACGAGATGAGCAATGGCACTTTCACGCTGACCAACCTGGGGGCGCTCGGCGTCGACAGTTTCACACCGATCATCAACCCGCCGCAGGTGGCGATTCTGGGGATTGGCCGGATTCGGCCTGTGCCGGCCGTCTACGAGAATCAGGTGTCCATTCGCCAGGTGATGTTCCTCTCGTTGACGTTCGACCATCGGGCTGTGGACGGCGCGCCGGCGGCGCGGCTGCTGAACGACATTGCACAGATGATTGAAAAGCCACATCGCATGTGGCTGTGATACGAATCCGGCGCGCAACATAGCGGCGCAGGCAGTGGGTCTGGCGCTGGAACTTGTGTCAGAGGGGACTGATGCGCTGGATGTGACACGACCGGCTCGATAGCCGGTCGTGTCCAGAGTTCCGTTCGCGCGGGTCGGCGCGCGGTCTGAAGGAAATGTCAATTCTGGCGCATCGCCACCGGCAGATACACATCCGGCGCGCCGAGGTAACGGTCGCCGGGGTGGAAGTATCGATCGCCATAGGTCTGGACAGTCACGTTGCCCGCGCCGTCCACCACCTGAACAAAGAATTCTGCGCCGGCCGTGGCAGTAAACACCCCCTGCCAGGCCCAGCCATCATTGACCAGCGCTGTACTGAGCCAGATGCCGTCGCCGGCAGTGTGCGCAACGATCACATCCTGAATGCCTGAAGTGTCTGCCGCTTTGACCACGATGCGCGCCTGTTGCTGAACCAGCGCGCTGTACAGGTATGCGATCGCCGGCGGCGTCCAGTCTCCGGATGTGTCGTGGTGATAGACATCGAATGTGAGCGAGTGGTAAATGCGGCGATTGCCGGTATTTTGGTTGGGGTTGAACTGACCGGTCACAGCGACCAGCGTTTCCCGATCTCCGCGCGCCAGTTCGACGCGCTGCAAATTGAAGAATACCAGGGGATGCCAGTCCGTCGCCGTGAAGGCCAGTCCCGCGTCGAGCGCGCCGGGCTGGGAGGGGAGCGTCGATGTCACCAGGCTTTGGAGCGCGGGCGTTGCCGTCTCCACGGTGTATGCGCCGCCGGCGAACACCACGCCGTGGGCCTGCGCGCCCGCGTGTTCGACGCGCGCACCAAAGATCGGTTCAACCGGCTCTCCCTCATTGCCGGTCACCATGCCGTCCAGCGTGTAGTAGCTGCCCTCGGGCGTGGTGATGGGCGGCTCGTACTGCAAGGCATACTCGCGCCGGATCCTGGTCAGGCCGGCCGGCGTCTCAACGCGCTCCGCCTGGCTGAATACGGCATTGCCCGACAGCCGGCCTGGCGACCACACGTCGGGCGTGTTGTACTGGTACATGGGCAGGCCGTACAACGTGAACTGCGAGATCACTTTGTCGGAATATGGGCTGCCGTACATAGACCAGGCCCGAAAATCCTGCTTGACTTGCAGGAATGCGGCGCCCACAGTTGTGTGTGTGCCGCTAATCATCTGCTGTGTCAGCCACAGCATCACCAGGCATTCCAGGCCACAGCCACGGTTGTAGCCCCAACTGGCGCCGATGCTGGCGACAAAGTTCGTCTTCAGAGCGGCCATCGATCGCGGGTGATCGCTCAGGCCGGCATAGGAGCCGGATGCATAGAACAACGATCGGGCATGGCTGACCGGGCTGTCCAGGAATCGCTCTGCCGGCACATCACTGTCCTCCTCGTCCGGGGTGCCGTATGCCGCATCGTTGGCCAGACCGTTGATCGACACAAGGTGGTGCGAGCGGCTGATGACCATTTCTGCGAACATCTCTGTGCCCCATTCTTCGCCAACGAGTTGTTCCACTAAGAGTGTATCCATCGTCATGTCTCTGGCCTGCCATGACGCCACGGTGATGGCAGGTGGGTGACCAGTAACAATGGTGCTCGTGACCTCTACCTGACTCTGGGCCAAAAAGGCGTCGACCTGGCCAGTGATCTGCTCCGGTGTGCCCAACAGACGACCGACAGCCATGTCGGGGATGTATACCTCGTAGTCGTATATGTATGTGTAGGTGGGCACGATGTCGGCGTAGAAATCGTCGGTCAGCGTGTATGGGTCGTGTCTTGTGCGATCCTCCATACGCCGGAAGGGCACGACGCGGTCATCGCCTACCAGAACCACGTAGTCCACATTCAGCCAGGCGCTGCCTAAGCGCTGTTGGATCAGGGTGTGAATGGAATCGGCGATGGCGTTGGCAGCCGGCGCACTCGCCGCATACGGGTTAGCGAACGGATTGCTGTAGCTCCGCCAGGGGACATAGGCCATCGCCGTGGCCGGCGCAGTCTCGACTTGCAGGATCACGCCGTTCACTTCGGGATGCCACATGAGCGCAATCAGCCGGCGCATGATCTGTTGTGCGCCGGCCTCACCCAGCAACACGCTCAACCGTTCGCGATTGGTGAGGATGATGGTGCGCGTGGTGAGTGGCTGGCGCACCATCTCGAAGGCGCCGATGTCGCACTTGACTTCTTGTGTGGCCGCATCGGGCCGGCCCTGTGGCCGGCTGATGCCGCGCTGGTCAACGGCGACGACGCACTGGTTTTCAGGCACGGCATCAGCGGCAGGACTATCGGCGCCGATGGACATGCTCCGCGTCCAGCCACCATAGTCGGCCAGCAGACCCAGACGCGGATCTGTGCTCGACAAATCGTGCGCGCCGCTCAACAGACAACTGGCGTCGTCGGACAGGTTGTAATCGGCAGAGGTGATGGCGCCGAAGCAGTTGGCGCCAGTCGGGCTGCCGGCGATGATGGCGCGGGCTACCGTCAACACGCCGCTATCGTTGGTCAGGTTGGCGCCGCGCTTGCCGCTGTTGCCATACAGTGTGCTGTGAACGACGGAGACGGTTCCGTTGTCGAAATTGACGATGCCGCCGCCGATCTCGCTGGCGGTGTTGTAAGCCAGTGTGCTGTTGGTGACGGTGATGACGCCAATGACATTCTCGATGCCGCCGCCGTTGGCGTAGGGTTGAGATTCGGCGCGGTTGTAGGCAAACGTGACGCCGTGCACTTCTGCCACGCCGGCGTAGTAGTTGAGCAGCCCACCGCCGCCCCCATACGCGCGATTGCCGAAGGCCGTGTTCTCGCCGCCGACGGTGGCGTTGGCCAGATACAGGCGCGCGGCGTTGAAGATCGCCCCGCCGTCGCCATTGGCCGCGAAGTTGCCGGACAGGCGCGTCGTGCCGGGCAACAGATAGCGCGGCTCGATTGTCGGGGTGAGGTAGTTGATGACGTCAACCTGGATGCCGACCACGCCGTGCTCGCCGTTGTGGATGCCGCCACCATAGTCGGCCGTGTTGCCGGTGATGCGGCTGTTGCCGATGACCAGCCGCGCATCATCGCTATTACGGATGGCGCCGCCGGCGCCGGGATTGCCGGGCGAGCCGCTGAGGCAGGTATTGGCGGCCAGCGTGCTGTCGCTGATGATGACCTTGCCGGCCTGCAAGTTCCAGATGGCGCCGCCCTTCCAGACGGCCTGGTTATTGTTGAGGGTGCTGCCCATGAGACGAACCTCTCCATACAGGCCGTTCTCAATTGCGCCGCCATTTGACGCGCGATTGCCCAGCAACTGGCTTTCGGCGATGGTGACCGTGCCGTTTCCCCAGTTGAGGATGGCTCCGCCGCCGACAGCGGTATTGCCGTCCTGATAGAGACCCCCGCCGATCACAGTTCGGGTTACATACAGCGAGCCATCCATGTTGTAGATGGCGCCGCCATCTGCGCTGGCCTGATTGCCGGCGAAGATCGAACCGCTGATGGTCAGCGTGCCGCTGTTGTGAATGGCGCCGCCGGCCAGGGCAGTGTTGGTGGTGAACTTGCTGTCGCGCACAAGCATCACGCCGAAGTTGCGCACTGCGCCGCCGGCGCGGACAGCCGAGTTGCCGCTCAACTCGCAGTTGTCAACGACGGCAATGCCGAAATTGCGAATGGCGGCGCCGCCGCCAGAGTCGCCGGCAAAAGTCGTCATGCCGCTGATGATGTTAAGGTGACGGAGCGTGACAGAAACAGTTGGAGTGATGATGAACACACGCGCCACGCCGTTGCCGCTGATGGTGATGGCGCCGGCCTGGTCGGCTTCGACCGTGACCGGCGCCTGGATGATGGGCAGATCAGATGCCAGTGTGATGGTGCCAGTGACGCCAAACGTGATCTGGTCGTGGGCAGGGCTGGCGTTGGCGTCCAGCAACGCCTGGCGAAGCGAACCGGGGCCGGCATCGTTGAGGGTAGTGACGATAAACGTTGCGCCCATTGTGCCGGGCGCAACAGGCGGGATGAGCAAGGTCTGGCTCATCAATGGAATCAACATGCAAGCTGCCATCCATGTGCGCATACTTGCTGAAAAGAACGTGCGCCTCCTGTGCATGGTATCCTCCTCACACAATGCAGCCGGCGCCTGCGCGAAGCGCCCGGAATGGCGGAGGCAGATCCTGGTGTGGCGTCGATAGCCGCCCTATCTGAGCAGCGTTTGCCGCGGGGCCGCTGTGTGGTTGCAACGCATTCCATCGTAGACGGCAAGCCTTAAAAATATGTTGCGATGACACGCGATGCGCGTCACCTGTGGCGCTGTCTGGCAAGTCAGCCGGAGCAGACCGTCACCCCGAGAGGATGCCAGGCATGACCGGCGCGCCGGCCGGCGTGGGGGGAAACCGGATGCGCGAAGTCAAATATCTGGCGCGCTGCCGCAGCCGGCCAGGTCAACGTCCGGTCATGGGAGCAGCGCCACGGGTATAGTTGAACGCGCTGATCGCAAGGTCGCTGCCTTTGCGAACTTCCTCGAGAACAATCATGTGATTGTCGTCGAGCTGGCGGTAAATGAACTGATCGGAGCGAAAAGCGCCGCCCCGGCGGAAAGTGGCATGCCGGTCGCCCAGATCAACCAGCGCAAAGGCGCGCACCAGGGTCTTGCCTTCCCAGGCAACCAGGCCCTCGTGAAAATGCTTCAGGCGCAGCACAAGGCCGCCGGCGCCATCCGGCTCGACAGCCAGAAATTCGTACATGTACAGCCGGCCTTGTTTGAGCCAGCGAAACATGCCGATCATCACGCCGCCGGCCGGCGCGCTCCAGTGTTCATCGATCGCGTCATCGCCGATATGGCCGTGCCAACTGCCGGCCAGCCATGCCAGATCATCAATCGCCGCGCGCAATGGGGTGGGAGGGATTGCCTGGGCCATGCGTTGCCTCGCGGACTGATTGTAATGCCGGCGGGGCGCGCTTATTGCTGCGCCTTGACCGGAAAGTCGAGTGGCACCAACTCGATCCAGGTAACGCCGGGCTTGAGCGCAATCGGCTTGCCGGCGAAATCGACGAACTCCAGCACGCCGGGCTGCGCCGGCCTGCGCCAGTTGCCGTCGATCATTTTGCCGTCACGGAAAACGCGCGCCAGTCCCTGCCCCCACAACTGGATTTCGATTGAGCGCGCGCCGCCTACATCTTCGACGATGCCGGTGACGGCATGATGCGCATAGACGATGATCACATTCGCGGCAGCCAGTTGCTGGCGGGTAATGCGCTCGGTATGCGGCGTTCGGCCATAGAAGCGTTTCCACAGCCCATCGGCCGCATCGTAGGCCCACGTAACCGTCCCGCTGCGATAGGGCACGTCCACGGATTTGACCGGGATGCCGGCAGCAGGAACGCCAGCGTCGAAGCACCAGGCACTGAAGGCGCTGGGCTGGTTCTTGCCGCGCTGCTCCAGCACAGCCCAGGCGTTGACAGCACTGGCAAACAGATTGTGCGGCACGCCGGCATCATTCGTGCGATACATCGGGCAGCCTTTGCAGCCCGAATAGCGGCCCAGGTCGGCCACCATGGTGCGATCGTCAAGGTAAGCCGGCGACTGGCGCATCAGCCGTTGTACGCCGGGGCTGGCGCCCGAACATACCAGGCCGGCGTCGAAAATTTGTGGCAGTTCGAGATCGATCAGCCGGCAACTGCGCACCGAGCCGACTTTCTCCGGCGCGTGGGTCAAATAGAGCGCGGTGAAGCGGGTGATGTTGCCTTCGGACAGATGCTCGACCACCACATCGGCCAGGCTCAAACCGGTTTGAGGGCGCACGTTAGCAGTGTTGGCAACCTTGATGAGCAAAGCGCGCCGCTGTGAGGCGGCATCGTCGAGCAGCAAGCCGGTGAATGGGTTGACGCCGCCGGCGCGCGCCGGCGCGCTCGCGCCAATCAGGGCGACGATCACACACATCAGGACGAGGACGTTTAAGCGTTGTTTTCTCATGCGCGTTTACCTTGACCTGTACTGGATTGGCTCACACCTGGCAGGCGCGCAACCCGCGCTCAATGTCCGGCTGCTGCGACGCGATGCGCCGGCCGATGAAGATGACGAATTCGGCGCGCGAGGGATCACCGGACGGGGCGAATACCTCGGTGCTAAAGCGGCGCGGCACGAAATTGAACAGACGCAGAGCCGGCGAGTCTGCCAGGCGTATGAATCCTTTGGCGCGATACACATTCTGCACCGCGCTGCTCTTCAGAAAGGCTGTCAATCGGTTTTCGTCGAGCGGCCTGTCGAGGTGGACAACAAAACTGTCGATCTCATCCTCGGATAGATGATCGTGAAAAGAGGGACGCGCGGAGGTTGACGATTGCTCATGCTCATGCTTGTGTGCGTGATCGTGATCGTCATGGTGATCGTGCGCCATCGTTCGCGCATTGATTTGCCGCTGCACGTCCTGCACCAGTGTGTCGATGTCCCGGCCGGCGTGAGCAACCTGCGCGCCAAACAACACATCGGGCGACACATCGCAATAAGAGGTGCGCAGGATGGCGCACCGGGCGTTGAATTGCCGGATACGCTTCTCTGTGGTGGCCAGTTGCTCGGGCGTGACCAGCTCGGCTTTGTTCACCAGCACAAAGTCGGCCATGTAGACCTGCCACTCCACAGCCGCGGACAGCCGGGCGTACTGGACGAACCGCTCAGCGTCGATCATGCACACCACCGAATCGAGACGCAACGCAGGATGATTCAAGCCATGTAGCACAGCGGCCGGGTTTGCCACGCCCGACGACTCGACAATCAGCGCGTCGGGGTGGAGTTTGTCAATGATCTGATCGACTGTCTGCTCGAACTCACCTTTGATGGTGCAGCACACGCATCCTGACGACAGTCGTGTGATGGACAAATCGCCGCTGGTTTCCGTGCTCAGGATTTGCCCGTCGACATCCATCTCGGCCAGATCGTTGATGATGAAGGCGAGATTGCGCGTTTTCCAGTCGGTCTGCAACAGGCGGCGCAACAGGGTCGTCTTGCCGGCGCCCAGGAAGCCGGTCACGACGGAAAAGGCGGTGCGGGGAGTGGGGCTGGAGATGGTCATTGGTTTGCTTCGGGTGGTACGTAGTGCGTGTTGCGTAGTGCGTATTGGACGGCGCGAGTTCGGATTGATCTGAAAATACGAGATACGAAATACGAAAACACGCCCTCACATCTGCACTGCGCTTCTGAGGGCCGGCATGGCCTCGACGGCGCGACCGATCTTCTGCGGCGCGGCGCGCGCCTCGAGCGCGGCGATGACGTCATCGAGCCGGACCGGGTCGACACGATCGGCGTTGACAACGAACCACAGGTCGGCGCTGGCAACCTGTCGCTCGGTGAGGTAGTCCAACGGCCGGCCCACGCGCGCCATGCGCTCGGCATCGGTCATGGTCACCAGATACGTTTCATTCACCCAGCCGTACAACTGGGCCAGGGTAATCTCCAGCACATCGGGGCTGGCCACCGGCGAGCCTTCGAGGATCACCACATCGAGGGGCGGCTGTTCTTGCGCCCACTTCTTGAGCATGGCGAAGAGGCCCATCGCCAGATCGCAACACACACACCCGCCGTGAATCTCGACCACATCAAGCGCCTCGGCGCCAGGGGCAGTGAGCCGGCCGGGGCCATTGTGCAGAATGCGCACACGCCGGCCCTCTTGTTGCAGCGCAGTTGCCAGAGCCACAATGGCGCTGCTTTTGCCTACCCGCGAGTAGCCAATGAAGGTGATCAGTTTCACAGGCAGGATGATACCAGCCGGCGCAGCCGGCGCCAGAGTATTGAAGCCGCTCTGCGGCGAATGTTAGACTGAGGCGCATGACACACCCGGCGCTGATCTGAAACAGGAGGCTTCATGCAATCAGGCAAACCAACCATCACCGTGCGAGACCGGTGGCGCTATTGGTTCGACAAAACCATGTCGCGCGGCACGCCGGCCCAGGTCGCGCTGCTGGCGCTCGCATCGCTGGCCATCATCACCCTCAGCGGCGCATTCATCAGTCTGACCGGCGCTGCGCCTGAGGGCGGCGAACCGTCCAGCTTCATCGACGCCACGTGGAACAGCCTGATGCACGCCTTTGACCCTACCCGCGTCGACAACTACCCTGATTGGACCTTTCGCGGGATCATGGCATTCGCCACACTCGGCGGATTGTTCATCGTCAGTGCCTTCATCGGCATTCTCACCACCGGCCTGGACAACCGGCTGCAAAACCTGCGGCTCGGCCGCTCGCGGGTGATCGAGCGCGACCACACGCTCATTCTGGGGTGGTCGCCCAAAGTCTTTCCCATTCTGTCCGAGCTTGTGATTGCCAAAGCCAATGAGCGCAAACCGCGCATCGTTGTGCTGGCCGAACAAGGCAAGGTGGAGATGGAGGAAGAAATCCGCGCCCGCATTGGCAGGACGGGACGAACCCAGATCATCTGTCGCACCGGCTGTCCCATCGACCCGGCCGATATCGACATCGCCAACCCCGACGAAGCATCGGCCATCATCATTCTGTCGCCCGCTGGCGACGACGACCCGGATGCCCAGGTCATCAAGTCGATCATGGCGCTGACGCGCGACCGCGAGCGCAAAGCAGGCCGATATCACATCGTGGCCGAAATCCAGGAGGCGCGCAATCTGAAGGTCGCGCGGCTGGTTGGCGGCGACGACGCCACGTTGATTCTGTCCGGCGATCTGATCGCGCGCGTGATGATGCACACCTGCCGGCAGCCAGGACTGAGCGCGGTGTACACAGAACTGCTCGGCTATACCGGCAGCGAAATCTACTTCCGCGCCGAACCGAGCCTGGTGGGCCGGTCGTATGGCGAAGCGATCCTGGCGTATGAGCGATGCAGCGTGGCTGGCTTGCGCAAACAGGGACAGCCGGCGCATCTCAATCCGCCAGCCGACACGCCAATCGAAGCCGGCGATGAACTGGTGCTGATCGCCGAAGACGACAGCGCCATCCGGGCCGGCGCGATCGCGTCGGCGCAGATCGACCCCTCGGCGCTGCGCGAACCGCGCCCCGCCTCTCCTGCGCCCGAAAGATTCCTGATCCTGGGTTGGAATGCGCACGGCCCCACCGTCCTCACCGAGTTGGACCGCTTTGTCGCCCCCGGCTCCGAGGCGCTTGTGGTTGCAGACCTGGGAGAATTCGAAGAGGATGTGGCCGCGCTGGCCGGCAGCCTTGAACGCCTGGTCGTGTCGGCCCAGGTCGGCGACACCACAGACCCCGATGCGCTCGAAGCGCTGGGACTGGGGCGATTCGATCACGCGCTGGTGCTGTGCTACTCCGGCCAACTGGGCGTGCAGGAGGCCGACGCGCGCACCACCGTCACGTTGCTGCACTTACGCGAGATCATGCGCCACAGGTCTGGCACAAGCGCGGGCGAGCACTCGCCGGCTTCGGGAGCCGGCTTCAACATCGTCAGCCAGATGCTCGACCTGCGCAACCGCGAACTGGCCGAGGTAACTCGCGCCGACGATTTCATCGTCAGCGATAACCTTGTCAGCCTCATCCTGGCACAAGTCGCGCAGGACCCTGGCCTGGCCGATGTGTTCATCGATCTGCTGGCGGTGGAAGGATCAGAAATCTATCTGGAGCCGGCCGGCGCATATGTCGAGACCGGCCGGCCGGTGAACTTCTACACCGTGTGCGAGGCAGCCCGCCGGCGCGGCGAGACGGCCATCGGCTACCGGCTCCATGCTCTGGCCGGCGACGCCACGAAGTCCTATGGCGTTGTGATCAACCCGGCCAAATCCGAGCGAGTTACCTTTGGCGGTTTGGATCGCATCATCGTGCTGGCTGAAGCCGATGAGCCTTGACGGGGCGTGACGGGGGCGCAAAAAGCGGCGAGCGGTTTCAACCGCTCGCCGCTGTCATGAAAATGCTGGAGGTGTGAGGCGATG
>DAOUDB010000047.1:0-2067 GCA_034431495.1 Thermoflexales bacterium
CCTCAGCGCGCGCTGGCCGGTGCGCGTCCTGATCGCACAGCAAACCCGGTTCAACCAGGCAACCGCCCGCGCCCTGGCCGAGTCGCTCAAACTGAACGAATATCTACTGGCGCGCATCGAAACGTTAGAGGCCCGCGTGGCAGAATTGGAACGTGAGCGCCGTCCATAACGCCGCACAGTTGCGCATCGCGTGGTGGTCGCCATGGCCGCCCTCGCGCAGCGGCATCGCCGAATACAGCGTGGCACTGCTCGACGTGCTGCGCCGCGGGACAAGCGTCCAGGTGTTTGTGGACGATGCGGCGATTGCACACGCGCGCCGGCCTTTCTCCGATATTGCAGTGCTGCCGGCCAGCGCGTTTCTCTCTGAACACGCCCGGCAGCCCTTTGACGCGGCGGTGTTCCATCTGGGCAACCAGGCCGGCCATGCTTACATGGCCGACGCGCTGTTGAGCGCCCCCTGTCGGCGCGTCGGCGTCTTTCACGACGGTTCGCTCTATCATCTGTACGAAGGGGTGTCGCGCCGGCGACTGTTGCGCGAGATCGTCGCAGAAGAGGGCTGGCTGGCGGCCTGGCGCGCCTGGCGCCGGCTGCGCCGGCCCGGCTCAGATAGCTATGCGCACCCCTTGCTACGCCGCATGGCCCGCGCCTGCGACGCGCTGGCTGCCCACAGCCACTACCTGGCCGACCAGTTGCGCGCGGCTGCGCCTCAAAGCCCGGTTGAAGTGCTGCCCTTTGGAAGGACGCTATACGCCGACGACTGCGGCGCGCTGCAAGCAGAATGCCGGCGCGCGCTGGGTTTGCCGCAGGACGCCGTTCTCTTCGGCGTCTTCGGCCACATCAGCGCCGCCAAGCGCGTGGAGCGCGTGATCGAGGCGTTTGTTCAGGCAGACCTGCCGGCTGCCTGGCTGTGCATCACCGGCGAGCTGACCCCGCTGGCGCCGGCTGCGCTGCGCGCATGGGCCGATGACCCGGCCCGCTGCGCCCGGCATCGCATTCGCTTCGACGCCGGCTATTGCGGGCCCGACCACCTCCTGCTCACCATGCACGCGGTGGATGTTGGCGTTGCGCTGCGTTTTCCCACCACCGGCGAAAGCTCGGCTGTGCTCAGCGCGCTGCTGGGCATGGGCAAAGCGTGCATCGTCTCGGATGTCGGCGCATTCTGTGAACTGCCCGCCGACTGTGTCATCAAGATACCTGTTAATGGCAGTGAGATTGCCAGCCTGAGCGCAGCCATGCGTGTCCTGAGCGCCGACCCCGAGCCGCGCGCGCGCATGGCATCAACGGCCCGCGCATACAGCGCGCAGCGAACATGGGATATCGCAGCGTATCGTTACCTCGAACTGATTCGATGCGCGCAAACGGAACGCCGATCGGCCCGCGCAGCCCAAGACGCTGTCTGAGAAGCGCGAAAAGGAGAAAGTTTATGAAGCATGGACTGGCTGTGTCGGCCAGCTTGGTGTTGCTTACTGTGTTTGCACTGGGAATTGCCGGCCCGCTGCCCGTCAGCCGCGCAGCGCCGGCGGTGACGCTCATCAACCTGGGCGGGCAGCGCATCATCAGAGCCAACCCAGCCGCTGCCGATTTCAACGGTGACGGCCTGAAAGAACTGGTCGTGCCTACCGACGATGGACGCCTGTTCGTCGTCGGCTGGAATGGCAGCGCCTGGGCGGTGCTGTGGTCGCGCAGCGTGGTGCTGGACATCAACGCTGCCGGCCCGAACAACCCAACCAGCGACACCAGGATTACCTCTGCCGTGGCCGTGGCCGATCTTGACCTGGACGGCAAGCTGGAGATCGTGGTGCCCGCCGGCGGACTGCCGCAGGATGGCAAGAACGGCGGCATGCTGGTCTATGGTTACAACAGCCCGTGGAGCTTCAGCATCAAGGGCAACTGGCCGCAGCCCAAGGATGACAAGGTGGGCGCAGGGCCCTCATACGGTGACCCCGACGGGAAATGGGATGGCATCTTCTCCAGCGCTGCCGTGGGCGACATTGACGGCGATGGCGATCTGGAGATCGTGTGGGAAGGCGAAGACCGGCGCATTCATGCCTATCATCACGATGGCAG
>DAOUDB010000048.1:0-16858 GCA_034431495.1 Thermoflexales bacterium
GGCGCTTTGGTCGCCACCGCCGCCGGCGTGGACGAACTCTGGCTTTGCGCCACGCTCAGCGCAATCGCGCCGCCAATCAACAAGACGGCAATCGCCCCAATCACGACAAGCAGTGTGACTGTCTGCTTGCGTTCCTGCTCCCGGCGGCGCTCGATCAATTCGCGACGTTTTGACATGTCTTCTTGAACTCCTCTCCAGCGTGAAACGTGTTGCGTATTGCGTACTGGGTGTCCGATCTGCGACGGGACTCGGCACACTGATACGTCCCCTGGCTTAGAAATCGCCAACTATCGCCTTGCGCAAGCGCCTGTCAACTCCCTGGCGCCGGTGTCGTGGTAGCCCAGCGCCAGCGCCAGCCGGCGCGAGGCTTCGTTCTCTATGGCCGTCATGTAGAGCGGAACGCGCTCCATGTCGAGCACTTGCGCGCTGACCGCCGACACCACCGATTTTCCCAGGCCACGTCCGCGCAGCGATTCGGCCACACTGACGAATATTTCGGCGTAGTGGCTGGAGATCCACGAGGTGCCTGCTTCGGCTGCAAGACCTTCACCACGCGCGGGAATCGAGGCGCGCAACTGTCCATCGGGGGTGCGGCTGGTCTGCACAAGAATGTTCACCACCGGCTTAAAACTGACGCGCTGAAGCGCAAAGGTGGCAACCATGATCTCGCCATGCAAGTGCGCCACCGCTTCCAAATCGGGGCGGGCCATAGGGGGAATACTGAACAGGTATTGCCGGCCCGGCGCGAGCGCCTCGCGCAGCGCATCGCGCAGGGCAGCCGAATCATCGCCACGCGCGACGATCAGCGGGCGGAACAAATCCATGCCGGTTTGACACACGGCGACAAACGCGGCAACCCGGCCTGCGGCGTCGACGCGAACGATCAGGCGGGCGCGGCGGGGGTCGTGTTCGAGCGCAAAATAAGCGGCGAGCGCATCGGCCGGGGTGGTGTTCAACAATGGCGCGATCACCGTGCGCGTGTCAGCCTGGGTCATGTCGGCGATTGTACTCGACCCACCTCACCGGCCGCACCGGCGCAGACCGACCGCCACATTTTCAGAGATGCCTTCGTCGCCGGGCGCCAGAGCGAGCGCCTGGTTCCAGGCCTGAACCGCCTCGTCGCAGCGATCCGTCCACTGGTAAGCAAAACCGAGGTAGAGGTAATCGGCGGCGGTAATCGTGCCACTCACGATCTGACTGGTGGTGATGGCGCGCACGTAATCATCCACAGAGCCTTCGTATCGGCGTTGCTGGAAGTTCAACAGCCCCCGGCGGGTAAACGCGGTTGGGCGCATGGGGTCGAGTTCGATCGCTTTGTTCAGCGCCTCACGAGCCAGGTCGTACTCGCCGATGGCGATATATGCGCCGCCCATACGATCGTGAGCTTCCGCATTCTGAGGATCGATCTCGATCGCGCGCTTGTAATAGAGGACCGACTTGGGCGGCTGGCCCAAAATGGTATAAGCCCGCCCGATCGAGATCAGGACGTGGGGCATATTCGGGTTCAGCTTGAGTGCTTCCTCGTAATAGTAGATGCCCTGGCTATAGTCGCCGGCTATCTCGTAAGAGTAACCCAGATTGCGCATGGCATCGGCATTCTGCGGATCAAGATCCAGCGCCCGACGGGCTTCGTCTCGCGCGCCGCCAAAATTACCGCTGTCGGTCAGTGCTTCTGAGAGGTAAGCATGGGCGATGGAGCTGCTGGGGTCCATCTCAACGGCAGCCCGACATTCGGTCAGTGCCTCCATCACCCGGCCCTGCCAGTCCAGCGCCATGCACAGCACGGCGCGGGCGAGCACACTCGACGGGTCTATCTCCAATGCTCTGCGAGCGCGCTGCTCGGCCTTTGGGGCCTGGCCCAGAAACACCATGAGCCGGGCCGGCTCGGCATACAGCCGGGCGTCATTCGGGCGACGCCGGGCTGCCTGCTCGTACAAACTGATGGCGGATCGGTAGTCGCCTTGTTGGTATGCCTGCCGGGCCAGAGCCACGAAATCCTCGACCGCGCGGGTGGGGGTCACCGTCGGCAGCGGCGTCGTATCCGCGCTGCCCAGCCTCACTCCCCGCCCCATACGCTCCTGAACGACCGCATATCCGCCGAGCAGAATCGCGCCGATCAGAAAGAGCACAAACCAGGCGATGCCGTTGCCCCGGTTGCGCCGTCTGCGAGTGCCGATATACACAGCGCCGATATTAGCATGAACAAGCCGGCCTTCTCCACTCACGACTATCGCCCGGGCCGTAAACGCCATGCCACAGAGAACAGCCGGCTGACGCCTTGAAAAACAATCGGGAGGCGCGCTCGTGTGCGCCTCCCGATCAGATGCCACAAGGGTTCGCTGTGGCGTCAGGATTGAGGCTCGGTTTCGGGCTTTGCGAGCATGTCGCTCAACAACTCCTCGACCGCCATCGTATGACTGTCATAGCCGTGCTTTTGGAAATACTCCGAGTTGCAGTACCACTTGCCGTGGTCATAGGTAACCAGATAATCGCCATTGTCACCACGCACCGCAACCTGGAAGTTAAGGAATTTGAATCGATCGCGCTCATGGGCATAACGGCGCGCCTTCTCTCTCTTACCGATGTGACTCGAGTCCATCATTTCGTCCTCCTAAGTCAGGGAAAACAAAAGGCACGTTACGCGGGCGCATAACGTGCCTTGCTTTCTGAATGCTCGAACTCAGGTATTTTGGTATTCACCTTCACCATTGCCTGGCTGGACGCCGGCTTTCCTTGAACGGTGCTCCACTGCACATCACCACCGGAGCACCAAACTATCCAGTCGGCGGTGATCCGATTGTATAACATCGGCTTAACCTGTCAACCAGCGCAATCTGCCGGTTGCCATCCATCGTCCTAATGACTTCTTGGCCTGGCCTAAGCCATCACTCACTTATGCCCGTACACTCTTTGTTTAACATATGGAGTCACAACGCAACGCACAAATGGGTCATACCAGGGCATCTCCGAATGGAAAGAGCGTGCTAGTTCTGGGGGGCGGTATTGCCGGCCTGACCGCAGCCATCACCCTCCTCAAGCACGGCTATCAGGTCGATGTGCATGAAAAGCGTGATGTGTTGGGCGGGAAGTGGTCATCGTGGAAGGACAAGGACGGTGACTGGATTGAAACCGGCCTGCATGTCTTTTTCGGCGCCTACGACGAGATCTTTGACCTGATGCGAGAAATCGGCGTGTACGACCGCATCCTGTGGAAGGATCACGTGATGACCTATACGCTCTCGAAGGGAGAGCGCTTCGAGTTCCGCACCCGCAAGCTTCCCAGTCCATTCCACTTGCTGCCGGCCGCGTTCGAAAACAAGTTCTTCTCGTGGAAGGAAAAACTGACCCTGATCCGGGCGCTGTATCCCATGCTGTTCGGCAGCCAGTCGTACTATGCGCAGCAGGATCGCATCACGTACAAGCAGTGGAACGACATGATGGGCATCGACCAGCGCATGTTCAGCAAGATGTTCATCCCCATGACGCTCGCGCTGAAATTCATCCCGGCCCACGAGATCTCGGCCCGCATTGTGCTGGAAGTGATCGGCATTTTCCTGCGCGAGAACCACGCCAGCCGGATCGGCTTCCTGCAAGGCTCGCCGCAGGAGCATCTCATCGGCCCGATGGCGGACTACGTCTTCCAGCTTGGCGGGAACATTCACTGTGGCAGCAAGATCGAGCGCCTGGAGATGAGCGCCGACAACTCTCGTGTGGCGGCGGCGCACATCACGCGCGCCGGCCAGACCGAACGCCTGACAGCCGACCACATCCTGACCGCGCTGCCCATTCACAACCTTCAGAAGATTCTTCCCGATTCCCTCAAGTCGATGCCCTACTTCGCCGGCTTGATGAAGATGACCGGCGTGCCTGTCGTCACCGTCCATCTGTGGACCGACAAGCAAATTTCCAATCTCGACAACTGCCTGTTCTCGCCCGACGGCGTCATCCCGGTGTACGCGGACATGGCCAACACAACCCCCGACTATCGCGCGCGGCTGGCCTGTTCAGAAGGCACTGGCGCGCCAGAGCGCTTCACCACCGGCTCGCGTTTCCAGTTCGTGGTGGCGCCGGCCAAAGACCTCATCAACAAAACTGATGAAGAGATCGTAGCCAAAGTGTGGGCCAGTGTGCTCGACGTCTTCCCGGACACCGCCAAAGACGCCACCATCGTCAAGAGCGCCGTCGTGCGCGTGCCCCAGTCCGTGTACGGGCCGTATCCGGGAATCGACCAGTATCGCGTGCCTCAGGCGTCGCCGATTCCCAATCTCTTCCTGGCCGGCGGCTACACCTATCAGAAATACTACGACAGCATGGAGGGCGCATGCAGAAGCGGGCGGCGGGCAGCCAATGCGCTGATTGCTCAGGATCGGGGGGTGGCATGGCAACCGACACCGTGAACCACGCGCAGAGGTCCGGCGGGCACCTGGAACCCTTAAGTCTGCCGGGGTTCGCCGGTATAGAATCTGAGAGCATGGTTCGCCGAATCGACGCAGGTCTGCGCGGCCTGGATCAAACCCCGGAGACTCAGGGCGCCTACCGATATTGCGCCGGCATTACCCGTCAGTTTTCGAAGTCCTTCTACTTCAGCACGGCGTTCCTGCCTCCGCCAACGCGCCGGGCGATTCGCGCCTTCTATGCGTTTTGCCGGCTGACCGACGATCTGGTTGACGCGCCGGGCAGGACAACCGGCCGGGTATCGGGCCGGGCGAGCGCCCAGGACATTGCCGAATGGCGGCATCAGTCTCGCCTGCCGGCCCGCGCCCAGCGCCACCCCGTGTTGTATGCCTGGGCAGACACCCGCGATCGTTTTCAGATTCCTCAGCAGCATGTTGAAGAGTTGATCGACGGCTGCGCGATGGACCTGACCATCGACCGGTATGAAACATTCGAAGATCTGCGGCTGTACTGTTACCGGGTCGCCAGCACGGTCGGCCTCATCAGCATGCACATCATCGGCCTGCAGGATGACCACGCAAAGTCGGCAGAGAATGCCCGAACAGCCGCCATTGAGCTGGGCGTCGCCCTGCAATTGACTAACATCCTGCGCGACGTCGGAGAAGATCTGGCGTTGGGGCGCATCTATCTGCCTCAGGAAGACCTGCGGCGTTTCGGCTACACAGAAGCCGATCTGCGCAGCGCCGTGATCGATGACCGATTCAAAGCATTGATGCGTTTTGAGATCGATCGGGCCAACAGCTTGTATGAGGCCAATCTGCACGGCATTGCCCACCTGAGGCCGGAGGGCCGGCTGGCAGTCGGCGCAGCGCTCCTGCTTTACCGCGCAATCCTCACGCGCATCGTAGATAACCACTTCGACGTTTTTCACAAACGCGCTTCTCTCAGCATGATTGAGAAAGTGGCGATGATGCCATCTATCTACCGCCGGGTTGGCAGTCTATCTGCTCTTTGAGCGCCAGGCGGAGTTGAGCATTCCCGCCGCTGTCTTGCCCCACCTATCGTTTGCAGACTCAAAACTCCCGTGACTTCTATAACATCGCTTTTGCGACGCAGCACCATCGCACATCCCAGCCCGGCCCTGTTTATCGTGTACATGGCAGCGATGGGAGCTTATGCTGTTGCCACACTGTTCAGCGGCTCGCAGTGGCTGTCTCCAATCACAATCGTGACTGTGGTGTTGTTGGCTGTTTTCTCGCTGGTGCATTTGATCGAGACACGCGGGGGCGTCACAGGACTGTTAATGGCCGGCAGTGCATTCATGGTCACGCTGTTGTCAGAAGCAATCGGCGTTGCGACAGGTTTCCCATTTGGCGAATATGCCTACGCGCCAGATCGGCTGGGGCCAAAACTGTTTGGGCTTGTGCCGCTCATCATCCCCATTGCCTGGTTTATGGTGCTATACCCGGCCCATGAAACAGTGCGCCGGCTGCTTGACCACTTCGAGCGCAGATCCATGCGGATGCCCAGATGGCTGTCCGCGCTGGCACAATGCGCACTCTCCGCCATAGCGATGACAGCCTGGGATTTGAGTCTTGATCCGCGCATGATAGCTGCCGGTTACTGGGGTTGGCGCGATGGCGGCGCGTATTTTGGCATCCCTCTCAGCAACTTCGCCGGCTGGTTACTCACGTCTTTTGCCATCTACGCGATATGGCGCATGATAGACCGCCCCGCCGGGCGCAGCACATTGTGGCACTCGGACGCATCACAACAGCGCATAGCGTCCCTGCATCGCGCCCTGCCCATGCTGGCCTACAGCATTACCTGGATTGGCGAGAGCATCGCTAATGTGTTGTTCTGGTCGGGGCCTGTCGTGGGATTGGCTGTCTTCGTGGGAATGGGCTTGTTCGCAGGGCCGGCGCTGTTTCTGTGGGCGCGCGAATGGTTCAGGTTGACGCCGCGCCATGCGCCATCGCCGGCAACCGGCTTGCCCCGGCCTGTCAGCGCAGGGCGCTTGCACGGAGCGCCGCGCCCCCACAACGACAGGCCGGGGATGTAGCCGCAACTTGCGCTACACGACGATGCTGACCAGCCGGCCCGGCACGTAGATAACTTGCCGGGGCGGCTTGCCGTTCATGGACTTGCGCGCCCCGTTGGTTTGCAGGGCGGCCTGCTTCACCATGTCTTCATCGGCGCTGGCCGGCACGGTGATACGATCGCGCACCTTGCCGTTCACCTGCACCACAACGGTGATCTCCTCTTCTTTGGCCGCATCCGCGTCGGCGACCGGCCAGGGCTGTTGGTGAATGCTGTACGCGCGACCGAGACGCATCCACAGCTCTTCGGCCATGTGCGGCGCGACAGGGGCGATCAACCTCAGCAGGATGTCGATGGCTTCGTTCCATCCGGGCGAGCCGGCCAGGCCGGCATCCCGCGCTTTGTAGAGCGCATTGGTGAACTCCATCAGCGCAGCCACAATGGTGTTGAAGCTGAAATCGCGGAGGTCTTTCTCGAACTTCAGAATCGTCTGGTGCGCGACGCGCCGCAGCTCGCGCCCGGAATACGTGACGGGCACGCCCTTATCCTCTTCCGGCGCCAACACGATGCGCCACACGCGATCGAGCCAGCGCCGCACGCCGGGCACCCCCTGCGTGTTCCACGGCACCGTTTGCGAGAAGTCGCTGATGAACATTTCGTAGCCGCGCAATGCGTCGGCGCCATACTCGGCCACCACCTCGTCTGGCGTGATGACGTTGCCCTTCGACTTGCTCATCTTCTCGAAGTACTCGCGCCCCTTTTCATCCACTTTCTTCTGTGGCGACAGGATCATGCCCTGATTCCGCAGCGCCTTGAACGGTTCGATGAACGGCACATGCCCCAGGTCGTAGAGCACTTTGGTCCACATGCGGGCATACAGCAGGTGCAAGACGGCGTGCTCGGCCCCGCCGACGTACATATCGACCGGCAGCCAGTAGGACACCTCCTTCTGGCCGAAGGGGGCCTGATCGTTGTGCGGGTCGCTGAAGCGCATGTAGTACCACGACGAACAGGCCCACGTGGCCATGGTGTCGGTTTCGCGCCGGCCGCGCGGCGTGTTGACGAACTCTGGGATATTGGCCAGCGGCGACTCGCCGGTCGCGGTCGGCTCATAGTTTTCCACCTCCGGCAGGCGCAGCGGCAACTCGCTTGGATCCAACGCCTCTTCGCCGTCAGGCGTGTGAATGATGGGGATCGGCGTGCCCCAGTAGCGTTGCCGGCTGATCAGCCAGGCGCGGATGCGGTAATTCACCCGGCGCTGCCCCATGCCCTGCTCGGCCAGCCACGCCGTCACTTGCTGACGGGCCGTGTCACCGGGCGTGCCGCTGAACGGGCCAGAGTGGATCATCGTGCCGTATTCGGCGTGAAACAGCGCATCCTGATAGAAAGGCTGCCGGCTCAGCATCTCCATGACGGTGCGCGCGTTGCCGACAGCGGGGCGCAGGGCCGCGCAGCGCGGCAGAATGCGCGCGTCGGATTCGACCGAATTCAGTTCCTCCACGCCGTCCTCGAAGACGAACAGCCAGCGCGCGCCGACGATCTCGTTCCAGTGGCCGGGCTTCAGATGTCTGCGCGCCAGTTCCACATAGCGGTCGATCTGCGCGTCGCCGCGCAGGGTGACAAACAGCCCTACGCCGGCCTCGCCCACCGGCGCGGCGTAACACTCAAAGCCGGCCTGCTCCAACTCAGCCCGGAAGCCTTCATCCATCGCGCCGGGGAAGACAACGCTCTTTGCCACGCGATCGGGCCGGTCAATGACGGGGATGATCGGCAGGCCGAACTTCAGGGCGAAGGCGAAGTCGCGCTCGTCGTGCGCCGGCACGGCCATGATCGCGCCGGTGCCATAGCCCATCAGCACGTAGTCCGCGATCCAGATCGGGATGCGCTTGCCGTTGACCGGGTTGATGGCATATGCGCCGATGAACACGCCGGTCTTTTCCTTCTCGGTCGCTGTGCGCTCTTCTTCTGTCTTGGCTTTGGCCTGCGCGATGTACGCTTCCACGTCGGGCCGGCGGTCGGCCGTTGTCAACTCCGCCACCAGCGGATGCTCGGGCGACAGCACCATGAACGTCGCGCCCCACAGCGTGTCGGGCCGGGTGGTAAACACTCGGATTTTGGATTTTGGATTTCGGATTTGGGATTGGCCGGCAATCGGCAATCCAAAATCCGAAATCTCAAAATCGACTTCGGCCCCTTCACTCTTGCCGATCCAGTTGCGCTGCATCTTGACGATCTTCTCCGGCCAGTCCACCGTGTCCAGATCGTTGGCCAGCCGTTCAGCATAGGCGGTAATGCGGAAGAACCACTGATGGATGATCTTCTTCTCGACCAGCGCGCCGCTGCGCCAGGCGCGCCCGCCTTCCACTTCCTCATCAGCGACAACGACTTTGTCCACCGGGTCCCAGTTGACCGTGCTTTCAGCCCGGAAGGCCAGGCGGAAATTCATCAAGTAGGCGTTTTTCTCGCGCCGGCTCATCGCATGCCACTGCGCAGCCGAGATAACCGGCGTGCCTTTGGCAACCACGCCCACATGCTCGGCGTGCGTGTCGATGTAGTCAAAGATCGCCTGCGACCCTTGCTCGGACAGCTCGCGCTCCAGGTCGGCGATCGGGGCGGCGCGGTTCAGGCGCGGGTCATACCACGCATGGAACATCTGCAGGAAGATCCACTGCGTCCAGCGGTAATAGTCGGCATGGGCGCTGTTGATCAGGCGCGACCAGTCATAGCTCAGCCCCATCAGCTTGTATTGCCGCACATAGTTGGCCGAGTAGCGCTCGTTCAAAATGTGCGGATTCACTTTGAGTCTGATCGCCGCGTTTTCAGTCGGCAGGCCGAAGGCGTCGAAGCCCATCGGGTGCAGGACGTTATAGCCCTTCATGCGATAGTAGCGCGCGATCACGTCGGTGGGCACATAGTTGCGCGCGTGACCAACCGACATACCCTCGCCGGACGGGTAAGGGTAGAAGTCGAGAATGTAATATTTGGGCCGGCTGTCAGCCTGGCCGGTTTTGTACAGCGCGTCTGCTTCCCAGCGCGCCTGCCATTTCGGTTCGATCTCCTGAGGTATGTATCGATCTGCCATTGTGTTGTCCTCTCGCCCACAATGAAAAAGCCCACTCATCCGCTCAGGGACGAGTGGGCCCGTGGTACCACCCTGGTTCGCCGGAACAGCCTGCCGGCTATTCCTGCCTCGATCGCGCGCTAACGGGCGCAGCCCGACATGCCGGTTTTGGATTTTGGATTTTAGATTTTGGATTGCAACCCTCGAATGGACAGCGCAATCCCAAACCCAAAATCACAAATCTAAAATCGTCGGACGAGTTCAGCCTGACGCGCTCCTCTTGTGGCGCAACGCTGGGCTTGCACCTTGCTCTCCCAACTCGCTATGAGGATGGCCTACTACTTCCGACGGCGTGTTTGTGTTCTGTTGTCAAGGAACGAAAAGTGGACCTGAGGGGATTCGAACCCCTGACCTTCTCAATGCCATTGAGACGCGCTCCCAACTGCGCCACAGGCCCACGATAAGCAGCGGGATTCTAACACACTGCCGCGTAGTGTCAAACGAGATGACAGACAGATTGGGGACAAACGCGCCGGCGATTGTATGCTTGCCGGGCGCGAGCATGGCATGTTCCCTTCTGATAGCTTCTCACCCGTATAATGCGCCCGATGACGATGCTCGACCTCAACGCCCCATCACCCGTCCTGCAAGTCCGCCGCGAGCGCGACTTTCTCAACGATTTTCTCAACCGTTATTGGTTTGCGCCGCCGGTCGCGTTGTGGCGCGCCATCGAAGCCAAAGCGCTGGCCGCGCTTGACTTTCCAGCTCCTCTGCTCGACTTTGGATGCGGCGATGGCCTGTTCACCGACGCCGTGTTTGGCAAACAGCCGGGCGTATTTGGCTGCGACATTGCCTCTGCCGAATTGCCCTCGGCCCGCGATAGTGGCGTGTATCCACTCGGCGTGCAGTTCGCCGACGGCCACGCCCTGCCCTACTGCGCCGGCAGCTTTGGCAGCGTGTACGCCAATTCTGTGATCGAACACATCCCCGATCCTCAAAATGTGTTGCCTGAATTGGCGCGTGTGCTGCGCCCCGCCGGCCTGCTCGTGTTGACCGTGCCCAGCGACCAGTTTCGCAAGCTGCTGCACGGCGTGAAGACCGCGCCCAACAAACAAGCAGCCGAAGCGTATGCCGCCGGCGTGGACAGGCTGCTGGCGCACTTTCACTATCACACCGCCGACGAGTGGCGCGTATTGTTTCAAACAGTCGGCGTTCAACTGATCGAAGCGCGCTACTACGTGTCACCCAATGCCGCCGCAGCGTGGGATCGCATGAACGGCGAGTTTGGCATTGGCCGGCGCTCGTGGTTCAGCCTGGTCGCGTCGCCACGCCTGCGCAAGCTCGGCTACCAGCGCCTGCTGGCCCGCCAGCTTATCAAACGCCTCGAAACCCGCCTGCGTCCTCTCTACGATGAAGTCTCGCGCGACGAAGGCGCCGGCATGCTGGTCATCGGGCGCAAGCTATAGCGCGCGTGTCGCGGAGCGGGTATATGCGCCACATTACGGATTTGCCGGCGCTGATCGCGCAGTTGCCCGCCCGGCAGCGTGAGCGCTTTGAGCGCGTGTTCGATGTACAGGTCGAAACCGGCCATTGCATCGTGCCGGACGCCATGCGCGAGTGGGTGACGCAGCGCTTTGGGTCGATCAGCGATGTAGAGACGCAACACCTCGTGCGCGTCACCAACCAGGTCACGTGGGAAGGGGCAGTCTTCAACCCGCTGCGCGCGCGCCGGCCACTGCACAGCCGGCCGGCGACTCCCCCATCAGCCGCCAATGAGCCGAATCTATTTGCCCAACCGCTCACCATGACCACGGTCGATGTGTTTGGCCGAGTGGTCGGCGCGCACTGCGTCACCAGCAGCAACCTGGCGCGCTGGGACGGTCAGTGCGCGGTGCTGATCTTTCAAGAGCCGAATCCGCTGGCTTTCACTGCCGATCACATGCGTGATTATTTCCGAACAGCCCTGGCCTGGGCAACGCGCGCGCACGAGGCAGACCCCGACGCGCACTACTTCATCTGGATGTGGAACGGCGGGCCGGCCGGCGGGGCCTCCATTCCTCACGCCCACGCGCAACTGGGCCTGGCACGCCGGCAGCACTACGCAAGAGTCGAAGGGTTGCGCCGCGCTGCGCTAAGCTACCGCCGGCACTATGGCGCAGACTACTTTCAAGATTTGTTGGCTGCCCATGCCGACGTGGGCCTGAGCTTCGAGATGGAGGGATTGCCGGGCTTTGTCAGTCTCACCCCCTCGCGCGGCAAAGACACCTGGATTGTGGGTCGCGCGTTCGACGATCAACTGGCCGGCGCGTTTGCCGGCGCCCTGCGCGCGCTGATCGAACGGGCCGACCTGCGCGCATTCGATGCAGCAGTGCTGATGCCGCCCTTGTTCGGCCTGCACACCGAAGACTGGGAGGGATTCCCGTTCATCGCGCGCATCGTCGATCGCGGCCGGCCCGATGCCCTCTCGTCAGACATCGGCGCGCTCGATCTGTTCGCCCAGAACGTCATCATGCACGACCCGTTCGCCGTTCACCAGGCGATCATCGGCGCATAGCGCGGGCCGGCGCTACAATCAGCGCATGTCAACTGACCCACGCCAAACCGTCATCGCCGTAGACCTGGGCGGCACCAACATTCGCGCCGCTCTGTGCAACCGCCAGGGCAACATCCTCAAACGACACAAACAGCTGACGCTGGCCGACGAAGGGCCAGAGGCAGTCATCAACCGCATCGTTGAGTCCATCCAGCGCGTGATGCCGGACGCCGACCCCGCATCTGTCAAGGCAGTAGCTGTGGCTTCGCCGGGGCCGCTCGATCCATTCACAGGCGTGGTGATGTGCCCGCCTAATCTGACCGGCTGGATCGACATTCCCCTGCGCGCCATTCTTCAAGAGCGGCTGCAACTGCCGGTTGCCATCGGCAACGACGCCAACCTGGCCGCGCTGGGCGAGCAACGCTATGGCGCCGGGCGCGGGCTGAAAGACCTGGTGTATGTGACGATCAGCACCGGCATTGGCGGCGGCGTGATTTTGAACAACCAGATGGTGCTGGGGATGCGCGGGCTGGCCGCCGAAATCGGCCACACCACGCTGGACATTCACGCCGGCTGGACACACGCCGGCGTGCCGGGCAGCTTCGAGGGCTATGCGTCGGGCACCGGCATTGCGCGGCTGGCGCATCACAAGCTGCGCGAGGGGCGCCCTTCTCTGATGGTCGAGCTGGCCGGCGGCAACATCGACGCCGTCACCGCCCGCGAGGTAAGCGAAGCGGCCCAACGCAATGACCCGCTGGCGCTCGAAATCGTGGCCGAGGTGGCGCGCATCATCGGCCTGGGATTCGTCAATTTGCTGCACCTATACGACCCGGCCATCATCGTCGTGGGCGGCAGTGTGTCCCTGATGGGCGATATGTTGTTCGAGCCGGTGCGGCAGACGGTGCAGCAATACGCCATGCCCCCCTACCGCGACCGCCCCATTGTGCGCGCTGCGCTGGGCGATGACTGCGGCTTGATGGGCGCGGCTGCGTTGGCGTTTGATCTGGAGTAGCCAGTCGTCAGGAGTCAGATGAAACGCGCCACGCAACACGAGATACGCACTACGCAACACGCAATGCGCTGCGCCAATCTCCAATCCAAAATCCAAAATCGAAAATCCAAAATATGAAAGAGTCTGTGATCTTTGGCGCCGGCAACATCGGGCGCGGTTTCATCGGCCAGTTGTATAGCGAATCCGGCTATCGCGTCAATTTCGTAGACATCGACCAGGCGCTGCTCGAGGCGCTGAACGCGCGTGGGCAATACCGCATTCGGCTGGTCACCAACGAGCACACCGAGGAAGTGACAGTCGGGCCGGCGCGCGCCTTCCACGCCGGGCAAGTCGATGCGATCGTCGCGCTGCTGGCACTGCCCGAAACACAGATCGGCGCCACAGCCGTCGGCGCCGGCGCGCTGAAATACGTGGCGCCCACGCTTGCCAAAGGCATCGAACGCCGCGCCCGGGCCGGCGTGCCCGAGCCGCTCAACCTGATCATCTGCGAGAACTTGAAAGGCGCAGCCGGCATTCTGCGCGAGATGGTGTTGCAGGCCCTGCCGCGCGAACTTCACGAGTACGTTGCCGGCCACATCGGTTTTGTGGACACGGTGATCGCGCGCATGGTGCCGGCCCCCACGCCAGAGATGCGCGCACAAGACCCCAGCCTGATCGTCGTGGAGCCGTACAAGGAGTTGCCGGTCGATCGCAACGGGTTCGCGGGCGAGCCGCCGGCCATTGTGGGCATGTTCCCCTTCGCCCCATTTTCGTTTTACACCGAGCGCAAGCTGTACATTCACAACGCCGGCCACGCCGTGCTGGCCTACCTGGGATATCTAGCCGGCTACGAGTACGGCTACGACGCGCTCGATGATGACGCCATTTACTTCCAGGCGCGCGGCGCGATGGAGGAATCGGCGCTGGCGCTGGCGCGCAAGTATCATCCGCCGCAAGGCGCCCTGCTGGCGAACATCGACGATCTGCTGCACCGCTTCCGCAATCGCGTGTTGGGCGACACCATTTCACGGCTGGGCCGCGACCCCATCCGCAAGCTGGCCCGCACCGACCGATTGGTTGGCGCGGCGCTGAACGCCGTTGCCGAAGGTGTAACCCCGGCCCATCTGGTCACCGGCATCGCCGCCGGCCTGCGCTTCAACGATCCGACCGACCCTGTGGCCGCCGACCTGCAAAGCCGGCTGCACGGCTATGGCATCGCCAGAGTGTTGAGCGAGGTGTGCGAGCTGTCGCCGGGCGAGCCGGTGTTCGAGATGGTTGTCGAGCGATATCGCGCACTGGCAAGCGCGCCGGCAAGCGGGCATCGCAGACCCGGCCCCTGATGAACACAACCCACCTCGCCGGCCTGGATCGCATCTGCGATCTTCAACCGGCCATCCGCGATATTCATCCGCTGCTGGAGCGCCTGTACCCGGTCGCCATTGTGGAAGGCGACCGGTTTTTCATCTACGTTGCCGGCCCAGATCGACAACGCTATGCTCTGGTTTCTGAAGTGCCGGCCCCCATGCCCATCCCGGCCAGCGTGCGCGCCGCATTTCCACTCGACAGCCTCAACGGGCAAACAGCGTGCGTTGTCACACCGGAAGTATTCGATTCGTTGGAGGGCTGCGTCACCGTATTCCACGAGTTCGCGCACTGCCATCAGGCGGCCACGTGCGAGGCCGCGTTGAGACGATCACTGGCGCTGGCGCGTCGGGCCGATGAAGCCGGTGACATGATGTGGGAGATCAACCATCCCTTCCCCTTTGATTCCCCGGCGTTCATCGAAGCGTACGCGGCAATGCTGGCGGCGTGCGATGCCGGCGACACAGGCGAGATTGCGCGCTGCCGCAGTTGGCTCCGGCGCGTCTTGAGCGCGATCGATTTCGAGTATCTGGTCTGGCAGGAGTGGAAGGAGGGCTTTGCGCGGTGGATGGAAAACAGCATTCGCCGGCGCCTCGACCTTCCTGTCAATCAGGGCGGGCGCGAGCGGCCCTTCAGTCGCGTCACCTTCTACGCCGGCGGCGCGGCGCTGATCGCGCATCTGGCGGCCTCGGGCGAACTGTCCACGCTCGACGCGCTCTTCCATCGTCTGCGGGCGTGGTGACAACACCGGCGCGGGACGCAAATGTTTGCGCCCCTCACGCGCCGGCCTATACTTACCTGTAGCGGACCCCATCGAGCTTGTTCAGGAGGTGTACCCATGAATGCGACGCTTCTGTCAGTGCTCGACAAGACGAGCGAATCGATTGAGGTCGACGCCGAGCGCGTGCGGGTGCGCGACGAAGCCATCCTGCGGGCACGAGACATCGACACGCTCGCGCGCGAGGCAGTGTTCGGCGCCGGTGAAACGCGAGCCTATGCGCGCTGGCTGATCTGGGAGACGGCGCAGACGCTTGGCATCCGGCCGGCTTCCATCCACGAGCTATACGTTGCACGAGGGTTCGAGCGCATCCCCGCTACATTTGCCGTGCCGGCTGTCAACCTGCGCGCGTTGGTCTACGACGCCGCCCGCGCCGCCTTCAGCGCCGCCATCAAAAGCAGAACCGGCGCGTTTATCTTCGAGCTAACGCGCAACGAGATGGTCGATACCGACCAGCGACCGGCCGAATACACCGGCGTGGTGCTCGCCGCCGCCATCAAGGAAGGCTTTCGCGGGCCGGTCTTTTTGCAGGGCGATCATTATCAACTGCTGGCTGAGCGATACAAGAAGGACACCGACGCAGAGCTGGGCGCTTTGCGCCGGCTGATCGACGAGTCGCTGCAAGCCGGCTTCTACAACTTCGACCTGGACACATCCACGCTGGTAGACATGACCCGCAGCGCGCCGGCCGAGCAGCAACGCCGCAACTATGAGTTGACCGCCCTGTTGACCGAATACATTCGCATCCGCCAGCCGCACAATGTCATTGTCGCAGTCGGCGGTGAAATCGGCGAAGGCGGACAGCGCAACAGCGACGTTCACGAGTTGCGCGCTTACCTGGATGGCTGCGCCCGCACCCTACGCCATAAACCCGGTTTGTGCAAAGTCGCCGTGATGGCCGGCACAACGCGCGGCGGCGTCGTTGCGCCCAATGGAACGGTGCTGGCGCCGGAAGTCGATTTCGCGTTGTTGCGCGAGCTGTCCGGGGCAGCTCGCAAAGAGTACGGGCTGGGCGGCGTCTCCCAACACGGGACCAGCACAGTCTCGGATGAGATGTTCTCGCAGTTTGCGCGCAGCGGCGCGCTGGAAGTCAAACTGGCCACCCAACTGCAAAACATCGTGATCGACGCCTTGCCCGACGAATTGCGCGAGAATATGCGCGCCTGGATACTGAAGACGCTGGAGAGCGAGCGCAAGCCCGGCCTCAGCGAAGCGCAATTCCTGCATCGCGCGCGCCGGCGCGCAATCGGGCCGTTCAAGGAACAGATGTGGCGCTTGAACGAACTGGATCGCAGTCACATTCGCGCCTTGCTCGAACGCCGATTTGCCAATCTGTTTGGCTGGCTCGGTGTGGCGGACACGCGCAGCATGGTCAGCACGTTTGTGTCACAGCCCGAAATTCACAAAACCCCGCAGGATTTCGGCGACCATCCCGCGCCAATCACGCCCGAGCAGGAATGACCCGGCTCATCCCAGTTGACCGGCTAAACACACAGTCCGCATCCTGTGATGCGGACTGAGTGTTTGTTGCGCTCTCGATCACTTGCAATACCGGCTGCGCGTCGCGCAATGCCGCCACGACTGCCCGATCGAATCCGCGCGCGGTCAGGTCGCGCACAATGCGCGCAGCGTTTGGGTGGGGCTGATGCGCATCGCGCTGATTGAGCACAGCCATCGCGCGCGCGCCGGCAGGGATGC